>NZ_CP124535.1:903750-1205000 GCF_029953595.1 Fuscovulum ytuae | reverse complement strand
TATTCCTGGGCCAGGAGGATGTGACGGATCTCGACTGTAGTTTGCCCTTATCGGATTGGGTGAGCTGCTTAGAGGTCCCTGGAAATAGCCCTCCATCAGACCGTACCCTAAACCGACACAGGTGGACTGGTAGAGTATACCAAGGCGCTTGAGAGAACCACGTTAAAGGAACTCGGCAAAATGCTCCCGTAAGTTCGCGAGAAGGGAGCCCCGTCTGTAGGCAACTATGGGCGGGGGGCACAGACTAGGGGGTGGCGACTGTTTACTTAAAACACAGGGCTGTGCGAAGCCGTAAGGCGACGTATACAGTCTGACGCCTGCCCGGTGCTGGAAGGTTAAAAGGAGGGGTGCAAGCTCCGAATTGAAGCCCCAGTAAACGGCGGCCGTAACTATAACGGTCCTAAGGTAGCGAAATTCCTTGTCGGGTAAGTTCCGACCTGCACGAATGGCGTAACGATCTCCCCGCTGTCTCTAACGTGGACTCAGCGAAATTGAACTGTGTGTCAAGATGCACACTACCCGCGGTTAGACGGAAAGACCCCATGAACCTTTACTCCAGCTTTGCACTGGCATCAGGATTGTGATGTGCAGGATAGGTGGTAGGCATCGAAGCAGGGACGCCAGTCTCTGTGGAGCCTCCCTTGAGATACCACCCTTCGCACTCTTGATGTCTAACCGCGGCCCGTTATCCGGGTCCGGGACCATGCATGGTGGGGAGTTTGACTGGGGCGGTCGCCTCCCAAACAGTAACGGAGGCGCGCGAAGGTTGGCTCAGAGCGGTCGGAAATCGCTCGTTGAGTGCAATGGCAGAAGCCAGCCTGACTGCAAGACTGACAAGTCGAGCAGAGACGAAAGTCGGCCATAGTGATCCGGTGGTCCCAAGTGGGAGGGCCATCGCTCAACGGATAAAAGGTACTCTGGGGATAACAGGCTGATGATGCCCAAGAGTCCATATCGACGGCATCGTTTGGCACCTCGATGTCGGCTCATCTCATCCTGGGGCTGGAGCAGGTCCCAAGGGTATGGCTGTTCGCCATTTAAAGAGGTACGTGAGCTGGGTTTAGAACGTCGTGAGACAGTTCGGTCCCTATCTGCCGTGGGTGTAGGAGACTTGAGAAGAGTTGCCCCTAGTACGAGAGGACCGGGGTGAACGATCCACTGGTGGACCTGTTGTCGTGCCAACGGCAGTGCAGGGTAGCTATGATCGGACAGGATAACCGCTGAAGGCATCTAAGCGGGAAGCCCCCTTCAAAACAAGGTCTCCCTTGAGGGCCGTGGAAGACCACCACGTCGATAGGCCGGAGGTGTAAGCGCAGCAATGCGTTCAGCTGACCGGTACTAATTGCCCGATAGGCTTGATTTGATCCAGAAACAGCAAGGCTGTTCCTGAAACTCAAAAGCAATCTTGGAACAAATACTGATGTAAGGGGCGTGAAACAAAAACACGCCCCGTGCTCCTTCCTCGGTTTGGTGGTCATAGCACGAGCAAAACACCCGGTCCCATCCCGAACCCGGCCGTTAAGTGCCGTCGCGCCAATGGTACTGCGTCCTAAGACGTGGGAGAGTAGGTCACCGCCAAACCTAGAAAGAAGCACAAATCCCTCAACGATTCCAAAAACCAACCAAGTCAGACAAAAATGGCGCGGGGTGGAGCAGCCCGGTAGCTCGTCAGGCTCATAACCTGAAGGCCGCAGGTTCAAATCCTGCCCCCGCAACCAAAACTAATTCCTCAACAATATCAAAAGGTTCAAGTCCCGCGCCCGAAGCTTTTTGAATTTGGCCTCCAACCCTCGAACGATGCGCCGGAAGACCCGTCGCAATGCACAGGAGCGCTGCCGGAACGCCGTGCAGATAAAGCGATCCCGATCTTCGCTAGAAAGGCCGAGACGGTTCTCAATAGCGGCAAGCGCTAAGGGACGTGGACGCATCTTTTAAATGTCAGATGGCCAATGACACGCCACAGCGTCACTTGGAAACAGTCGCAGCACGCACCGTGCTTCAGTTTTGAATCCCTGCGACACACTGCATGTTGATCTCTGCCCGTGATGTCCTTGCTGGGAAGGAGTAGCAGGCGGGGGACAAGTAAGAGATCTGCACAAATTCCAAGACCCACTGTCCGCTTTCGACGAAGCGGACGTTTGCATCTTTAGCGACGTCTGAGTGGCGATGCCGGGCGTGGGAGGCAGGACCTGCCCAAAGCGGACCGACACTCGGTTCATTTGGGTGTCCGTTTCGTCGCCTGTCCTTCGTTGGACGATCCGCGCCTTTCGCGCAGTCCATCCGCCCGACGGATGAAGGTCAAAGCATTTCCCGCGCTCAAATGGCCCGGCAAAAGGAGCGTTTCACCTGAAGACATAAGCGAGCGCGTCGTCTTGGCTGATTTCGGATTTCGACGAAGGCACCATTGCCCCAGAGGGAGGAATGCATGATCCTGCACCACAGGCTTGAGTTGGAGTAGACATGTCCGACCTCTTGCATCTGCGGGAAATCGACGAGGTTCTGTCGGGGCGCGGCAGGGGGCGGGATGCGTTTGTCGAACAATCCTGGCGGCGCTGTGTTGAGCAATACGGAATGGATCCCGCCAAGCCGTCGCCTGCCCATATCGTGACCGAGGCGCGGCTGCGTGAGCACCGCGAACAATCCGAACGGCTGATCGCTATTGCCCGGAGTGGGCTTGAGGCGCTGTTTCGCCAGATTGCGGGGCAGAAATACGTGCTGCTTCTGGCCGATGCCAAGGGCGTGACAGTCGATTACTTTGGCGATCCGAAATTCCAAGAGGAATTGCGGGCGGCGGGGCTTTACCTTGGATCGGACTGGTCGGAGGATCTGGCGGGGACCTGCGGGGTGGGGTCCTGCATCGTGTCTAAGGAGGCGATCACGATCCATCAATCGGATCATTTTGACCTGACGCATACGCCCCTGTCCTGCACCGCCGCGCCGATCTTTGATACGGGCGGGAACTTGACGGCGGTGCTGGATATCTCGCTTCTGCGGTCGCCACAGCCGAAGATCAGCCAGAGCCTCGCGCTCAGCCTTGTGAAGGCGAGCGTGCGGCGGGTGGAGATGGCGAACCTGATGGCGATGAACCGGGGCGATTGGGTGTTGCGGTTTTCGACCAGCCCGGAATTTCTGGATGTGGACCCGGAGGCGGCGGTGGCGCTGGACGGGTCGGGGCGGATCATCGGGATGACACATGGGGCCGAGACGGTGCTGGCACGGCAGGCGGTGGGGCCGGTGATCGGAGAGCGGATCGACCGGTTCTTCGATCTGTCGGTGGACAGCTTGCCCGATCTGATGCGCGGGCGACCCACAGAGGAAAGGCTGATCCAGTTGCGCGACGGGCAGGGCATGTTCGGCCATGCCATCGCGCCGCAATCGGAACGGTTTCCTGCCGCCCTGCGTGGGGCGGTGCCGGTGCCTGGTGGGGCCTTTCAGGCCATCGGCGGGCCGGACCCGAAGGTGCAACGGATCGTGGCCGAGGCGGCACGTCTGGCCCCCACGCCCATTGCTGTGCTGGTCACGGGCGAGACGGGAACGGGGAAGGAGCGGTTGGTGCGCGCCATGCATATGGCGCAGGTGGGCAGCCGTCCCTTTGTCACCCTGCCCACTGCCGCGATAGGCGAGGTGGCCGCGCTGGCCGAGGCGGCGGCGGGCGGGACGCTGTTCATCGACGGGCCGGAGGCAATGAACGCGGAGGCGCAGGCGATGCTTCTGGCGGTTGTCGCGGGGTTCGATGCGCTGCCCCTGCGCCGCAGACCCCGGCTGATCACGGCGAGCGCCGCCGATCTGGGCGCGATGGTGCGGGCGGGGGCGTTCCGGGCCGATCTGTTCTTCCGGCTGGCAGCCGTGACGCTGACCCTGCCGCCGCTGCGTTTGCGGCAGGATTTCGACTGGCTGGTGGATCGGATGATGCGGCAGTTCGGGCATCTTCGGCCCGACAGCCTGCGCTTGTCGCCTGCCGCGCGGGCGGAATTGCAGGCGCGGTTTTGGCCGGGGAACCTGCGGGAATTGGCCAATACGCTGGAGGTTGCCATCGCCTTGGCAGAGGGGGCGGTGGTCGATCTGCCCGACCTGCCTCCTGCACCTCTGGCGGTGGCGGAAGAGGGCGAGTCGCTGGCCGAAGTGCTGGCGGCCTGTGGGGGGAACATGGCACTGGCCGCGCGACGGTTGGGGGTGAACCGGTCCACCATCCTGCGTCGGGCGCGGCGTGAGGGGCTGTTGCCGCAGTAGCGCCTTTGGGTCGTTGCGTGATTTGTTGCGCGTGCAACGCGAGGGCCGGGAAACTTTTTTGCGCGCGGCCTCGGGTGCGTCTGTCGCGTGACAGGGGGTGGGGATGGGGCACCCTTTCCGACACAAGAGCGAAAGGGAGGACGACATGCTCGACACGACTGCGAATGCTGAGGTGCAGGGGGTGCTGGACACGTTCGGTGCGGCGCTGGAGCGGGGGGATATCGACGCGGCGGTGGCCTGTTTTCAGGACGACTGCTATTGGCGCGATCTCGTGACCTTTACATGGAACATTCACACCAGCGAGGGCAAGGCGGCCATTGGCGGGATGCTGCGGTCGCAACTCGCGGCGACGAAGCCCAGCGGCTGGACGATTGCGGAAGGCGAGACGGCGTCGGAAGACGGCGGCGTAACCACGGCCTGGATCGAATTCGAGACGGGCGTGGCGCGGGGCTATGGCCTGATCCGCTTGATCGGGGGCAAGATCTGGACCCTCTTGACCACGATGGTAGAACTGAAGGGCCACGAAGAGCACAAGGGCTTCACTCGCCCGCTGGGGGCGAAGCACGGGGCGGGCAAGCATCGCCTGACCTGGAAGGAAGAACGCGAGGCCGAGGCGCGCGATCTGGGCTATACCAAGCAGCCCTATGTCGTGATCGTTGGTGGCGGGCAGGGGGGTATTGCCCTTGGTGCGCGGTTGCGGCAACTGGGCGTGCCCTCCATCATCATCGAAAAGAACGAGCGGCCCGGCGACAGCTGGCGCAACCGTTACAAGTCGCTCTGCCTGCATGACCCGGTCTGGTACGACCACTTGCCCTACATCAAGTTCCCCGAGAACTGGCCCGTCTTCGCACCTAAGGACAAGGTGGGTGACTGGCTTGAAATGTATACCAAGGTGATGGAGCTCAATTACTGGTCCAAGACCACCTGCAAATCCGCCAAGTATGACGAACAGTCCGGCGAGTGGACCATTGTCGTAGACCGGGATGGGCAGGAAGTGGTCCTGAAGCCCAAGCAGTTGGTCCTTGCCACCGGCATGTCGGGCAAGGCGAACCTACCCACATATCCGGGGATGGAGACTTTCAAGGGCGATCAGCACCATTCCTCGCGCCATCCCGGCCCAGATGCCTACCGGGGCAAGAAGGCGGTGGTGATCGGCTCGAACAACTCGGCCCATGACATCTGCGCCGCGCTTTGGGAAAACGACGTCGACGTGACCATGGTCCAGCGGTCATCCACCCATATCGTCAAATCCGACACGCTGATGGATATCGGCCTCGGCGCGCTTTATTCGGAACAGGCGGTGCGGTCGGGCATGACGACCGAGAAGGCCGATCTGATCTTTGCGAGCTTGCCCTACAAGATCCTGCATGAGTTCCAAATCCCGCTATATGAAAAGATGCGCGAGGTGGATGCCGAGTTCTATGCGGGGCTGGAGAAGGCCGGGTTCTGGTTGGACTGGGGGGCGGACGGGTCGGGCCTGTTCATGAAATACCTGCGCCGTGGCTCGGGCTATTACATCGACGTGGGTGCGAGCCAATTGATCATAGACGGCAAGATCAAGCTGGCCCATGGAAACGTGAAAGAGATCGTGCCCGATGGTGTGGTGCTGCAAGACGGCACCAAACTAGAGGCGGATGTGATCGTCTATGCCACTGGCTATGGCTCGATGAATGGCTGGGCGGCCGACCTGATCGGCAAGGACGTCGCCGACAAGGTGGGCAAGTGTTGGGGCCTGGGGTCGGACACGCCAAAGGATCCCGGTCCCTGGGTCGGCGAGCAGCGCAACATGTGGAAACCGACCAAGCAAGAGGCGCTGTGGTTCCACGGCGGCAACCTGCACCAGTCACGGCATTACAGCCAGTTCCTTTCGCTGCAGCTGAAAGCACGGATGGAAGGTCTAGACACGCCAGTTTACGGCGTGCCTGAAACGCACCATCTGGGTTGAGACCAGGCACGTGGTACGGCGCGAAAACGCCGTACCACCACGACTTGCTTACCCAAGTTCCGCCGATTTCTTCGATATTCAAAACTGGCAAGATAAGGCATGGCGAACTTCGCTGGCGAGCGCTGTATTCAGCAAATTAATGCCCTCATCTTCGATGCGCGCCTTGTACCTGTGACTGCGGCTCGGGACGGAACACGCATGTCACACTGAGGGGCGCTTGGGAGCAGATGGGCATGAGCTTTGCTGCGACCACGGACCTTGATGGTGAAATCGCGTCTGCCCGTTGCCCGCCTTGTGCCGGCGTTACGTCGTGTTCCACACAACCGGCCCAAATCGGCCATTGGAGGGAACGTCAGCGAAGGGCCGTTTCGAGCCCTTTGTGCCGGAAATTGGTTCTGCTACTGTCTCTCTACAGAAGGTGATACTGGGGAGGCTGCATGCGCAACCTAATTACGGGCACATTGTTGGCCACGTCAACGTTAGCCCATGGATTTTGGCGTGCGGGCAGTAAGTTACATCACTTCTTTGGGGCAATTCTCTTGGCAATCGTCGCAATTATTGTTTTGCCAATTTCTCTCATCAGACGAACGGCACGGGGAAGAACCTCCCGCTCCAAGACTGACGGCGAATAGCGGCTTCGTCCGGCTCAGCGAACGCCTGACGCAACCGATGACCCGTCTAACCTTAAGCGGATGAAAAAACGAGTTCCGGGCGGACAGTGGACGAATGCTTGCCTGGCAATTTGACACAGGATGGCAGGAAAAGCGGCCCTTGACGCAAGAACAGTAAGTAGTCTTGAGCCGCGGGCGCGATCCTTGGGGATTTGCCGGGGCAGAGTGCGGACTAGATGCGCGCTGTCAGAATTCTGTGCTCGCGCCGGAACGGCCATTGATCCGCGTGAACTCACCTAACTCTGCAGCAATTCCTTGGCCAGTTCCGCTGCCCGAGCATAACCGATCTCTGGAACCATGGCGGTCACGCGCGCCGTTGAGCGGTCAAGATGGGCACGGCAGGTGTCGGGGTTCGCAGTCAGACCGGCCACGCAAAGCTGGGCCAACGCCGTGGCGCCACGAGGAAGAAGGGTCAGCACCGTCAACAAGTTGTAGGCGATGATCGGCTCGAAGGCATTCAGTTGCAGCTGGCCCGCCTCTGCCGCCAGTGTCACGGTAAGGTCTGCCCCGATCACCTGAAAAGCGATCTGGTTGACCATTTCCGGGATCACGGGGTTCACCTTTCCGGGCATGATCGACGACCCCGGTTGCATCGCTGGCAAGGTGATCTCGCCCAACCCGCCGCGTGGACCCGAGGACAGAAGCCGAAGGTCATTGGCGATCTTGGACAGCTTTGTCGCCGTGCGTTTCAGCATCCCCGAGAACAGCACGAATGAACCGGTGTCCCACGAGCTTTCGATCAGGTCCTGCGCGGGGGTCAAGGGCAGTCCCGTCAACCGCGCCAGCTCTGGCACGACGGCGGCACGATAGGACTCCGGCGCCAATAGGCCGGTGCCGATGGCCGTGCCCCCAAGATTGACCTCAGCGAAAAGCCGGGGAATTTCGTCCAGTCGCTGCACGTCTTCTCGCAGCGTATTTGCAAAGGCGTTAAACTCTTGTCCAAGGGTCATGGGCACGGCGTCCTGCAACTGAGTGCGACCCAGCTTTTCGATCCCGGCAAATTCTGTTCCCTTGGTCGCGAAAGCCTCTGCAAGACCGGTCAGCGCAGCTTGCAGGCCAAGCGTCTCGGCCATCAGCGCAAGCCTGATCGCGGTCGGATAAACGTCGTTGGTGGATTGGCACAGGTTCACATGGTCATTCGGCTGCAAGACGTGATGCGCGCCGCGCGGATGGCCTAGGATTTCCAGAGCCCGGTTGGCCAGAACTTCGTTCATGTTCATGTTCGATGACGTACCGGCACCGCCTTGCAAAACATCGACGGGAAAATGCGCCATATGTGCGCCCTTGGTCACTTCATCGGCAGCCTGTATGATGGCGCGGGCCAGAGCAGGGTCCAGACGCCCCTGAGATGCGTTTACGGCGGCCGCCGCCCGCTTGACCTGTGCAAGTGCCCGGATCAGCGACGGGAAATGGCTGATGGGGATGCCGCTCGCGTGAAAATTGTCGATCGCGCGCTGGGTTTGAGCGCCCCAGAGCGCGTGATCTGGGATGTCTACAACCCCGAGCGAATCCTTGTCCTGCCGCATCATGACCCTTTCGAATGGTGGAGCCAAAGCCGGATGAAGGCCGCTTCAGCTGTTTCCAGCCCACCGTTCTGCACCCCAGACTCCCAAAGGGTGGCGCCTGCCGCATAGGCACCGGGGGCAAGGCCGCCGGTTTCACAGGCCGAAACGGCCCGCAGGGCACATCCGCGCGACTGAGCATCCGACAGAGCACGATATAGCGCCAGATCGGGCGGCGCGGTTCCCGCGCCGAAAACGCGCAGCACGCAACCGTCGAGTTCGGACAAGGCCGCGCGGACCATTGCTGGCGGAATACCTGGTGTCAGGGTCAAGATGCCTATACGGGCTGCGCCGAACCGGCGTGCTGGAGGTAGAGATGAGGGCGCCTGCGGCACCGCGCGAAAGCTGTCGGCGCCATGGCTGTCGTGTTTAACAAGGCCCGCCGCGGGGATCAGGCGTCCGGCGAAGGCCAGCCAGACGCCGGGGCCTGGCCGTGCCGACAGCGCAAGGTCAAGATTGCCCTCGGCATCGCCCCCGGTTCCCAGCGGGGCCATGGCGCCGCACAGGATGACCGGAGCGGCGCGACCGGCCAGCGCCTGGGAAAGAGCCGCGCCGGTATAGGCCATGGTATCAGTGCCATGGGTCACGACGACCGGATCGTCGGCGGTATCAATCAAGTCAAGCAGGAGGTTCCAGTCAGCCGCGCCGATGGCAGCGCTGTCGACCAGCGGATCAAGGGCCGTGACCCGCGCCCTTTCGCCGACGGCCGCCTCGACCAGCCCCGTTGCCGGGACAAGGCCTTGCGGCGACGGCACCATGCCGATCGTGCCGCCGGTATGGATCAGACGCATCAGCCCACCCAGAACGCTTTTTGCAGATCGCCGAACTCGGATGGCGGGCCTTCGAACTTGTTGCGCCCCAGTTCCAGCACATAGACATAGTCAGCGATCCGCAGCGCGTGGCGGATTTCCTGATCGACAAGCAGGATACCAAGATTGTCCCTGTCGCGCAGATCGCGCAGCATCTGATAGACCTCTTCGGCATAGGTCTTGGACAGGCCCGCCGTGGGTTCATCGACCAACAGGACCTTGGGGTTGCCCATCAGGGTGCGGCCGATCTCGATCATCCGCTGCTGCCCGCCCGAAAGCTGCCCCGACGGCTGACGACGCTTTTCCTTCAAGACCGGAAAGCGGCTGTATTGTTCGTCCAGCTTTTCCGCAATCCGGGCCTTGTCACGCCGGAAGGTCCATGCGCCCAAGAGCAAGTTTTCTTCGACCGTCATCTCGCGAAAGATGCCGGGATGCTGGGGGATATAGGCAAGGCCAAGGTTGATCCGCT
This sequence comes from Fuscovulum ytuae, assembly GCF_029953595.1. Classification (NCBI taxonomy): domain Bacteria; kingdom Pseudomonadati; phylum Pseudomonadota; class Alphaproteobacteria; order Rhodobacterales; family Paracoccaceae; genus Fuscovulum; species Fuscovulum ytuae. Next base: position 1,195,314 of record NZ_CP124535.1, on the reverse strand, counting down.
CATGCGGGGGTACATCGATCAATGGCTTGCCATCCAGATGAATGGTGCCGCCATTAGGGCGCAGAAAGCCGTAGATTGCCTTGAGTGAGGTGGACTTACCCACCCCATTTGCACCAAGGATGGTGACGATCTGGCCTCGCTTCACATCAAGGTTCAGCGCCGAAAGAATGTTCAGGTCGCGGTAATAGCCGACGTCCATGTTGCGCACTTCAAGCATGGGTCGCCTCTCGCGTCAGCAGGCCAGTGCCGGACATGTCTTCTTCGACGCCCAGATAAGCATCGATCACGGCGGGATCATTCTTGACGAGGGCGGGAGGACCGTCGGCAATCAGATCGCCGAAGTTCAGCACCAGAAGGCGGCGGCAAAGGGTGAAGATCGATTCCATCTGGTGCGAAATCAGGATGATCGCCTTACCCTCGCCATTCACCCGCTCAATCCATTTGTAGATCGTGGCCATAAGGCTGGGGTGCACGCCGGCAAAGGGCTCGTCCAGAATGTAGACATCGGGATCGAGCATCAAGAGACGCCCCAGTTCCAACAGCTTCTGCTGCCCGCCAGATAGCGCGCGGCCATATTCGTTCCGCAAATGGTCGATGGTCAGAAAGGCCAGGATCTCGTTGGCCTTTTCCTCCATCGCCTTGCGGTTCACGCTTGCGTCCATGGCCATGGCGGGAACGTAGAGGTTCTCCAGCACCGTCATTCGGCGAAAGGCGCGCGTCACCTGAAAGGTGCGCCCCAACCCGGCGCGGGCGATTTCATAGGGGTGCAACGGGTCGATCCTTGTGCCGTTCAGCCGGATGGTTCCGCCGTCGGGTTTGATCGCGCCGTCCAGCACATTGGTCAGAGTCGTCTTACCTGCGCCGTTAGGACCGATTAGGCCGACCAGTTCCGGGCCTTCGATGCGAAAGCTGACGCCTTTCAACACCTCGTGGCTACCGAACTTCTTGCGGATGTCTTTGACGTCAAGGGTGATCATTTTGCCTCCTCCACCGCACGACGCTTGGCGACGGTTTCCGCGCCCACACCGCGCCGTTCGATCCACATCAGCGCGCCTTGGATCACCCCATTTCGCAGGAAACGCAGGGTCAGCATCAAGAGCAGGCCGAAGAAAACCAACCGCCATGTCGTCATGTCGACCTCAAAACCCAGAATGGTGAAATCTGTCCGCAGGAACTCCAGCGCGAAAGAGATCAGGATCGCGCCGATGGCCGCCGCCACCACGTTTTCGAGCCCTCCGATCACCGCCATTGCGATGACCAGCGACATTTGCAAAAGCACAATGGTGTTTGGGGTGATCAGGCCAACGTAATGCCCTTGCACCGCCCCAGCCGTCGCTGCGATGGCGGCGGTCAAAACAAAGACTGCGCGCTTCCATTTCACTGTATCGACGCCAAGCGCCTCGGCTGCATCCTCATCTTCGCGCAGGGACCGCAGGAACAGCCCGATCCGCGACCGCGCTACCCATAGAAGCAGCGCAAGTGTTGCAAAGAACAGCGCCAGCATGACGTAATAGGCGGGCAGCTTGGCCGCCGGGCCATAGGATGTGCCAAGGATGGTGATGCCATCGGGGAACAGCGGAGACATCGGCATTCCAGCCTGCCCGCGGGTCAGCCAGATCTCCGCCGACAGGACTGCACGGAGGATTTCCGAAAGCCCCACGGTGAAGAGCGCCAGATAGGCCGCACGCAGGCGAAGGACCAAGGTGCCGATCAGCCAGCCAGCCCCGCCACCGACGATTGCGCCGAAGGCAATCTGCAGAAGCAACGGAAAGCGGTTAACGGTTGCCCCTTCGGGCCATGTTGCACGGGCCGCTGTCAGACAAGCGCCGGCGTCGCCCGTGCCTGACGGGGGGAGAAGGACGATGTTGGTTCCAAATATCCCGAACTCGGTGCAGGTGCCCGTCGGCAGAGAAGTCAGAAAGACGTAATTGTCCAGAATCCCCGCGCCGTAAGCCCCCATGGCCATAAAGGCGAGATGGGCGAATGAGAACTGACCGCCATAGCCCGCCAGCAAGGCCCAGCTTGAGGCAAGAATGGCGTAGTAAAAGGCCGTGATCCAAAGATGCATCACGAAGTCATAGTTGCCTGCCGAATAGACTAACGGGAACAGGACCAGAATGGCCGCCGCGACATATCCGGCGATTTTGGGGGCATGGGAAATCATGCTTTCCTCCCAAATAGCCCCTGCGGGCGCAAGAGAAGGACAAGTGTCAGGATGATCATGCCATAGGCCGGCAGATAGGCCGCTGCCCGAGTCGGGTCAGGCACACAGCCCGCGCCCGCCGCTTCGACCAGACCAAGGATTAATCCTCCGATAAAGGCGCCTGGCAAGGATCCAAGACCGCCCAGAACGATGATGACAAAGGCGCGCAGTGCGGGAATGGCCCCAGTCTGGGGCAGCCAGGAAAAGGCCTGCACCAGAACCGCGCCAGCCAGCCCGGCCAGCATGCAGCCCAGCCCAAAGGCAAGCATATTCATACGCCCCGGATTGATGCCCGCGACCGCCGCCGCCTGCCGGTCCTGCGCCGTGGCCCGCAAAGCCCGGCCGGTCCAGGTGTTGTAAAGAAACCAGATCAGCGCCAGCAGCATGACCACCGATAGGATTGCCGCTGTCAGGCGGGGCGTCGAGATCGAGATCAAGTCGAAAAGCTTTATATTCGACCGGGTGGTTTCGATGATCGGCGCGCCTGCCGGCCATTCACTGCGCGGAAGTTCGAAGAAAGGTGAAGCCTTGACAGGGTTTGCCCCCGAAAGCCCCTGCACAAGATATTGCAGGAAAAAGGCCAGACCGAAGGTAACAAGGATCGCATATTCATTCGGACGCTCGACCTTTCCTGCATAGATCGGCGTGAAAAAGGCCCGCTCGAACGCCGCGCCGATGCCAAAGGTAACGGCACAGGCTGCGATCACAGCGGCGATGGGCCCAAGGCCAGGAGCCCAGACTTCGGTCATGTAGTACACCACCATGCCGCCGATCATGTAGAATTCGCCATGCGAAAAGCTGACGATACCGATGATCGAAAAGATCAGCGCCAGACCCAGCGCCATCAGCCCGTAGATCGTGCCCATGATCAGCCCGTTCACCAATTGCGAGGTGACAAAGGCCCCCGAGGTGAAACAGACATTGTCGGGGTCTGCCGCCTGAAAGGCGAAAAGAAATACCGCAACCACTCCGATCCAGGGCAGTGCCTGCCACGCTTGGGTCAGTGTCGGGGTTCGCAGGTAAAGCGGGACAAGGCCGAAAGGCCCCGTCGCCGCCCCGACCGCCACGCCGACTGTGCGGGCGGCAGTCACATCCAGATCGCGGGCAAGATAGGCGCGGTGGATGACCGCCCCGCCGATTGCCCCCCAAAGGACCATCCAGAGAATGGCCAAGGAAAAGAACCCCGGATGGTCCATGTGAATACCCCTCTTACTGCTGAACAGAGGCTGGCCAGATCGGCTCGCCCGTCTTGTAGGCCGGAGGGAAGACATTGGGCGCGTCCGCGGCCAGTTGTCCGGCTGCCTGATATTGCACCATGGTCACAGCAGGGTTTGGGAACTGGTGCCAGAAATAGTCGGCAACACCGGCGGTGGAGGGCGGGTTGGCGGAATTGTAGGGGAACGTGATCTCGCCCAGAACGCCTTGATAGGTGATGTTCTCCAACGCGGTGACGATGGCGTCGCCGTCTGTGGACCCGGCGATCTTCATGGCCTCTGCAAGGATCATGATCGAGTCGTAGGCTTCCATCGCATAGGATTCGGCCGCCGATTTGCCAGTCTTGGCGGTATAGGCCGCGACAAAGGCATTGGTCTTGTCGTTGTACAATGCGCGTGGCAGGCCAACGGCATTGACAAAGCACAGGTTGCCATCAGGCACGTTCTGCCAGAAAGCGCCGGATTCAAGCGCGGCCTGATCGCAGGTGGTGGGCAGATCCTGCGGGCCGATACCGGCCTCGGCGGATTGCTGGGTAAAGTTGTAGCTGGCCTCCCCCGTGAGCAACTGGATGATCATGTCCGGGTCTTCGGCCTTGATCCGCTCGATGATCCCGGAAAAATCCTGCGTGCCGATATCGACGGTGAAGACCGACGAGGCGATGCCCGCTTTGTCCAGCCCTGCCTTGGTCTGCTCGGACGCGGGCAGGCCGTAGTCGGTGTTTTCGGCGACCATCACCACCTTTTTCACCCCGGGCACCGTGGCGGCAAAGCTGGAAAAGATCGCGGCGACTTCGGACGACAAGGGGGCAATGCGGAAGATATGCTTGCGTCCTGCACCAGTGATCCCGTCGTTCCATGTCTCGGCATAGACCACCGGAATGCCGGCAGCATCGGCCACTTCCATGTTCGCCAGACCGACAGATGAGTGATACCCCCCGCCCACGGCCACAACACCATCTTGGGTGATCAGGCGTTCCATCACGGCGCGGCCGCGTTCGGGCAGCCCTTCGTCATCGGCCACCACGACCTGGACTTCACAACCCAACACACCCCCGGCTGCGTTGATGTCAGCTTCGGCAATCGTCATGGCATCCCGCATCGCCTCTCCGCCGGTGACGGCACCGGGGGCAGACAAGGGAGCAGTGGCACCGATCTTGATCGGGCAGGCGACTTGGGCGTTTGCGGCGCCCGCTGCAAGCGCAAGGGCGCCTGCTGTCAAAAGCAGTTTCTTCATGCGTCGTTCTCCTGTTGGGCGGGGGTCATGGTGGCGCGGTCCCCTCCCGCAAGGGAGCGCGCGACAAGCGCGTCGGCGACCAGATCGGTCACATCGACGAGCGTCTTCGAGGTGGGGAAATCGGCAATCAGCGGCAGTTCGGTGCAGGCCAGCAGAAGAGTATCGGCCTGCATCGCCTCGACAATCCGGGCAAAGCGCGGGCGCAGGCCCGGATCTGCCGAGCCAAGCCGTTTCACGTCATAGATCAGATCCTGCAACGCGCCCAGGTCGGCGGGCGTTTCGATTTCGACCAGGCCGGCAAGGTCTCGATAGGCCGACCATGCGCCCATTTCGGTTACAGGTGCGGCACCCAGAAGACCAAGTCGATGAATTCCAGAACTTGGAATCCAATCGGCGACCACACCGGGGAAGCTGACGAAATCCGCCGTCAACCCAAGGCTCGCAATGCGGGGTGCGAACCAGTTCAACGTATTACAGGCAATCGCCCATGCGTCCGACTGCGCCGCAATGCGGGTGGCTGTGCTTTGCATCGCTTCCCATACCGGGCCTTCATTGTTCGCAAGGTCCATCGACAGCCCAAGCTGTGGTTCGGACAACACGACCACGCGCGGCGCATCAAGATCGCCGCGGAAAGCCGGACCCAGAACGGCAGCATTGCGGCGTAGGATCTTGGCCCAAAGGTCAATTCCCGCTTCGGGGCCCGAGCCCGCGACGATCCCAATGGTGGCGCGGCGCGGCGCGACGCGGGCAGTCCTGTCCATGAAGCACATCCCCGAAGGTTGGGGTCTGATGCCCCTTGGCCAACAGACTGGCGCCAGGTCGTGTCGCTTGACAATTTCGCAAACCGTTACACTTTGATGCATTCCGATGCTAAAACAGGGCCAAATAGTATCATGTCAGATCTATCTACAAATTTGCGCCTGCTGTGCAGCTATCGACCGTCCATCTCGACGGTGGCCCGGGATCTCGGATTGAACCGCAGTCAACTGAACCGCTACCTGGCGGGAACCTCCTCTCCACGCACCGCGCTTTTACGGCGAATTTGCGATTACTTCGGCGTGGAGGAATATGAGGTCCGGCTGCCACCGCCCGATTTTGCGACCATCGTGAAGTTGCGCGGCCTGTCGTCCGACAACTTTTCACGCGTCTTGCGGATGCATTTCGACCGAATTCTCGCGCGCAATGACCCCCGCATCTTTCAGCTTTCGGGAAGCTTTTTCGAATATTACTGGTCGATGTCCACGCCGGGCATGGTCATCCGTTCGCTTGTGAGTTTCGCGCCTGAGGGAGAGCATCTCTTCTATAGGCGCCTTGAACGCATCGGCGATCCCAAGGCCGTCGTTACTCGACATTTCCGTTATCAAGGCCTTGCCCTTATGACCGGCGACCGGGTGTTCATGAACGACTACGAGACCGGCGCCGGAATTGAGGTGACGCAGACAGTGCTTTACCCCGACTACAGCTTTCGCTGGCGGGTGCTGCATGGGGTGAAGGTCGGCGTCTCGGCCAATCGTGATCATGTGCCCTGCGCTGTGCGCACCTATCTGGAGCGCACGCCCCCCCGCGCGAACCTGATTGCCAACCTACGCCGGGTTGGACTTTTGGCCCCGGATGATCCTGATCTTCCTGAACATATTCTGCCGATGATCGACAACCGCACGTCGGGGCCATTCGGGTTTCAGGCGCATAACCCTTCGATCCTGTAGTTTAACCCACTGCCTTTCGATCATCGATGCCAAGGAGCGTGGACAAAGGAGTGCCGAAGCATCGTCAGCCCAGGCGCGATCGGTGATCAGCGCGGGACGCATGCAGGGGGCGTAACTCTACCTTCGACCGGCCGGTATAAGGAAAGCCGCGAGAAACGAAATCTCGGGTTCAAGCGACCTTTTCTGCCGAGGCTGTGTGGAAACGTGGTGGCGATATCCAGGGCGCGGGAGATCGGAGCATTTCCGGAGATTAGGTTCGCCATGAGCGCACAGCACGTTCACCGTGCCTCTTGGAGGAGAACCTGACGGCCACCGGCCGGTCAGGTCTTCGCCTGCCGGGCAGCCATAGACAGCCCGTTCGGCGTCATAGATAAGGTCCGCCTGCACATAAATCCCCTTGGCCGCATGGTCCGAGGTCGCGGGCCGCTGCGGCACGGTTGTGGTGATGCCCGCCTCCGCATGACCTGCGGAAGTCTACCACATCGGCCAGTTTCCATACAGCCTCGGCCGAACTTGTCATTTTACAAACGCGAAAGAGAGACCGCGCGGTGTCCTGATGGAACGTCGGCTATGGGGGCCGAAGCAGAGGTTTGCGAGTGCGGCGACTGCGTCTCCGAGGAAGGCCCATCGCCCTGCAAGAACGGCCCTTCTGACATTTTCCGCGGCCTGTTGATCCTGTCGACGCGCTATCGAATGAGATCCCATTCCATGAGGTCCCACCACGTCCTTGACCACGCGATAGGAGGATCACCAAGGAGGACAGAGATATCGACGCGCGTCTCAGGGCGGAACGTTTCGAAATCTTCTCTTTGGTCGAGAAGTTTGTCCATCAACCTTGTTCTGACGGGTAGCCGAACAGTGCCAAAACGGGAAACGTGACCCAATCGCGGCGGTTCAGGATTGTCGCGAGGGCCGTGGTCGGCTTGGACATGGCCCTTCCTATCCCGGTCACTGGCGGGCTTGTGCCCGCGCGGGACTAGGGAGCCACAGCCGTCCCGTCCGCCACGTTGTCCGAAGGATAGAGGATGACCAGCGTGCCTTCCGACAATCCGTCCATCACCTCTGCATGTTCATCGTTGCGAAGGCCTATTGTCACGCGGGTGAGCGCGGCCTTGCCGTTCGCCACCTCATAGACCGCCCAGTCCCCACCGACCCGGAACAGTGCCCCGACCGGGACACGCAGCGCGTCCTCAACAGTCCGCACTGTGATGCGTGCCGTGGCGCGGAAACCATGTCCGAGCGTCGGGGGCGGTGCCTCGGCGAGGGCCAGACGGACCTCGACGCGCTGTTCCTCGATCCCGAGCGCAGAGATGCGGGTCGTGGCGCTGGGGTCCACCCGGATCACCCGCGCGGCGAGGTCTGGCCCGCCCCAGCCCGTAATCGCCGCCTCGTATCCAGCGGCAATGTCCACGGCATCCTGCGACAGGACATGCACTATGATCTCCATGTCGCCCAGATCGCCGATCTCCATGATTGGGATCGAGGCCGGGACCACCTGCTCGTCCTCGGTCAGCACGCGCAGGACGCTGCCCGACACGGGGGCCACGACATCCGTGCAGCAGTCGCGGCCGCCGGAAGTGGCACCGTTCACGGCCGCATCGGCGCTAAGTCTCTCTTTCTCGCGTACCGCAAGGCTGGCGCGGGCGCTTACGACGCTGGCCTCCGCAGTCCGTTCCGCAAGGATCGTCTCGTCCAGCAGGCGTTGCGACAGGGCGGCGCGGTCAAAGAGCGTTAAGGCGCGATCAGCCTCGATCCGGGCAAAGGCAAGCGTCGTTTCGGCCTGCATGAGCTGGCTTTGGGCCAGTTCGACAGCCGCCGCCGCAGCGGCCGCACCCGCCTCGGCCATGGCACGGGTCCGCGCGTCCATGAGGGCAGGGGGCACGGGGCCGATTTCCGCGACGACTTGCCCCGCGACGACGGCATCGCCGGGATGGAGGGTGATGCGATGCAGAAGCCCGAGGATGGGCGCTGAAATGACGATTACCTCTCGGATCCGGGCCTCCCCTTCCGCCTCGACGTCAACGGCCAGATCGCCCCGACTGACCTTTGCCGTCTCCACCGGGACGGGAGCGGGACGGAACACCCAGACGAGCAGCAGGGCGCAGACGGCGAGGGTGGCAGCGGCGAGGATGCGGCGCATGGTCATTCCCTTGTCTTCAGGACAGCGATAAGGTCGAGGCGGTCTATCCGGCCCTTGATCACAAGGGCCGAAAGGATGGCGGCGGCAATGACGATCAGGCTGGCCGTGGCATAGACCTCGCGCCCCATAACGAAAGGAACGCGGTAGAGGTCAGAAGAGAAGGCCGCCACCATCGCCAACCCTATCCCGTGGCCGATCAGCCAGCCGAACGGTTGGGCAAGCAGTACGACGACGGCAAGTTCGAAGAGGATGACAGATGCCGCCTCGGTGCGGGTGAAGCCCATGACGCGCAAGCTGGCCAACTCGCGCCCCTGTTCCGACAGGGCGATGCGCGAGAAGTTGTAGACCACGCCAAGCGCGATGATAGCTGCAAGGGTGACGTAGACGGTGATCATCAAGGTGATGTTCTCGGCCAGCGTGTCGCGGAAGCGCGACACCGTCAGGTCGGTGACGTTTAGGAACCCCGTCGCGGGTGCGGCGCTGGCGGCGGCAAGGAACGCCTTTTGCGCCGCCTCGTCCAGTTGGATGTTGGCGCCCGTGACGAGCAGGCCCTCTCCGGTCACGCGTCCGAGGGCAGCGATTTCCATCGCCGCGCCGAGGCCGACATATCCTACGGAAATGCCGCTGACCGGTATGGCAACGCTCGCACGGCGCCCCGCAAGGAAATCCACCTGCACCAGATCGCCGGGACGCAGCGCGAGGGCGGCTGCCAGCGCTTCGCTGATGATGAGGCCATGTTCCGGCACTGGCATCGGTTTCAGGTCGGGGGAGAGGCTACGTGACAGCCTTGCATCGGCGGGGCGGCCTTCGATGGCAAGGCGCTTGGACCTGTTTCCGTTGGTCAGGCGGGCGGGGACGAGACGGAAGGGCTCTGCCACGAGGACGCCGGGCATGTGCCGTATGTCGGCAAGCGCGTGCATGGGTTCGGGGGCGGCGAAGACGATCTTCACATCCTGCCGTTCAGCAAGGTTGAAGGTCACCCGGATCATGTGGTCGATGGACCCGAAGGACCAGAGCGATGCCACGAGGATCGCCACCGCCATGGTCATCCCGAGGATGCTGGACGCCGTGCGGAAGGGCCAGTGGAGCAGGTGGCGCGCCACCATCCGCCCGGTCTGGTGGAGGGGCGCCAGCGCCAGTACCCCCCAGGCGGCGTGGCGGAAATCGGCGGGTGCGGGCGGGGCCATCGCTACGGCTGGCGTCAGCGATAGCACCCCGCGCAACGATTGCAGCGCTCCTGCCATCGCGGCCGTCAGGGTGACGATGGCGGCCAGACCGTAGATCCGCAGGTCCGTCCCGAAATGGAGGAACGGGAATGAGAAGAAGCGCGCGTAAAGCTGCGCCAGACCCGCGCCCAACCAAGCCCCGGCTGCGAAGCCCAGCACGATGCCGCAGCAGGCGATTAGCACCACAAATTCCAGATAATGCTGCGCGATCTGCGACGACCTGTAACCTATCGCTTTCAAAAGGCCGATCTGCTCTCGCTCCAGCGCGATGAGGCGCGAGAGGGTCATGTGCATGAGCATCGCCGCCACGAGCAGGAAGATGGGCGGCAGGACCTGCACCATCGCCCCCAGTTGCTCCAGTTCGGCATTGAGGAAGGCGTGCGATGTCTGTTCCGCCCGCCCGGTGGCCCCACCGCCGCCATAGGCAGCGGTCAGGCGATCCAGTTCCTCGATGACGCGTGTTTCCGGGGCGCCTGGAACCAACCGGAGGACAAGGTTGGAGAACGCGCCCCCAAGATCAAAGGCCTGTTCCAATGTGTCACGGGGCAACCATATGACGCCGAAGCGGCGTGGGTCGGGCATCATCTCGCCGGGACCGATCGCGTAGATGAATTCCGGCGACAGGGCGATCCCGGTGATCGATAGGACACGGCGCTTGCCGTTCATCACGACGGCGAGGTGCGACCCCTGTCGCAGCCCATGTGCCGTGGCAAAATCCTGAGACACCACAGCCTCGTCCGCCGTGCCCGGTTCGGGCAGCCGTCCCATGCGCAGGTGCAGCCGGTTCAGCCCGTCTGCCTGCGGCACCGTCACCAGCAGGACCGTGGCCGGTTCTGCCATCCCCTCAATGTCCGGTCGTCCCGGCTTGACGATGCGCGGCTCTGCCTGAAGCACGCCGTCGATGGCGCGGATGTCGTTGACCAGTGACAGCGGCGCGCGGACCACATCGGTCGTAAGGTCGGCGAAACGGTATTCGCCGTAATAGCGGTCGCGCGTGTCGGTCAGCGCCCGCTGCGCCCCGCTGCCGAGGATCAGCGTCGCGACCCCAGCCGCAAGCACCAAAGCGATGGCCAGCGCCTGCGCCCACAACCGCCGCAGATCGCGCAGGGCCTTGCGGCGGAGGGGAGGGATCACCATGACACTTGATCCGGGCGTTTGCGCTCGGTGTTTGTCACCTCGTCGACGATCCGGCCATCGGCAAATCGCAAGGTGCGGTCCGCGATCTGCTGAATGGCAGCGTTGTGAGTGATGATCAGAGTCGTGGCCCCCGTGCTGCGGTTGGCCTGTTCCAGCGCCTCGAGGACGAGGATGCCCGTCGCGCTATCCAGCGCGCCTGTCGGTTCGTCGCAGAACAGAAGTTCAGGACGCTTGGCGATGGCACGGGCGATGGCGACCCGCTGCTGCTCGCCGCCGGAAAGCTGCGCCGGGAAATGGCCGCTTCGGGCGGAAAGCCCGACGATTTCCAACGCCTCTTCGGGACGAATGGGATTGGCTGCGATCTCTGTCACCAGTGCGACATTCTCAAGCGCGGTCAGGCTGGGAACGAGGTTATAGAACTGGAAGACGAAACCCACATGGTCGCGCCGATAGCGTGTCAGGGCGTGATCGCCGAGCACCGCGATATTCTGCCCCTGGAAGATGACTTCGCCGGAACTGGGCCGGTCGATGCCGCCGAGGATGTTGAGGAAGGTGGATTTCCCCGATCCCGACTGTCCGAGTATCACCAGAAGCTCTCCGCGACGCGCGGTGAAGTCTACCCCGCGGAGGGCATGAATCAGTGTTGGACCGTTTTGATAGGTCTTGGTGAGACCGCGCGCTTCGATGACCGCATCACGTTGGTTCACGGAAAGCCCCGCTTTCAGCCGATGATGCTATCATAAATGTCAGTCTCGGATATCACGTTGATACAGGTCAACGTCGGTAATCAGTACCTTTCCGGCGCGATCGAGTGTCCGCACTCCGCCCGTTTCTTCAATCTGGTTATCAAATGTCGGCACCCAACGCGCATGGATTACGGCGAAGGCGTGCCCCTGCAGCCAAATCAAGGAAACTCTCATAAGGCCCCGCAACAGCGGGGCTTTTGGCATTCTGGGCCAGCCCCACGAGGGCTGTGAGCGTGCCGTCCAAGGCAACAACCGCTTGGCCGTCCTCCTGGCCCACTGGGACACGCACGATCAAACAGCGCTCGACCTCCCGGGCGGGTTGGGAAATCGGCGGATCAACCAGAGTGATCGCATGTTCAGTCACGCGGCGCTGATCCTGTTCCGAAAGGACCGGGGTGAGCCGCATCGGTGTCGGGGCAGGCGGTCAAGTTCTGCTTCGATGGCTTCCAAGCGGCCCCAAAGTTCCATTAGCTTTTCTTTAAGACCCGGTGAGCGCGAGCCTTCGGCGATCGGGGGGACTGTACCAATTTCGGTTCGGTCTTTTGTTTTTTCAGTGTTGGCTTGGGTCGTTTGCGCTGCGGTTCACCCGAAGCCAACGGGCGGTCAAACGGGTAGGCCGCTGTCGGCCTTGGGTTGATCCATGACGATCTGGCTTTGCACGCGAGAGACGGCGGGGTGGGGCAGGAGGCGGTGGTGGATGAGGGCGTTCAGGGCAGGAAGATCGGTGACCCAGACGCGGAGGAGGTAGTCGGCCTCACCGGTCAGGGTCCAGCAGCCCACCACTTCGGGCAGAGTCGTGACGAGGCGGACGAAGCTTGCGGCATTGTCGGCATTATGGGCGGCCATCTGCACCTGCACGAAGGCCTGCACGCTGAGCCCGAGTTTGGCCGGGTCAAGCCGGGCCGTGTAGCCTTTGATGAGGCCTTCGGATTCAAGTCGGGCGCGGCGGCGGGCGGCTTGGCTGGCGGAAAGGTGGAGAAGATCGCCAAGGTCCTGCGCAGTGGCATCCGCCCGGCGTTGCAATTCTGCGATCAGGCGGCGGTCGGTTGAATCAAGCATGCGCATTTTTCGCGTGAATAATAGAATTTACGCAGGATGCCTGCGTATCTGCACAAGAACAAGCGAAAGAATGCGCGCAACTCTGTTGCGATCCGTGGGAAACCTATGGGGAAGGCACAGCATTTCGAGGAGGATGTGATGGGACCCTTTCCACATGAGGCGCCGCGGGCCGTGATCAGTGTGCAGAACCCGGCGGGGACGGATGGGTTCGAATTCGTGGAATTCGCCCATCCCCGGCCTGAGGAGGCGCGCGCGCTGTTTCAACGGATGGGCTTCACGCTGGTGGCGCGGCATCGGACGAAAGCGGTGGAGCTGTGGCAGCAAGGGGATATCACTTATCTCCTGACGGATGAGGTGGGCAGCCATGCCCGGCGCTTTGTCGAGGAACATGGGCCTTGCGCGCCGGCGATGGCGTGGCGGGTTGTGAATGCGCGCCATGCCTTTGACCATGCAGTGAAAAACGGAGCCGAGCCTTACATGGGGTCCGACCGGACGCTGGATTGGCCTGCCATTGTGGGGATTGGCGGGTCGCTGATCTATTTCACCGATGCCTATGGTCCGGGGGTCAACCCCTATGCGGCGGCGTTCGATTTTATTGCGCCGCCCAAGCCCACGGGAGTTGGGTTCCATTATCTGGATCACCTGACCCATAATGTCTTTAAGGGCAACATGGACCGCTGGTTCGACTTCTACAGCCGCCTGTTCCATTTTCGCCAGATCCGGTTTTTCGACATCGAGGGGAAATATACCGGGCTTTACAGCCGTGCGCTGACCTCTCCCTGCGGGCGGATCCGTATCCCGATCAATGAGGATCGGGGGGAGACGGGGCAGATCGTCGAGTATCTGAAGCGCTATCGGGGCGAGGGCATCCAGCATATCGCGGTGGGCTGTGATGACATCTATGCCGCGACCGATGCGATTGCAGAGCGCGGGCTGGTCTTCATGCCGAAGCCCCCGATGGCCTATTATGACCTCTCGAAGACGCGGGTCGCTGGCCATGAAGAGCCGCTGGAGCGTATGGCGCGGCATGGCATCCTGATCGATGGCGAGGGCGTGGTGGATGGCGGCGAGACGCGCATCCTGTTGCAGATCTTTTCGAAGACCGTGATCGGGCCGATCTTTTTCGAATTCATCCAGCGGAAAGGCGATGACGGGTTCGGCGAGGGCAATTTCCGCGCGCTGTTCGAAAGCATCGAACAGGATCAGATCGCGCGGGGGGTGTTGAAGGCGTCGTGATCCGGGCACCCGTCTTTGGGGGGCGGGCCCGGTGGCCGCCGACGGGACCGGGGGGTTTGCACCCCCGGACCCCCGCAGAGTATTTTTCGCCAAGATGAAGGGGCGGGAAGAGGTGCCCGTTTTGACTGGCGATGCGGCTGCCGTTCGATCAGGGGGCGGGGACCGAGACGACGATCCCGTCGAGATCGGCCGACATCCTGATCTGGCAGGAGAGGCGCGAGCTGGGTTGGCGTTCGGCTTCGGTGATGTCGAGCATGTCTTCCTCGAAAGCGCCGGGGGGACCCGCGCGGTCGGCCCAATCAGGGGCGACCACGACATGACAGGTCGCGCAGGACAGCGACCCGCCGCATTCGCCCACCACGCCGGGGATGCCGCGCGCCACGGCGGCCTGCATGAGGTTCGTGCCTTCGGCCACGTCGAGTGTGATCGCCTGACCGTTGGGCAGTTTCCATGTTGCCTGCATCGGCGCCCCCTTAGATATACCAGATATAATAGTCGCGCAGTGCCGCGCCTTCGAGACCGGCCGTCTTGTCCACCTCGATCCGTTTCATGAAGATGTGGTGGTCGGTGATCGCGCGGCCCAAGGCATCGCCAAGGGCGGTGTCGGCCTCGAGATCATCCATCGCCTCGGACAGAGAGCCTGCGGTGCCGTGGCCTGCATCGATACGGTCGAAGCAATCGCCCGCTTCGGCATCGGGCAAGGGATAGGCCTGGTCGACCCCCAGACGCGCGGCTTGGAGGAGGGCGGCCAGCGCGGTGTAGGGGTTGCAGGAGGCATCGGCCATGCGGTGTTCGAGCCGGGTCTTGGCCCCGCCTTCTTCCGACACGCGGACGGTGACGCCGCGATGGTCGCCGCCCCAGTTGCACCAATAGCCCGACATGGAGGCGGGTTGCAGGCGCAGGTAGGAGCCGACTGTGGGAGCAAGGAGGCCCGCCAGCCCTTTGTGATGCCGCATCCAGCCCGCGACGCAGCCGCGCGCGAGATCGTTCATATGGGCGGGGCCGCCTTTGGGGCCGGTCATCAGGGCGTTCGCGCCTGCGGCATCGGCAAAGGAGAGGTTGAAATGCAGGCCCGATCCGCCCTTGTCGAGGATGGGTTTCGGCAGGAAGGTCAGGAGGATGCCGTGTTCAAGGGCGACTTCGCGCGCCATTTGGCGGAAGAGGACCATTTCATCCACGGCCTTCACGGCCTCGTCATAGGCGAGCGTGAATTCATATTGCGGCGTGTCATATTCGGCGGTGATGAGTTCAAGGCGGAAGCCTGCCTCTTCGGCGCGGTTCCAGATTGCATCGGTGAAACCGGCAGGATCGGCGAAGGGGCCGGTGCCGTAGACATAGCCGCCAGGGGCATGGAGGGGGGAGAGGCTGCCATCCTCGGCAATCTCAAAAGCGAAGGCTTCGAGTTCGATCCCCACTTTGGGGGTCAACCCGTGGCGCTGCCAATCGGCCACCGCGCGTTTCAGCGCGCCGCGTGGGCAGAGGGGGATGGGGGAGCCGTCGCTGTCGTAAAGATCGCCGGTGACGACCTTGGTATTCGGTTCCCAGCCGTCGCGGATTTCGGCCCCGTCCCAGCGGAATTCCATATCGGGGATACCTTCGCGGCATTTGGTATGGGGCGCGTCAAGGATCAGGTCCTTGTCCCAATGCACGGAAAATGTGGGGCGGGCGAGGCGTGTGCCATCGGATTTCATCTTGGAGGCGGGCAGGTATTTGCCGCGCATCAGGCTGAGATGGTCGCAGAACATGGCCCTGAGACGGTCTGCCATGGTGTCACTCCCTTTTCTTTGTTCTTTTGATTATTGCAGTGTCACATGAACGGGCAGCGATTTCAGCCCGGCCACGAAGTTGGAGCGGAGGAATTTCTGTTCCCCTGCCGGTTCGATGGATTTGATGCGTTTGGCGAGTTCCTGAAACAGCACCCGCACCTCAAGCCGCGCGAGCCACATGCCGAGGCAGAGATGGGGGCCACCTTGGCCGAAGGCGAGGTGGCGGTTCGGGTTGCGGGCAAGGTCGACGCGGAAGGGGGTGTCGAAGGCCTCTTCGTCGCGGTTGGCAGAGGCAAACCAGTAAAGCACCTTGTCGCCTGCCTTGATCTGTTTGCCGTGCAATTCGAAGTCGCGTGTCGCGGTGCGTCGGAAATAGGAGGTGGGTGAGGCCCAGCGGATGATCTCATCCGCCATGGTATCATCGACCGCGCCGGATTGGATCAGCGGCAGAAGTTCGGGTTGATGGGCAAGGGCCTGAATGCCTGCGGCGATGGAATAGCGGGTGGTGTCATTGCCCGCGGCAACGATCAGGCAGAAGAAATTCCGAAACTCGTTTTCTGGCAGGACTGATCCGTCCGGCCCCGGTTGCAGGATCAGATGCAGGACGCCGGAGGTATCGCCCGCCGCAGCCTTATTGGCCATCAGGTCCTTGGCGTAGACGAAAAGCTCGGCCCCGGCGGGCGAGTTGAAGGGCATCATGCGGAATTCGTCTGTCGTGAGTTTGTCCAGCACGTGATCGGTGAAATCGGGGTCGGTGTTGGCGATGAGGGCATCGCCCTTTTCGACAAGCCATGGCAGGTCTGCATCCGGCAGGCCCACGATGCGGCCCAGCATGCGCATGGGCAATTCGCGGGCGATATCCTTTGTGGCGTCGAAGGTGCCTTTGGCCAGCGCCTGATCGAGGATGTCGGTGCAAAGGTCGCGGATCGCGTCTTCGAAGCCTGCCACCACGGGTTTGGAAAAGGCCTTGGCCACTTTGACCCGCGTCATCATGTGTTCGGGCGGGTCGGTTTCCTGAAAGGTGCGGCGGGCGAGGTATTCCTCGTAGCTCTGATCCTCCATCCTGATTCCGCGGGCAGAGGACAGGAGGTCGGGCTTGCCGTTCAGCGCGTGAATATCGGCGTGGCGGGTGATGGACCAGAAAGGTTCGCCCTGATCCCATTCCGTCCAATGGGCAGGATCGTCGCGGCGCAGGCGGGCGAAGGTGTTATGGGGTGGGCCGCTCAGGAAGGTGTCATGGCTGGTCAGATCGGCATGGCCGTCATCGTTGGGCGTCCAGACCGTCATTTATGCCTCCTTGCCGAATAGGGTTTTTTGCATAATGATGGGGCTTATAAATATGTAAAGGAAAATCTTGATGCATATCGCCCTGCTGGTGACGAATACCGACGAGTCCGATTTCGCGGCACGTCACCCGCGGGATGCCGAGAAGTTCCGCCGATTGATCGCCGGCGTCCGGCCCGCGTGGCAGGTGACGGCCTTTGATCTGCCGAAGGGCGAATTTCCTGAGGATTTGGAAGGGTTTGACGGGGTTTTGATCGGGGGAAGCCCAGCCTCGGTTCGGGATGATCTGCCTTGGGTGCATCGGTTGATGGGGGTGATCCGTGCGGCCTATGGGCAGGGCGTGCCGATGGTGGGGGCCTGTTTCGGGCATCAGGCCATCGCGCAGGCCTTGGGCGGGACGGTGGGACATAATCCCGGCCCCTTTGTTCTGGGCGCGGCAGAGACGGAGATTTTCGCCCCCGCGCCGTGGATGGAGGGGGCGGGGCGCATCCGTCTGGCCGCCGCGCATGGCGAGCAGGTGGTGGACTTGCCAGAAGGGGCCGAGGTGATCGGGCGATCGGAGGGCTGCGCGGTGGCCGCCTATCGGATGGGCGACAGGGTTTTCGCCACGCAGCACCACCCCGAGATGACGCCGGATTTCGCGGCGGCCTTGGTGGAGGAATTCGCGCCGCATTTCCCGGCGGATGTGGGGGTGGCGGGGCGCGTGGCCTTGCAGCGGGGGATTGAAGGCCCGCGCTTTGCGGAATGGATCGCGCGGTTCTTTGAGCAGGCTACTGCGGGGCGGACGACCTAGGAAAGAGCGGCGATCAGGTCCATTGCGGTGACCTGATCGAATTGCACATGGGTCTGCATCGCGGCTTCGGCCCCGGCGGAATCGCGGTCGGTGATGCGTTCGGCGATGGCGCGGTGTTCCTTGGCCGATTGCGTGATCGATCCGGCAAAGCGATAGCGCGCGCGGTAATAGGCCAGCAGTTTGCGCGCATTTGTCTTGAGGCTTTCCAGAAGGACGCCATTGCCCGAGGCAATGGCCACGCATTCGTGGAAGCGCAGGTTGTGCTGGTAATAGCCGTCGGGGTCGCTGTCGGGGCTGGTCTTGGCATGAGCTTCGCAGGCGCGCACCGCTGCCTCAAGATCGGCGGCGCCTTGGCGCGACAGGCGGCGGGCGGCGAGGCCTGCGGCCTGACCTTCCAGCTTGGCATGCACTTCGAGGATGGCGAGGAATTCTTCCAGCGTTGGGCGAAAGATGGTGGAGCCTTTGCGCGGC
This sequence comes from Fuscovulum ytuae, assembly GCF_029953595.1. Taxonomy (NCBI): domain Bacteria; kingdom Pseudomonadati; phylum Pseudomonadota; class Alphaproteobacteria; order Rhodobacterales; family Paracoccaceae; genus Fuscovulum; species Fuscovulum ytuae. Next base: position 1,177,099 of record NZ_CP124535.1, on the reverse strand, counting down.
AGGCGGCGGACCAGACCGAGCGCTTCGAGATAAAGGATCGCTTCGCGGACGGGGGTGCGCGAGACGCCATAGGTTTCGGCAAGCTCTGCCTCGTCCAGAAGATCGCCGGGGTTCAATTGGCCAAGATCGATACGCGCCAGAACGTGCTGGACAAGGGTCGGGATCTGCGGGCCGGGGAAAGGGGTGTTGGTCATGGTCCTGTCGCGTGGCGGGGTGCGGTGACCCTGCCACGGGCGGGCGGACTTGTCATCCCTGTGGCGGCAAGTCGATGCGCAGCCCGTCGCGCCCGACATGGAGCGGCCCCTGCCAATGGGGTGCGCAGGCGCGGTGCCAGTCATCCGGGCCGAAAGCAGGATCGTCGGAGGGGATAAGGTGATGGAGCGCGAGTGCCGCGACGCCTGCCTCGGCCGCGATGCGGGCGGCATCGCTGGCCAGCGTATGGGCGCGTAGCCAGTGCGTCATAAGGCGGTCGTCGCCATTGCCGATGCGCGCCTGAAGGGCCTGAAGCCCCTCGGCGAGCATGACTTCGTGGATCAGGAGGTCGGCCCCTTTGGCGAAAGGGACGAGGGCGGGGTTATGGGCGGTGTCGCCCGAGAAGACCACATGACGGCCCGCGCCCTTGAAGGAGAGCGACCAGCTTTCGGTCAGGGGTGGGTGGATGGAGGCTTGGGCCGTGACTGTGATCGCGCCTTCGGTGATGGGCTGCCCTGCACGGATGATGTGGCAGGAGATCAGGTCGCGCAGATCGGGGCGGCCTTCGTCTTCGATCCGCGTGTCGATGTCTTCCTGCATCGACAGGAAGAAGCCCTTGAAATAGGTGGCAAGGCCCGATGGCCCCCAGATGCGGACGGGGGTTTTCAGGCCAGCGGTCCATGCGGTGTGAAGGAGCGGGCCGAGTTCGAGGTAATGGTCGGAATGCAGATGGGTGATGAAGATCGTGGCGATGTCCTTCAGCGCCATTCCCTGATCACAGAGCCCCCGGGTGACGCCAAGGCCCGCATCGACCACGATGCGTTGCCCGCCCAGCGAAAGAAGTGAGGAAGTCGGCATCGGTGACCCGGTCCGGATTGCGGGGCCGCCTTTGGTGCCGAGAAGGGCCACGAAATCGGTCATGCTGTTCTCTTTCAAAGTCCGAAGCCTTGGGCCATTTCGGCAAGCCGCCGCGATTCCAGCGCGTCGAATTCGGGTGGGGGTTGTTGGGCGGTCAGGAAGTCAAGGAGGGGGTCGACCACGTCGGTGCTGCGACCGGACAGGGTTTCCATGATGGCATGGCCGCAGAACGGGACCATCACCTCGGAATAGCCGCCTTCATGGACAAGGACGAGGCGGCCTTTGCACAGCATATCTGCGGCCTGCATCAGGCGCGCGGTCATCGCGCGATAGGTGCCGGAATGGGCGAGCATGCGCGCGAGTGGATCAAGCCCGTTGGCATCAAGGCCAGAGGCCACCACGATAAGATCGGGGCGGAACCGTTCCAGCGCGGGCAGGACGATGCGGTCAAGCGCGGCGAGATAACTGTTGTGGCCGCCGCCGGGCAGGAGGGGGATGTTGATATTCGCCCCTTCCCCCGCGCCTGCGCCGCGTTCTGCGGTGCTGCCCAGATGCACGGGATAGCAGGCATTCTGATGGATCGAGATTGTTAGGACATCGGGGCGGTCCCAGAAGATGGCCTGCGTGCCATTGCCGTGATGGACGTCCCAATCCACCACCGCGACTTTTCCAAGATGGTGGCGGGCCTTCATCTCTTCGATCGCGATGGGGATATTGGCCAGAAGGCAGAAGCCCATGGAATGATCGGGCATGCAGTGATGGCCCGGCGGGCGCGACAGGGAGTAGGCGTTCTGCCATGTGCCGGTCAGCACGCGGTCCATCGCATGGATGGCAAGGCCTGCGGAGAGTTTGGCAATTTCAAAGCCGCCATGGCCAAAGGGGGATTCCTCGCCCAAGATGCCGCCATCTGCATCGGAAAGGCGTTTGAATTCGGCCAGGTAGTTTTCGGGGTGGATGCGGCGCAGGGCTTCATCGCTGGCGAGGGCGGCGGTTTCGACGGCAAGGTGGCGGGCAAGGCCCGACACATCGAGCAGGTTCTTGAAACGGCGCTTGGTTTCGGGGTTTTCCGCTGCACCGCCACCTGCAGGGGGCTGAATCCAGCCGCCGGGGCGCAGGAACAGCGCGGCCTCGCCCGTGGAATGCCAGAGCGTGCGTTCGCCGAAGCAGAATCCCGTGACCATGTCAGAGCGCCAGGAAGCCGGCGTCGAGGGCCGACAGGATCACGTCGACATCCGCCGCCGTCAGGATCAGGGGGGGCGAGAGGATGATGTTGGGCCCCGAGATGCGGATCATCGCGCCGGAACGATAGGCCACCTCTTGCACGCGGGCGGGGATGGCCTTGTCGGGGGCGGATTTGGTGGCGCGATCTGCCACCAATTCGATGGCCGTCATCAGGCCATGCCCACCACGCACATCGCCGATGATGTCATGCTTGGCCATCAGGGCCTTGGCCCCTTCGTAGAGCTGCGTGCCACGGGCGGCGGCGTTTTCCACCACGTTCAGGCGTTTCGTTTCGGCAAGGCAGGCAAGTGCTGCTGCTGCGCCGACGGGATGGCCGGAATAGGTATAGCCGTGGCCGATGGCGGCCTTGCCTGTCGCATCGGATTCGAAGACCTGCGCCACGCTTTCGGCGATCATCACCGCGCCGAAGGGGAAATAGCCATTGGTGATGGCCTTGGCGGTGCAGGCGAAATCGGGTTTCACGCCCCAGAGGCGGCTGCCTGTCCAGGCCCCGGTGCGGCCAAAGGCGGTGATGACCTCGTCAGCAATCAGAAGGATGCCGTGCTTGCGGCAGATCGACTCTACCCCCGGCATGAAGGAGGGATGCGGCGGGATCACCCCGCCCGCGCCGAGGATCGGTTCCATGATGAAGGCAGCGATGGTGGCGGCACCTTGGAAGGCGATCTCATCTTCCAGCGCGGCAAGGCAGAGTTGCGCCAGGCGCGCGGGATCGGTTTCGTTGAAGGGGTTGCGATAGGTGTAGGGGGCGGGGATGTGGTGGCAGCCGGGAAGCAGCGGTTCATAAGCGGTGCGGAAATTCGCATTGCCATTGACCGAGGCCCCGCCGAAATGCGTGCCGTGATAGCCCTTTTTCAGGGAGAGGTATTTCACCCGCCCCGCCTCGCCCCGGATCTTGTGATATTGGCGGGCAAGGCGAAGGGCGGTTTCCACGGAATCCGACCCGCCCGAGGTGAAGAAGGCACGGGTCAGGCCATCGGGTTCGAAGAAGGTGCGCAATTCCTCGGCCAGTTCGATGACGCAGTCGTTCGAGGTGCCACGGAAGATGGAATAATAGGGCAGGCGGTCGAGTTGGCCCGTGATCGCCTCTTTCACTGGCTGGCAGGAATAGCCCAGATTGACGTTCCAAAGGCCGCCGACGGCATCCACCACCTCATGCCCGTCAAGATCGGTGATCCGCACGCCTTGCGCGCCAGTCACGATGGTGGGGGCGTTCTTCAGGCTGTCGGAAGGGGCCGTCATCGGATGCCACAGGCTGCGGGCATTGTTCGCCTTGAGGAAGTTCTCGTCCTTCATGGCTGTCTCCTTCGGGGGATCATGTGAGGCGCTGCCAGAGCGCGGTGACGGCGGGGGGGACATGCCCGCCCCAGAGATCGATGATTTCCGTGGCGGCAAGCGCAAGGTGGCGGCGGATCAGGGTCTGCCGTTCGGGCGTCATGCGGCTGACGGGGACGGCGACGCCAAGCGCGCCCACCGCCGCCTCGCCATGCAGGAACAGCGGGACGGCCACGCTTTGCGCATCGGATTCGAAGGTGCCCGCCGTTTCGGCGCAGCCCTTGGCGCGCACGTCATCCAGACGGGCGCGCAGGCGGGCGGGATCGGTTTCCGTGACATCCGTCAGGCGACGAAGCGGATGCGACAGGAGGGCCACCTGTTCGGCTTCGGGCAGAAAGGCCAGAACCGCCTGCCCGGATGAGGTGGCATGCCATGGCAGGATGTCGGCATCCTCCATCATCACCTTGGTGGCATGGGTGGGGGCATAGGCGAAGGCGAGGGTGACGAGCTTGTCGCCTTCGCGCAGCGACAGATGCGCGGTTTCCCCCGTTGCGCGGGCGAGGGTTTGCAGGACGGGCATCGCTGCATCGCGGGTGGGAACGGCGGTTTCGCGAAGGGCGGCAAGGCGCAGGACGGCGGGGCCAAGGCGGTATTCGCGGGCGGCGCCGACCTGTTCCACCAGCCCGCGCGATTCCATTTCCGTGAGCAGGCGGTGGCAAGTGGCCTTGTTCAACCCCGACAGCCGGGCCATTTCAGAAAGCCCCACCTGCGCCCTTTGGCGGGTGAAAAGATCAAGCAGATCAAGAGCTTTTCCTACGGTTCCCATTGGCTTTCCGGCGTCCTGCGGCGGTGGCGGGAAAGGCTGCATCCCCGCCATTGCATTTTTGTTGACAGATCGGCGCTTGGCCTGTCAATCTATTTTTCAAACCAACGGTTCAAATAATGAACCACCAACAGCGGAGAGAGAAATGAAGAAAGTCGCCCTTCTGGGCAGCGCGGCTGCGCTTGCCCTTGCTGCGTTCAGTGGTGCCGCGTTGGCGGAGTATCCCGAAAAGCCCGTGACCTTCATCGTGCCGTGGCCCCCCGGCGATCTGGAGGATGTGCTGACGCGGATGATCGCCGAGGAATTGCAAAGCCAGACGGGGGTGCCTGCGGCGGTGGTGAACAAGCCGGGCGGCGGTGGCGTCGTGGGCGGGCTTGAGGTCGCAACGGCGGCCCCGGATGGCTATACGGTTGGGTCGCTGACCGTGGGTATCCCGACGGTCAAGACGATGGGGCCGGATGCGCAATTCGCGGCGGATGCGTTGGAGCCTGTGGGCATCTTCCTGACCTATCCCTTCCTGATCGCGGCCAAGGGGGATGCACCCTATTCCAACATGGCGGAACTGGCGGAATATTCGAAAGCGAACCCCGTGCGTCTGGGCCATTTCGGCTATGGGATCGAGCCTACAATGATGACGGTCTATGGCCTTCAGGAACTGGGCGGGGCCTTCAGCGCCGAGGCGGCCTTTGACGCGGTAGATTGTTCCACGCTGGCCAATGGCGATGCGGATGTGATCAACACGACGGCGCAGCTGGTGCTCTCTTGCCTTGGCGAGATCAAGGTTCTTGCCACGATCACCGGCGACCGGACAGCGATCACGCCGGATGTGGCGACGCTGGGCGAACAGGTGCCTGCGCTGGAAGGATCTTCGCTGTGGAACGGGCTGTTCGTCCCGAAGGGCACGCCGCAAGAGGTGAAGGACAAGATCGCCGCCGTGGCGCAGACCGTTGTAGCAAGCGAGGCCGCGCAAGAGATCGCCAAGACGACCGGGGCGCTGGTCTATTGGCAGGATCAGGCGGCATCGACCGCGCAGGTGGCCAAGGACATGGTCGAACTGGGGGCGCTGCGCGAAAAGCTGGGCGTGGCGGAATAAGGTCTGGCGGGGCGCGGCCAGAGGGTCGCGCCCCTTTCCACAAGGCGGGGACTTGGCATGACGGACCCGGACGAACCACAGGCAAACCGATTGGAGAGCATGGCGCTGGCCCTGATCTTTGCGGCGGTGTCGGTTTTGCTTTTGGCGCTGATCGGGGTGGCCACGCGCACGGGGCAGGCCTCGGGCGGGTGGTGGACGCGACCGGCCTTTGCGCCGGGTGTGGCGCTGGTGGTGCTGACCGGGGCGAACCTGATCACCCTTTGGCGCGACATTGCCGATCTGCGGGCCAATCCAGCCACGGCTGCAGAATGGGAAGAGGCGCGGGCCAAGATGCTGGCTTGGCTGCGGCCTTTGGAGTTTCTGGCCCATTACGCAGCCTATATCTGGGCGATCCAGCATCTGGGCTATTTCCCGTCGACGCTGATTTTCGTGCTGGGCCTTTTGTGGCGGGTCGGTTTGACCGCGCCGCGCTGGATGCTGGCGGGGTTTGGCCTTTCGGTTTTCATGATCGGGGTGTTCCGGGCGGGGCTGGGCGTGTGGATGCCTGCGCCGGATGTCTATGACCTGTTTCCCGATGCGATCCGCCTTGCGCTGTTGCGCTGGTTCTGAAAGGCGCGGCGATGGACTTTATCCTTCTTGGCTTGCAGCAATTGGCCGATCCTGCGGTCTTCGTGACCATGTGCATCGGGGCGATCCTTGGCGTCATCGTGGGGGCCATTCCGGGCGCGGGGGCGGCGGTGACGATCTCGATCCTGCTGCCCAGCACTTTCGCGATGGAGCCCCTGACGGGGATGACGCTGCTGTTGGGGGTTTATTGCGGGTCGGCCTACGGATCGGCGATTCCTGCTGTGATGATCAATACGCCCGGCAGTCCGGTAGCCGTGCTGACGGCGCTGGAGGCCAAGCCATTCGTTGACCGAGGCGAGGCGCGGCGGGCGCTGAGCCTTGCCTATTCATCGTCCTTCGTGGGGGGCGTGCTGGCGGTGCTGGCTTTGATGATGCTGACGAAACCCTTGGCGGAGGTTGCCAAGAATTTCGGATCGGCGGAGTTTGCCATGCTGGCCTTCGCGGCGCTGGTTCTGGTTGTCATCGGGCATGGCGGGCGGCGGGTAGAGGCGACGGCGGCGCTGGCCTTTGGTCTTTTCCTAGCAACGGTGGGGATCGAGACGGCCTATTCCACGCAACGCTACAGTTTCGGGCAAAGTTGGTTGATCCAAGGTATCCCGCTGGTGCCGATGGTGATCGGGCTGTTCGCCATGTCTGAGGCGCTGATCCAGCTGACGGGCCGGGACACAGCACGGCAGACAGTGCAACTGAAGGGGCATTTCTTCCAAGGTTTCATGGAAGTGTTCCGCTACAAGGTCACCCTCTTTGGTTCATCGGTCTTTGGCATCATCTGCGGGATCATGCCGGGGGTGGGGGAGTTTTTGGCGCAACAGGTGAATTACGTCTGGGCGCGAAAGCTTTCGAAAGAGGGGCATCTGTTCGGCAAGGGCGCGCCGGAAGGGATTATCGTGTCCGAGGCCACGAACAATGCCGTGCCGCCTGCGGCGCTGATCCCCATGTTGGCGCTTGGTATTCCGGGTGAAGAGCTGACCGCGATGATGCTGGCGGTTTTCCTTGTGCATAACGTCATTCCGGGGCCGGATCTGTTTCTGAACCGACCGGAATTTGTGGCGGGGCTTTACTGGACGCTTCTGGCAATGAATGTGGTCATCATTCTGTTTTTGCTGCTGGCGACCAATACGATTGCGCGGGCGGCGCTGATCAACAAACGGTTCCTGGGGGTGGCGATCCTGACCTTGTCGCTGATCGGGACCTATGCGTCGAACTACAATTTCTCGGATGTGGGGCTGGCCATGGGATTTGCCATTTTGGGCTTTATCCTGCGCAGTCATCGCTGGCCGCTGACGCCCATCCTTTTGGGCGTGGTGATGGGGCCGATCCTTGAAAACCGCTTCCGGCAAGCAGTGGGTGGCGCGGGGGGCGACATGTCAATCTTCGTGACCCGGCCCATTTCGGCCATCATGTTGGTGGGGCTGTGCATCCTTATTTTCTTTACCATCCGGGGGGCGTTGAAGGCGCGTCGCCCGCGCGAGGACTGGCAGATCAATGACACTTGACCAAGCAACCATCGACCGTCTGGCAGCGAAACCGGTGCCGCCCCAGCGCCTGCTCATTGGCGGGAACTGGGTCGAGGGGGAGGGGGAGCCGGTTCCCGTGATCTCTCCCATCAACGGGGCGCGGTTGACGGAACTGGCGGGGGCGAGTGCGGCGGATGTCGCGCGGGCCTGTGCCGTGGCACGGGCGGCCTTTGACGACGGGCGCTGGGCGGGGCTGGCCCCTGCCGATCGCAAGCGTGTGCTGCACCGTCTGGCGGACCTGATCGAGGCGCATGCGGTGGAACTGGCTGTTCTGGGAGTGCGCGACAATGGGACCGAGATTTCGATGGCGTTGAAGGCCGAGCCGGGCAGTGCGGCGGCGACCTTCCGCTATTACGCGGAAGCCATCGACAAGGTCTATGGCGAGGTGGCACCGACGGCGGGCAATGTGCTGGCGCTTATCCATCGCGAACCCGTGGGGGTGGTGGGGGCCATCGTGCCGTGGAACTTCCCCCTGATGATCGGGGCGTGGAAGGTGGCGCCCGCGCTGGCCATGGGGAATTCGGTTGTGCTGAAGCCAGCCGAGACGGCATCCTTGACGCTGCTGCGCTTGGCGGAATTGGCGCTGGAGGCGGGGGTGCCGCCGGGGGTGTTCAATGTCGTCACTGGACAGGGGCGGGTGACGGGCGAGGCGCTGGCGCTTTCGCCGGATGTAGATGTGCTGGTCTTTACCGGATCGGGGGCAACAGGGCGGCGGCTTTTGGAATATTCCGCGCGGTCGAACCTGAAACGCTGCTATCTGGAACTGGGGGGCAAGTCGCCCAACATCGTCTTTGCCGATGCGCCTGATCTGGCGGCGGCGGCGAAGGCAGCGGCGATGGCGATCTTTCGTAATGCGGGTCAGGTCTGCGTGGCGGGGTCGCGGCTTTTGGTCGAGGCGTCTGTTCAGGAGGACTTTCTGGAGGCTTTGGCCAAGGCGACGGCCGCGCTGCGGGTGGGCAACCCGCTGGACCTTGGCACGCAGGTCGGGGCGGTCAATTCGCTGGCGCAGTTGGAGGGAAACCTGCGGTTTGTCGCCGAGTCGCGCGCGGAAGGGGCCGAGGTGGTGCGTGGCGGTGCGCGCATCCTGACCGAAACGGGGGGGTATTACATGGACCCGGCCATCGTGGCCCGGGTGGCCCCTTCGCAGCGGCTGTTCCGCGAAGAGGTGTTCGGGCCTGTTCTTGCCGTGACAGCGTTTGAGACAGAGGCCGAGGCGCTGCATCTGGCCAATGCGACCGATTACGGGTTGGCGGCAGGGGTCTGGACGGCGAACCTTGGCCGGGCGCATCGGATGGTACGGGGCATCCGCGCGGGTGTGGTGCATGTGAACACCTATGGCGGGGCCGATGTCACCGTGCCCTTGGCGGGGGCCAAGCAATCGGGCAATGGGGCCGATAAGTCGTTGCATGCGCTGGAGAAATATACCGATCTGAAGACGGCATGGATTCAACTGTGATGACTGAGACGCGCACCATTCTTGTCGCCGGGACTTGGGACACCAAGGACGATGAACTGGGCTATATGGCCGATGTGATCCGCGCGCAGGGCGGGCGGGTGCTGACGATGGATGTATCGGTGCTGGGCGACCCGTCGGTGCCTTGCGACATCAGCAAACATCAGGTGGCAGAGGCGGCGGGGGCAAGCATCGCCGAGGCCATCGCCGCCGAGGATGAGAATGTCGCCATGCAGATCATGGCGCGGGGGTCGGCGCAGGTTGCGGCGCGGTTGCAGGCCGAGGGGGCGATCCATGGTGTTGTCGTTTTGGGCGGCACGATGGGGACGGATCTTGCGCTCGATCTGTGTTCGGCACTGCCCTTGGGGGTGCCGAAATATGTGGTTTCGACCGTCAGCTTTTCGCCCATGATCCCGCCGGAACGGTTGCCCGCGGATATCCAGATGATCCTTTGGGCGGGTGGGCTGTATGGGCTGAACTCTATCTGCAAGGCATCGCTTTCGCAGGCGGCGGGGGCGGTTCTGGGTGCCGCGCGGGCGGTGGAACTGCCCCGGCGTGACCGTCCGCTGATCGGGATGACCAGCTTTGGCAAGACCGTGCTGCGCTATATGGTGGACCTGAAGCCTGCGCTTGAGGCGCGGGGGTTCGAGGTGGCGGTGTTTCATGCCACGGGGATGGGTGGGCGCGCCTTCGAAAGCCTTGCCGCTGAGGGGGCCTTTGCCGCCGTACTGGATTTTGCACCGCAAGAGGTGGGCAATCATCTGTTCGGATCGGCGATCAGCGCGGGGCCGGACCGCATGACGGCGGCCGGCCAGCGGGGCGTGCCGCAGGCGGTTTCCATCGGATGCTATGATCTGGTCGATTTCGTGGGCTGGAACCCGATCCCGGAGCGGTTTGCCGCCAATCCGACGCATGCGCATAATCGCCTTTTGTCCTCTGTGGTGCTGGATGGGCCACAGCGGCGCATGATGGCGCGGGCGGTGATGGAAAAGCTGGCCAGTGCCAAGGGCGAGACGGTGTTCCTTTTGCCGCTGGAAGGGGGCAACGAATGGGACCGCGCGGGCGCGCCCTTGCATGATGCCGAAGGGTTGGCGGCCTATGTCGATGAGGTGCGCAAGGCCTGCCCGCCCAATGTGCGGCTTGTGGAAATCGGGGCACATATCAACGATCCGGCCTTTACCGAGGCGGCGCTTGCGGTGGTGGATGGCTGGATCGGCGCGGGCCTTCTGTCGAAAGGGTAAGGGGATGCCACATATCCAGATCGACTATTCCGCAAATCTGGAAGAGCGTCTGGATATCGCCGCGCTCTGCGCCGTGTTGCGGGATGCGGCGGTGGCGACGGGTATTCTGCCGCTTGCTGGTATCCGCGTGCGGGCCACGGCTTGCAGTCATGTGGTGATCGCGGATGGCAATCCCGACCATGCATTCCTCGACATCTCCTTGCGTCTGCGCGGCGGGCGCGAGGCCGAGGCCAAGCGGCGCGCGACGGAAAGCATTTTTGCCGCCGCCGAGGCGTTCTGTGCCGAGGTTCTGGCCACCTCGTCTTTCATGCTGAGTTTCGAGATGCGCGAGATTGATCCCGCGCTTTCGCCCAAGACATCCTCCATCCGCCGCTATCTGCCGGGAGAGACGACATGACCGATCTTGCCACCCATCTGGCCCGGCTGGAGGGTCATCTGGCGCGGTTCCGGGCGGGGGGTATCCTCAACCTGATCGGCGGGCAGGATGTGGCGGGGGAGACGTGGTTCGAGACGCGATCCCCGGTCGATGACAGCCTGATTGCAACGGTGGCGCTGGGCGATGCGGCGACGGTGGACCAAGCGGCGCAGGCGGCCAAGGCGGCCTTTCCGGCCTGGGCCGCGATGCCGGGGGCGGAACGCAAGGCGCTGCTCCATCGCGTCGCGGATATGATCGAGGCGCGGGCGGAAGAGATCGCCCTTTGCGAATGCTGGGATACCGGGCAGGCGTGGCGCTTCATGTCCAAGGCCGCGCTGCGCGGGGCCGAGAATTTCCGCTTTTTCGCCGATCTTGCCCCCGGTGCACGAGATGGGCAAAGCCTGCCTTCGCCCGATCATTTGAACATCACAAGCCGACATCCCATCGGCCCGGTGGGCGTGATCACGCCGTGGAATACGCCTTTCATGCTGTCGACATGGAAGATCGCGCCCGCCTTGGCGGCGGGATGCACGGTGGTGCATAAGCCTGCGGAGTTCAGCCCCCTGACCGCGCGGCTTCTGGCCGAGATCTGCCATGAGGCGGGGTTGCCGCCCGGTGTCTTGAACCTTGTCAACGGCATGGGCGAGGGGGCGGGCAAGGCCCTGACCGAACATCCCGATATCAAGGCGATAGCCTTTGTGGGGGAATCGCGCACCGGAAGCGCGATCATGAAACAGGGGGCGGACACGTTGAAACGTGTCCATTTCGAATTGGGGGGGAAGAACCCCGTCGTGGTGTTCGAGGATGCCGATCTGGAGCGGGCGCTCGATGCGGTGATCTTCATGATCTATTCGCTGAATGGGGAACGCTGCACCTCATCCTCGCGCCTCTTGGTGCAAGAGAGCATCGCGGATGCCTTTCATGCGCGGCTGGTGGAGCGGGCGAACCGCATTCGCGTGGGCCATCCGCTGGACCCGGCGACGGAGGTGGGGCCACTGATCCACCGCACGCATTTCGACAAGGTGGCGGGCTATGTGGCCATCGGGCAGGCCGGGGGCGCGACGCTGGCGGCGGGGGGCGAAAGGCTGGGGGATAAGGGCTGGTTTATGCGGCCCACGCTGTTCACCGATGCACGCCCGGATATGCGGATCGCGCAGGAAGAGGTGTTTGGGCCTTTTCTTACCTCTCTCCGCTTTCGCGATGAGGCCGAGGCTTTGTCCATCGCCAATGGCGTTGCCTACGGTCTGACGGGATATGTCTGGACCAATGACCTGACCCGCGCGCTGCGCTTTAGCGATGGGTTGGAGGCTGGGATGATCTGGGTGAATTCCGAAAATGTCCGCCACTTGCCCACCCCCTTTGGCGGGGTGAAGGCGTCGGGTATCGGGCGTGATGGCGGGGATTGGTCCTTCGATTTCTACATGGAAACGAAGAATACGGCCTTCGCGCTTGGCCGCCACAAAATGCAGAGGTTGGGCCTTTAAGGGGCCTGACCGACCGCAGAGAGAAGAAAGGAGCCGCGATGCCCGTCCCGCCGCCGAACCTGAACCCGCCGTTCAACATCGTCCGGCTGAGCCATGTCGAATTGCGCGTGACCGATCTGGCATGGAGCAGGGCCTATTACGTCGACCTGTTGGGTTTGCAGGTGACGCATGAGGAAGCTGGCACGATCTATCTGCGCGCGATGGAGGAGCGGGGGCATCACTGCCTGATCCTGCGGCAGGCGGCAGAGGCATCGGTGGGCGGACTTGGCTTCAAGCTGTGGTCCGAGGATGATCTGGATCGCGCGGCGGCATGGTTCGCGGGGCAGGGCCTGCCTGTTTCATGGGTGGACCGGCCCTTTATGGGCCGGGTGCTGGCCACGCGCGACCCTTGGGGCGTGCCTTTGGAGTTTTATGCCCGGATGGACCGCCTGCCGCCGATCCATCAGAAATATGCCCTTTATCGCGGGGTGAAGCCGCTGCGCATCGACCATTTCAACCTGTTCTCGCCCGATGTGGACAAGGCGGTTGTCTTTTACGGCGCGATGGGGTTTCGGCTGACGGAATATACGGCGGATGAGGAAACGGGGCGGACTTGGGCCGCGTGGATGCACCGCAAGGGGGGCGTGCATGATATCGCTTTCACCAATGGCACGGGGCCGCGCTTGCATCATGTGGCCTTCTGGGTGCCGACGCCGTTGAACATCATCGATCTTCTCGACCTTATGTCGACCTCTGGTTACCTTTCCAATATCGAGAGGGGGCCGGGGCGGCACGGGATATCCAACGCCTTTTTCCTGTATATCCGCGACCGGGACGGGCATCGGACGGAAATCTACTGTTCCGACTATCAGACCACCGATCCCGATCTTGAGCCGATCAAATGGGATCTGAAAGATCCGCAGCGCCAGACGCTTTGGGGGGCGCCCGCGCCGCGGACATGGTTTGAGCTGGGGTCGACCTTCGAGGGAACCACGCAGCGCGAGAGTGATCTGAAGGCGCAACCCATCGTCGCGCCTTGAGCGGGAGGGGAAGGATGCTGGTCAGTTTCACGGCAGAGGGGCGTGCCTTTTGGGGTGTGGTGGGAGAGGGCGGGGTGATCGCGCTGTCACCCGACTTCCCGCAATGGCCCGGCCTGCGCGAGGTGATCGCGGCAGGGGGGATGGACCTTGTTCTAGAGGCGGCCAAGGGGCGGGTGGTGACGCATCGGGAGGGTGCTTTCACCTATGACATCCCGATCCGCGACCCGGAAAAGATTATCTGCGTGGGGGTCAATTTCCCCGACCGCAATGCCGAATACCGCGACGGGCAGGAGGCCCCGCCGAACATGTCACTTTTCGTGCGGTTTCCGCGCAGTTTTAACGGGCATGGCGCACCGCTGATCCGCCCGCCTGAAAGCGCGCAGCTGGATTACGAGGGCGAGATTGCGGTGGTGATCGGCAAGGGTGGGCGACGCATCCCGGAGGCTGAGGCGCTCGGCCATATCGCGGCGCTGACGCTGTGCAATGAGGGCACGATCCGCGATTGGGTGCGCCATGCCAAGTTCAACGTGACGCAGGGCAAGAATTGGGATCGGTCGGGGGCGATGGGGCCGGGGCTGGTTCCATTCCGCGACCCCGCCCAAATCTTGGATGTGGCGCTGACCTGCCGGGTGAATGGCGCGGTGCGGCAGGCGGATCGGACAGGGCGGATGCTGTTTCCCGTGGCGCGGCAGATCGCCTATGTCAGCACCTTTACCACGCTGGTGCCGGGCGACATCATCGTGACCGGCACACCCACCGGGGCGGGGGCGCGGTTCGACCCGCCGATCTGGCTGCGCCCCGGCGATGTTGTGGAGGTGGAGGCCGAAGGGATCGGCCTTTTGCGCAATGGGGTGGCCGACGAATGACTGGGGATGACATCGCGGCGGCGGCGCAGATGTTGCGCAAGGCCGAGGTAACGGGAGTGCAATGCGGGCTTATGTCCCTTGCCCATCCGGGGATGACGCTGGATGAGGCCTATGCCGTGCAGGCGGCTTTTGTCGCGCTGAAGGAGGCTGCGGGGGCAAGGCGGATTGGCTGGAAGATCGGGTTGACCAGCCGCGCGATGCAGCAGGCGCTGGCGATCGACACGCCGGATTCGGGCGTTTTGTTGGATGACATGCTGTTTTCCGATGGGGCGGTGGTGCCTGAGGGGCGGTTCATCCAGCCGAGGGTAGAGGCTGAGATCGCCTTCATCATGAAAGCCCCCTTGGCGGGCGAAGGGGTGACGCGGGCTGATGTTCTGGCGGCGACCGATTATGTCTGCCCGGCGCTGGAAATCCTTGATACGCGCATCCTGCGCGTCGATCCCGCAACGGGGCGGTCGCGGATCATCACCGACACGGTCAGCGACAATGCCGCCAATGCAGGCATCGTTCTGGGCAAGGCGCGGCATCAGGTCGACGCGGTTGACCTGCGCTGGGTCGGCGCGATCCTGAAACGCGATGGGGTGGTGGAAGAGACAGGCCTTGGCGCCGGCGTTCTGGACGATCCGGTGACGGGCATCCTGTGGCTGGTGCATCGGCTGGCCCGCTATGGCCAAGGGATCGCGGCGGGGGAGGTTCTGCTGTCGGGCAGTTTCATCCGCCCGGTGGAGGCCCCGGTTGGCAGCCGTATCGAGGCCGACTTCGGCCCCTTCGGCCATGTATCCGTGGCATTCTGAAGCGAAAGGGCGGGAATGACCGATTTGATGGCACGGCGGCGGGCGCTTTTGGGGCCGAACATGTCGACCTTTTACGACGAACCCGTCCATCTGGTGCGAGGGGAAGGGGTCTGGCTTTGGGATGCCGAGGGGCGGCGTTACCTCGATTGCTATAACAATGTGGCTCATGTGGGCCATTGCAACCCGCGCGTGGTGGAGGCGCTGTGTCGGCAGGCGGGCACCTTGAACACCCATACGCGCTATCTGCACGAGGGCATTCTTGACTATGTCGACCGGCTGACCGCCACCTTTGCCGAACCGTTGAAGACCGCCATCCTGACCTGCACGGGATCCGAAGCGAATGACATCGCCCTTCGGATGGCCGAAGCGATGACGGGCAAGAGGGGGATCGTGGCCACCGATGCCACGTATCACGGCAATACCGCGCTGGTAAGCCATCTGTCGCGCAGCAATGTGCCGGAAGTTGGGTTCGGCCTTGGTGGGCTGATCCGGCATGTAGAGGCCCCGGACAGCTATCGCATCCCCGATCCCGATGGGCAGCGCTTTGCCGCAAAGGTCGAGGCGGCAGTGGCCGATCTGGAACGGTCCGGGGTTGGCTTTGCCGCTCTGATCGTTTGCCCGCTGTTTTTGAATGAAGGCTTTCCGACGCAGGCGGAGGGCTGGCTGCGTCCTGCGGCCGAGGTGGCGCGGCGGGCGGGCGGTCTTTTGATCTGCGACGAGGTTCAGTCGGGCTTTGGCCGCTCCGGCAGCCATTTCTGGGCGCATCAGCGGCAGGGGGTGGTGCCGGATGTGGTCACGTTGGGCAAGCCGATGGGGAATGGTCATCCGGTTGCGGGGGTGGTGACAAGCGAGGCCGTGATGGCGCGGTTCCGCACGGCATTTCGCTATTTCAACACCTTTGGGGGGAACCCTGTGTCCTGTGCCGTGGCGATGGCGGTGCTGGATGAGGTGGAGGCGCAGGGCTTGCAAGGCAACGCCCGCCGCATTGGCACCCTTGCCGCCGCGCGGTTGCGGGCGCTGGCGGAGCGGTTTCCGATGATCGGGGATGTGCGAGAAAGCGGCATGGTCTTCGGCGCGGAATTTGTGACGGACCGCGCCGCCAAGACACCGGACCCGGCCTATGCCGACCGCGTGGTAAATGCGATGCGCGACCGGGGGGTGTTGTTGTCAAAGCTGGGGCGGCATCGCAACACGTTGAAGATCCGCCCGCCCATGCCCTTTGGCGCAGAGCATCTGGATATCCTGATTGGCACGTTGGAGGCGGTGCTGACCGATCTGGATCCGGCGGCATGACCGATCCGGTCGAAAAGGTGCTGGCGCTGTGGGGGCTGTCAGGGGCGGAGTGTCGCCTTGTTGCGGGGCGAGAGAACCGGGTGTTCCGGGTTGTGGCGCCTTGGGGCACGGCTGCGCTGCGGCTGCGGCGGCCGGGCTATCGCAGCGATGCGGAATTGCGGTCCGAATTGGACTGGATGGCCGCGATGCGGAAGGCCGGGCTTTCGGTGCCGCAACCGATCGCGTCTGCATCTGGGGCGTTGCTGGAACAGGTCGAGGGGTTCCGCGTCGATCTGTTGCAGTGGCTACCGGGACAACCGTTGAGAGAGGGGCGCGCGCCCTTGGCCCTGTCGGATGCGCCTGCCGTCTTTGCGCGTTTGGGGGCCGAGATGGCGCGGTTCCACGCAGCTTGCGATGCTTGGACGCCGCCGGAAGGGTTCATCCGCCTGCGATGGGATGCTGAAGGGTTGCTGGGTAAAGCCCCGATCTGGGGCCAGTTCTGGGACAACCCGACGCTGTCAGCTGATCAGCGGGCCTTTTTCTTGCGGTTTCGGGAAAAGGCTGCGGCGGAACTGGCGCGGATTGGTGGTGCCTTGGATCTGGGGCTGATCCATGCCGATCTGGTGGGCGAGAATGTGCTTTTGGATGGCGACAGGCTGCATCTGATTGATTTCGATGATGGCGGCTGGGGGTTTCGTCTGTTCGACATCGCAACTGCCTTGCTAAAGCATCGTCAAGAACCGGACTACCCGGCCTTGGAAGCGGCGCTGCTGGCGGGCTATGGCCAACTCCGTGCGGTCGATGCGGCCCCGCTGCCCTTGTTCATGGCCTTGCGGGCGGTGACCTATCTGGGTTGGATCGTGCCCCGTTTGCGGGAAGACGGGGGAACGGCGCGCAATGCCCGGTTCATCGCGGATGCCGAGGTGATGTGTGCTCGTTGGCTCGATGCGCAGGGCTGACGCGGGTCAGCGCATGACGAAGGGATCGGGGATCGGATCATCGGACGTGCGCAGCCAGACGGTTTTCGTGCGCGTATAGTCCAAGGCGGCGGCAAGGCCCCCTTCGCGGCCGTGGCCAGAAAGGCCGTGGCCACCGAAGGGGGCGATGGGCGAGACGGCGCGGTAGGTGTTCACCCAGACGACACCCGCCCGGATGCCCCGGATCATCCGATGCGCGCGGGTGAGGGACCTTGTGAAAACGCCAGAGGCAAGGCCATAGGCCGTGGCATTGGCCTTTTCCAGCGCCTCTTCCTCGGTCGCAAAGCTTTCGACAGCAAGGACGGGGCCGAAGAATTCTTCGGCCAGTGCAGGGGCCTCGGGGGCGGAGGAACAGTCAAGGATGGTGGGCGGGAAATAAAAACCCGCGCCGGGCAGGGGGGCGCCGCCTGTGATCACCTTGGCCCCTTTCGCCTGCGAGGCGGCGATGGTCGCGATGATATGGTCGCGCTGGCGGGCGGTGCAGAGGGGACCCACTTCGGTTGCCATGTCATCGGGGGCGGCGATGCGGATCGCTTCGGCCTTTTCCTTCAGCTTGGCGAGAAAGGCGTCCTTGACGCCGGCCTGCACGAGAAGGCGTGACCCTGCCACGCAGCTTTGCCCCGTGGCGGCAAAGATGCCCGACACCTGCGCATTGGCGGCACTGTCGAGATCGGCATCGTCAAAGACGATGAAGGGCGACTTCCCCCCCAGTTCCAGCGAGGTGGAGGCAAGGTTTTCGGCCGAATTGCGCACCACCGCCCGCGCCGTGCCGGGGCCGCCGGTGAAGGCGATATGGGCCACCTTCGGGTGTGTGGTCAGGACCTGGCCGCAGGTCGCACCGAAGCCTGTAAGGATATTCACCACGCCGGGGGGAAAGCCCGCAGCATGGATGAGCCTTGCGAAATGCAAAAGGGGCGCGGGGCCATCCTCCGACGCCTTCAGCACCACCGTGCAGCCTGCGGCAAGGGCAGGGCCGAGTTTCACGGCGGATAGGAACAGTTGCGAGTTCCAAGGCACGATGGAGGCCACCACGCCAACGGGTTCGCGGCGCAGCCAGACCTCCATATCCGGCTTGTCGATGGGCAGATGCGCGCCTTCGATCTTGTCCGCAAGACCTGCGTAATAGCGGTAGTAATCGGCCACATAGGTGATCTGAGCGGTGGTTTCGCGGATGATTTTCCCTGTGTCGCGGGTTTCCAGCCGGGCAAGATCCGGCGCAGCCTCGGCCATCAGATCGGCAAGTTTCATCAGGAGCTTGCCGCGCTGCGTCGCGGTCATTTTGGGCCATGGGCCTGTGATGAAGGCGCGATGGGCGGCGGTGACGGCGCGGTTCACCTCATCCTCGCGGGCCTCGGGCATATCGGTCCAAGCGGCGCCCGTCGCGGGGTCGAGGCTGGGAAAGCGGGCTGCGCCATCCTCAAACACCCCGTCGATGTAAAGCTGAAACCGGTCCATGCGCGGGTCCTTATTGGAAGGCGGGCATCACATCTTCGATGAAGCGTTTCAAGCTGTCACGCTTGCGCTGGAAGCTTTGGCCGCTGTCGATCCAGAGCGAAAATTCGTCATAACCCAGCGCCTTGATGCGGTGCAGCTTGTCGATCACCTCGGGCACGTCGCCGATCAGAAGGTTGTCGCGCATCACCTGCGGGGAATAGAAGGGGTGGGCGGCGATTTCCGCTTCGGTCAGGGGTTCGATCAGGCCCTTGGAAATGGGCCGCTTGTTCAGGAACCATGCCCCGAAATAGTTGTAGAAGTGATTGAGTTCCTGTGCGGCGAGGTCGGCATCGGCGCGGTCCTTGGCGACATAGCCATGTTGCAGGACCATGATCTTCGGGCGCGGCACGTCGGGCGATTTTGCGCAGGCCTCGTTAAAGCGGCCCATCAGGGTTTCGATTTCGGCAAAGGGATTGTGGAGAGGTGTGCATTGCACATGGCAGCCATTGGCCACGGCGAATTCGTGGCTGTTCGGGTCGCGCGCCGCGACCCAGATCGGGGGATGGGGCCGTTGCAAGGGTTGCGGGGCGCTTGTTGTTGCGGGGAACTGCCAGTATTGCCCGTTATGGGCGTAGTCGCCGGCCCAAAGGCCCTTGATCGCTGGGATCAGCTCGCGCATCCGCCCGCCTGCGTTCCAGGCGTCCAACCCCGGCAGGATGCGTTCATATTCAAAGCTATAGGCCCCCCGCGCGATGCCAAGATCAAGGCGGCCATCCATGATGATATCAGCCATCGCCGCCTCACCCGCCAGCTTGATCGGATGCCAGAAGGGGGCGATGACAGTGCCCGTGCCTAGGCGGACATTCTTGGTCCGCCGTGCAAGGTCGACAAGGTTCAGTAGGGGGTTCGGCGCGATGGTGAAGGACATGCCGTGATGTTCGCCCGTCCAGATCGCGCACATGCCGCCTTCATCGGCCATGTGGCACAGTTCCAGCATTTCCGCATAAAGGCGCGGTTCGGGGTCGGTTGGGCTAACACGCTCCATATGCACGAAGAGCGAGAATTTCATCACGTGGTCCCCCCGGAGACCAGCGCGACCTGGCCCCTGTCCTGATTGCCGAAATAGATGCCGTAATTGCCCATGCGCGATTCCTCGGCCAGCCGCTCCAGCATCACGCGAAGGGCCTGATCGGTCACTTCGGCAAAGCTGTCGGGGGCGAGGTCGACGAAGGCACCCTTGACGGGCGTGCCGCCCGTGCAAGGGCAGCGGAAGGCGATATGCTGCTGCCCGCGGGCTACGTCTTCATAGACGGAATAAAGCGGGCCGGGCGCGGCAGTCAGTCCGGATTGATGGGTCAGAGCGGCAAGGGCGGCGGCAGTACCGTCGCGTCCGACACGGGCGGTGGGCAGGGTCAGGCCGCCGAAACCGTCATCGACCAGCAGCACCTGCCCCCCCCGCTCAAGGATGGCCGAGACGATGATATCCGGCCCTGTGGGAACGGTGGCCTGCGTCGCCACAGGGGTGAAGTAGGTGCCACGGTAATAGCCAAGGCCCGGCGCGGTGCTGGCGTGAAAGCCTTCGACATGGCCAATCAGGATGGCGTGATCGCCGGCATCCACGACCTTGAAAAGGGTGCAGTCAAACCAAGCCGCCACCCCCGGCAGGATCGGGCTGCCCTCTGGCCCCGGCTGCCAATCGATCCCGGCGAAGCGATCCGCCACAGGCCGGGCGAAGGTGGAGGAGATGTCCTTTTGCCCTTCGGCAAGGATGTTCACCGCGAAATGCGCGGTGGTGGTGAATTTTACGTAATTTGCGGAATTTCGCGCGATCTGCACCAAAAGGAGCGGCGGGTCGAGAGAGACGGAGGCAAAGCTGTTGGCCGTAAAGCCAAGCGGTTGGCCCGCGCCATCCGTTGTCGTGACGACGGTCACCCCGGTCATGAAGGTGCCAAAGGCATCACGCAGGGCGCGGCGGGTGTCGGTGGGATCGGTCATGCGCGCAGCCCTTCGGTTTCGGCCATCAACGGGATGGCCAGCCAGTCGCGCAGGGCCGCCGTCACTCGGTCGGGCGCAGTGAGGTTGACCATATGGCGATGCCCTTCGATCACCACGGCCCGCCCGCAAGGGGCAGTTGCCGCCATGGCGCGCGTCATTTCTGGAGTGGAGTTCGGATCGCCATCCGCCGTCAGAACCAGGGCAGGGCAGCAGATGGATGCCCAGCGGTCGGCATAGACATCATCGCCTTCGGCAAAGGCGTGATAGGCGGCGGCATAACCTTGGCGGTCCACCTCTTGCAGCCAGCGCGCGACTTGGGCGCGCAAGGGGGTCTCTTCGGCGCTGCGGGTGAACCAACGATCAAGCGGGGCTTGCGCATCAAACTGCCCTTCGGCCATGGCCAAGGCGCGGGCAAGGACGGCGGCGCGCGCCTCGGGCGTGCGGCGATGGACGGCGTTCAGCATGGCCACGCGGCGGATGAGTTCGGGGTAATCGGCGGACAGCCCGGTGGCAATCAGCGCCCCCATGGAATGCCCTGCTACATTCACAGCGCCGACGTTCAGCGCAAGGATCACCCGCGCGGCCCATGTGACGTAATCGGGCAGGCGCGCGCCTTGGGGCAGAGGGGAGGACCCACCATGCCCTGGCATGTCGATGGCAAAGACGCGATGGCTGGCTGCGAGTGCGGCGATCTGCGGTGCCCAAGCCCGGGCGTTCAGCCCCACGCCATGGATCAGGACCAAGGGTTCCCCGGCCCGATCCTTTGGCCCGACCTCGATCAACCCGACCGTGGTGCCGTCAGACAGCCGCAGGGTTCGCGACATCATGGCCCAGATCCTTCAGATCCTGATAGCGGTCGCCGATGCGGTGATGCGGACGTCCACCGATGGAGGCGCCAAGGGCCACGACGATCTCATCTTCGGCAGGGGCGTCCGGGATGGCAAAATGCACGGTCAGGTAATGCGAGCGGCGGCCCTCGTCATTCTTGTCCATCAGCGGGATCATGATGGGCGTATTCGCCCCGCCCCGGATATTGGTGAAGGCGAGATAGGTCTTGGCGCCCACGGCCTGTCGGTAATGATTGCCAAAGCGCAGGGTGTGGATCAGGGCGGAGGCATGCTCTACCTCGCCCTTCAGGCCGCAGATGGCAGCCTTGCCATAGCCTTCGACCTTGTCGCCACCGCCTGCTGCATCAAGGATCATGCCGGTCAGCAGCGCGCCGAGTTCGGGGGCGATGTCGTGGATGGCAGGTTTCAGATCTTCGACAAACCCCAACCCGGCCCAAGGGTTGCGGACCACCGCCGCAGCGCCGATCAGTTTCAGGGGGCGCGGCGCGGAACGGCCCCCTTCGACCAGCGTGGTTTCAACGTGCAGCAGGGTCTTGCGGATTTCGGCGGGCATGGGAAACCTCAGGCTTTCGATGGATGGTATGTTGGTATACCATCAGACGGAATGTCAATGAGTCGTTGGCCGCATAAGGCCAAGGGAGACGGGATGGAGCATCTTGCACCGGACGAGCTGCGGATTGACCGCCCGCCCCAGACGTTGCGTGGCATCGCTCTGGACAGGCTGCGCGCGGCGATCATCGCGGGGCGCTTTCCTGGTGGCACGCGGCTGGTGGAACGCACGCTCTGTGATCAGCTTGGCGTCAGTCGGTCCGTGGTGCGCGAGGTGATCCGGGTGCTGGAGACGGAAGGGCTGGTTGAAACGCTGCCCCATCGCGGGCCGGTGGTGGCGCGGCTGGATTGGGCGCAGGCGCGGCAGGTCTATGATATCCGGCGTCAGTTGGAGGGCAGCGCGGCAGAGGTCTGTGCCACTGTCGCGGATGCGGGCGTGGATGCGGCCTTGGCGCAAGCCTTGGCGCAGATCAGGGAGGGCGGCGACGAGGGGGTCTTTGTCGCCACGACGCGGTTCTACGAAGTGATCTTCGCCGCCGCAGGCCACCATATCGCATGGGAGATCGTGCAGCGCCTGAACGGGCGAATCAGCCGTCTGCGGGCTTTGACTCTGGCCGCGACGGAGCGTGCCGTGCCGGGGCCGGAACGGATGGCGCGCATCGCCGCCGCCATCGCGGCACGTGACGGGGCCAGGGCGCGGCGTGCGGTAGAGGACCATCTGACCGAGGCCGCCGCCTTGGCGCAACATGCGCTGGAGGCGGAGTGATGCCCGCCTATTGGATCGCCCATGTGACGGTGACGGACCCGGAGGCCTATAAGGGCTATCAGTCCTTGGCCCCTGCGGCCTTCGCGCGGTTCGGTGCGCGGTTTTTGGCGCGGGGTGGGCAGTCCGAAGTTCTGGAAGGGCCAGAGGCCGCGCGCCATGTGGTGATCGAATTCCCCGATCTTGCCGCCGCGCGGGCCTGTTATCATTCAGACGAATACCGCGCCGCGCGGGCGGCGCGTGCGGGGGCCGCCGAGGTGGCAGTGGTCATCGTCGATGGGCTTTAACCCCGGCGCGGATCGGGGCGCAGCGGTCAATGCGCCGAGACAGGGTCTTCCACCGGTTTCGCCAAGGTCTTGCGTGAGATCAGCGTGTAGAAGGCTGGCACGACGAAAAGCGTGAAGATCGTGCCCACCGTGATGCCGGAAAAGATCACAAGGCCCACCGAATATCGCGCCGCCGCCCCCGCGCCATCGGCGATGATCAAGGGGATCACCCCAAGCGCCATGGCGGCCGTCGTCATCAGGATGGGGCGCAGGCGCACCTTGGCCGCGATGACGATGCCGTCGCGGGCCGACAGCCCCCGCTCGCGGCGGGCCTGATTGGCGAATTCCACCATCAGGATGCCGTGTTTGGTGATCAGCCCGATCAGCGTGATCAGCCCGACCTGCGTGTAAATGTTCAGCGTGCCAAGACCAAGGTTCAGGGGCACGATCGCCCCGAAGATCGACAGGGGCACCGACATCAAGATGATCAGCGGGTCGCGAAAGCTTTCGAATTGCGCGGCAAGGACGAGGTAGATCACCACGACCGCCAGACCGAAGGCCAGAAGGATGGTATTGCCTTCGGTCACCTCTAGCCGCGACTGGCCCGAATAATCGATGAAGAACCCGTCGGGCATAACCTTGCGCGCCTCATCCACGATGACCTGCAGGGCATCGCCGGTGGACACACCGGGGATGGGCAGCGCAGAGATGGTGGTCGAGTTCAGCTGGTTGAACTGTTCGATGGCGGTGGGGGCCACCTCAGTTTCGACGGTCACCACGGCAGAAAGCGGCACCATCCGCCCGGTGGCCGAGCGGATGTAGAATTCAGTCAGCCGTTCGGGGTTGTTCCGGTATTCAGGCGGCACCTGCATGATGACGTCATAGCTGTTCGAATCCCGGTCAAATTGCGCGATGCTGCCACCGCCAACCAAAAGGCCCAGCGTTGTGCCGATGTCGCGCGCGGGCAGGTTCAGCGCCGCCGCGCGGTCGCGGTCGATGCGTAGGACGACCTGCGAGGAATTGTAGGACAGCGAATTCTGCACCACGATGAAACGGCCTGAGGCCATGGCGGCGGCCTTCACCTCTTCGGCCACTTCGAAGATGCGGTCCGAAGGGCCGGTGGATTGCAGCACGACGCTGATTGGCAAGCCGCCGCCCGCGCCCGGCAGGGACGGGGGCGCAAAGACAAAGGCCTGCACCCCGGTGATCGCGCCGATCTTGCCTTGCAGCTCTTGCTGGATTTCGGCTTGCGAACGTTCGCGTTCCGACCAGTCCTTGAAGGCCCATAGGGCGATGGCGGTATTTGTGCCGCCACCAAAGCCGGTGATCGAGAAATTGGCCGACAATTCCGGCAAATCCTGCGTCAGTTCGCGCATCTGGTCGACATAGGTGCGCGTGTAATCCGAAGTTGCATAGGGCGGCGCATTGACGAAGGAAAAGAGGGCACCCGAATCCTCTTCCGGCGCCAGTTCGGTGGAGGTTTTGGTGAAGAGATAGCCCGTCAGGCCGACCAGCGCGACGACCATCAGGATGGTCACTGGGCGATAGTCGAGCGAGGAGGACACGCGGCGTTCATACCAGTTGGCCAGCCCGTCAAAGGCACGGTCTACTGTGACCTGAAAGCGGGAATGGCCCCCTTTCTGCAGCAGCCGCGCGGCCATCATCGGGGTGATGGTGACAGCCACGATGCCAGAGATGATGACCGATCCCGCCAGCGTCACCGCGAACTCGCGAAACAGCGCCCCCGTAAGCCCTCCGGTAAAGGCGAGGGGGGCAAAGACGGCGGCCAGCGTGATGGTCATGGCGATGACGGCGCCAAAAATCTCTTTCATCCCGATGAAGGCGGCCTGAATGGGGCGGAAGCCTTCCTCGATATGGCGATGCACGTTTTCGACCACCACGATGGCGTCATCGACCACAAGGCCGATGGCCAGCACCATGGCAAGAAGGGAGAGAAGGTTGATCGAATAGCCGAAGAGGTACAGCACGAACAGCACGCCCAGAAGGGAGAGCGGGATCGTCACCACGGGCATCAGGACGGATCGGAAAGACCCAAGGAACAGAAGGATGATCAGGATAACGATGGCCACGGCCTCGGCGATGGTCAGAAAGACCTCTTCGATCGAGGCACTGATCTGTTCAGTGGCGTCATACATCAGCGAAAGCGTCATGCCTTCGGGCAGGCTGGCCTGAATGAGCGGCAGTTCCGCCAAAACGGCGGATGACATGTCGAGGGGGTTTGCCCCGGGCGTCGGAAAGACGCCGATGAAGGTGCCGGGTTCGCCGTTGAAATTAACGATCGTATCGGTGGATTCCGCCGCGAGTTCCACCCGCGCCACATCGGACAGGCGCACCACATCGGCCCCGTTGCCCTTGATCGGCAGGGCACCAAAGGCTTCGGGCGTTTGAAGCGTCGTCTCCATCGTGATCGGATAGGTGACAAGGTCGCCGCGCGTGCGCCCTGGCGCGGCAAGGAAGTTGGATGCGTTGATCGCGGCCAGAACCTCGGCCGCGGTCACGTTGCGGCCGGCAAGGCGGACGGGATCGATCCAGACGCGCATGGCATAGACCTGCCCGCCCAGTACCTGAATCTCGGCCACGCCGGGGATGGTGGACATGCGCGGGCGGATCACCCTTTCGATGTATTCCGTGACCTGTTCCGAGGTCATGTTGGGGTTCTGCAAGGCCAGATACATCGTGGCAAAGGTCATGCCCGTGCCCTTGACGATGGTCGGATCCTCGGCCTCGGACGGCAGGCGGGATCGCACCTGTTGCACCTTCGACAAGACCTCGGTCAGGGCGATATCCGGATTGGCCCCCAGCCGCATGTTGACGGTGACCGTCGACATCGATGGCGATGAGGAAGAGGTGATGTAATCCACATTCTCGGTCGTCGCCACAGCGGCCGAGATGGGCGAGGTGATGAAGCCTTGGATCAGATCGGGCGAGGCACCGGGATAGATCGTGGTGATGGTGACCACGGTTTCCTCGACCTCCGGGTATTCGCGGATCTGCAGGTTGAAGAAACCTTGCAGGCCAAGCAGCACAATCAGAAGGCCCAGAACCGTCGATAGGACTGGGCGTTTGATGAAGATGTCAGAGGGGCTCATTCTGTGCCCCCGGCGATGGCATCCCCGGTCGCCGTGGCGGCGGGGTTCACGCTGTTGTCGATGGTGGCGGACTGGCCGTTCGACAGCCGGTTCTGGCCTGCCGTCACCACCTGATCGCCTGGCGAGACGCCTTCGACGATTTCCACCACCCCACCCGAGCGGCGGCCGAGCTTCACGAAGACCTGCCGCAGTTCAAGCTGTGCGGCATCCGCTTCGGACGGGCGGACGATATAGACGTAATCGCCATAAAGGCTGGCCGAGACGGTGGTCTGGGGCAGGGCGATCACGCCGCTTTCGGCGGGCAGGATCACGCGGATGCGGACGAATTGGCCGGGGGTCAGTTTGCCCATTGGATTGTCGATGGACCCGCGTAGGGCGACCAGACGCGAGGCGGGATCGACGCGGGGATCGATACCCGTCAGCGCCCCCGCAAAAGTTTCGTCCAGACCTTCGATCCGCACCTCGATCTTCTGCCCGATGGTCAGGTTGGGCAGATCCTGTTCGGGCAGCGAGAAATCCACACGCATGGTCGAGATGTCTTGCAGCGTCGCCACGATGGTGCCGGGGGTCACATATTGGCCAAGGTCCACGCGGGGCAGGCCGATCGTTCCGGCGAAGGGCGCGGTCAGTTGCCGTTGTTCCAGCACGGCCATGGCGCGGGCAAGCTGCGCCTCGGCGGCCTCAGCCGCGGCCTGCGTCTGGTCGAGCGAGACATTCGTCGTTACCCCCCGCCGGGTCAGGCCCTGCGCGCGGGCAAGGTTCGACTTTTCCAGATCTGCTTGCGTCCGCGCCGCTTCGACATCGGCCTTTTGGACCACGTCATCCAGCCGGATCAGCATCGCGCCCGCTTCGACCTGCGTGTTGGGCTGGAAGGCGATCTCCTTTATGACACCTGCCGTTTCCACCGTCAGATCAACGCCTTGCGCTGCGTTGACGGTGCCGATCGCCTCGATCATCGGGGTCCAGCTGACGGGTTGCGCCTCGATCGTCGAAACCGTCGCGGGTGGGCGTGGCATGTTGGCGAAGATCTGCGCGATCATGTTGTCGCGGAACAGGTTGAAACCAACAAGACCGCCACCGACAAGGCCGAGTAGAAGAATGGCGATGATGAAGCGTTTGACCATAACAAGGGCTTTCGGGATGTGGGCTTGGATCAATCTGAAAAATGGTAAACCCTGCATTTACCTTAGTGATTGGAAAGTCAAGAAAGCGGGGCCGTGGGTTTTGCGGCGGCAATCCTGTGGCGCGGGGCGTTGGGGCCAAAGACTCTGTTGATCGCGGGCATGGCTTCTGCCACAGGCATGTAACCGACTTGCAAAGGAAAGACAGCCGTGCGGATCGTTCCTGAACTCGCCGTCCGTGACAGGGCCGCCGCTGCGCATATGCTTGTGGAGGTCTTCGGTTTTTCCCGTGGGGAAGGGGACCTGCTTCATCTGGGCGATCAGGTACTTGCCTTGGTTCAGGGCACGGCACCTGCGCATGGCGTGATTGATCATCTGGCCTTGGCCGTACGGGATGTGGATCAGGCCTTGGCGGCGGCATTGGCGCAGGGTGCCCGGCTTGAGTCGACGACGCCCGATGGCCCTTGCGAGATTGCCGAATTCTGGCAGGCGGGCGTGCGCTATGTCTTTCTGCAAGGCCCTGAAGGCGCGCGGATCGAGTTCTGCGCAAAGCTTGGGGGACAGACCCGAGCCGATCTGCCGGGGCATGACCATCTGGGCATCCCCTGCACGGATATCGCGGCGACTGAGGGGTTCTTCCTTGCGCTGGGGCTGGCCCCGGTCGCCGCGGTCGATCTGGAGAGGGCAGACGGGGTTACGAAGGTCCGCTTCCTTTCGGCAGGCGACGGAATGGTAGAGCTTTACGAACCGCCCGCCTTGCGGGGGCGACCTTCGCCCTTTGCGGATGAGGGACTTTGGCGCGGGCTCCGCCTGATCGGTGCGGCGGCGGGGCCGGGTGTGCGTCTTGGCCCCGATGGGCTGCGCGTCACCTTGGGGTGAACCCGTCGACCAGTGCCGCGAAGGCATCCCAATGATCGAAGGCCGCGTGATGCGGCAGGCGGTCTAGGGGTGTGCTGCGATAGCCCTGTGTGAACAGAAGAAGCGGCACCTGCGCCCGCGCGGCGGTTTCGGCATCCACCTCGCTGTCGCCGACAAAAAGGATCGGTCCAGCCCCCAGCCGTTCGATGGCAAGGTGCAGCGGGGCCGGATCGGGTTTTCGCATGGGCAGCGTATCCCCCCCCACGATCACCGGAAAGCGATGGGTCCAGCCAAGCTGCGCCAGAAGCGCGCGGGTTGGGCCTTCGGGTTTGTTGGTGCAAAGGGCCAAGGGCAGGTCAAGCATATCCAGAGCCGCCGCCACCCCCGGATAGGGCTGCGTCAGACCGCCCGGATCATGTTCATAGCGCTGGATAAATCGGGCGCAGAGATCGGCATGGCGCTGCGGATCATCGGGAAGGTCCAAGGCCCGCATGACACGTGTGATCAAGATGGGCACGCCGCCCCCGATGAAACCCCGGATGGTTTCGAAAGACAGGGTGGGCAGACCTTCCTCGGCCAAGAGATGCGCGACACCGGCATGGATATCGGGTGCGCTATCGACCAGCGTGCCATCCAGATCGAAGACCAGTGCGGAGGCCATCACCGCCCCGTCAGCCAATTGCCGAACTTGGCCAGCCGTGAGGGCGGCCCCTGCCGTGCGGCCTCGCGCCGGTCGGCCATGCCGTAAAGCCCATACATCCCATGCACACCCAACCAACGCAGCGGTTCCGGTTCCCATTTCCGTACCCGGCGATTGACCCATGGCAAGCGCGTCAGGTTGGTCTGACGGTCCAGCGTCAGGTCCGCGAGCGTCCGCCCCGACAGGTTGGAGGTAGAGACACCCACCCCGACATATCCCCCCGCCCAGCCGATGCGGGTGACGGGATCAATCCCCGCCGTCGCGCACCAATCGCGCGGCACGCCGATCACACCGCACCATGCGTGATCTATGCGGAACGGCCGGGCGGCGGGAAAATGGCGGTGCAGGATATCGGTGAGGCGGCGGATGGTTTCAGGATCGGGAATGCCGGAATTGTCAATTGCCGAACCAAAGCGATAGGGCACCCCCCGCGCGCCCACGGTGATGCGCCCCTCGCGCGTGCGCTGGCAATAGCAATAGGCATTGGCGAAATCGCCAAGGATTTCATGCCCCGACCAGCCGATCTGCGCCCAAACCTCGGGCGGAAGCGGCTCGGTCGCGATCTGGGCCGAGTTTAGCGGCAGCCATTCCCGCCGCAGCCCCGGCAGGGTGGCGGTGAAGCCTTCGGTGCAGCGCAGAATCGTATGGGCGGTAACACTGCCCCGCGCGGTGGTGACGCGGCCGGGGGCAAGGCCTGTGACTTCGGTCTCTTCGTGGATGGTCACGCCCATCGCTTCGACCACCTGCGCCAAGCCGCGCACCAGTTTGGCGGGCTGGATGCGCGCCACGCCCCCCACCACCATCGCGCCAAGAACGCCGGGGATGTTCACGCGGCTGGCGGTCTGGCCCGCGCCGATCATATGGACGCGATCTTCGCCCCAGTGGCGGCGATGGGCGGTCTCCGCCTCACACCGGGCAAGCTGTGCGGGCGTGGTGGCGACCATCAACTCATCCGTGCGCCGGATATCTGCGTCGATCCCTTCGGCATCGGCCACGCGGATGATTTCATCCACCGTGCCGTTCATCGCCTGCACCATGGCGCGGACGCCCGCCTCATCCGACGTGGCCAGATAGCGGTCATGGTTCCAAGCAAAGCCCCCCGTCAGCCAGCCGCCATTGCGGCCCGAGGCACCGAAACCTGCGAAATTCTTTTCGCAGATCACGATCTTCAGGCCGGGATCGGCCTTCTTCAGATAATAGGCCGACCAAAGCCCGGTATAGCCCGCGCCGATGATGCAGACATCTGCCATAGTATCCCCCGGCAGGGGAGGGCGGCGTGTCTGGGGCAGGCCGATATCGGCATACCAGAAGGAAACGTCACCGATGCGGGCAGGGGCGGTCATCGCATCACCTCAGAGATACCAGTCATATTCGCGGGGTAGGACATCGGCCATGAAGGCCTCGAACTCCGCCCGCTTGATCGTGGCATAGGCGGCGGGGTAGCGGGTGCCAAGGTAATCGGCCATCAGGGCCGAGGTCTCCAGCCGATCCAGCGCAGTCCAGAGTTTTAGGGGCATTGCAGGGTCCGCCTCCTCCCCCGCATTTCCAGTTGAAGGGGGCGTGGGGGCAAGGCGGTTGGCAAGGCCGTGATGGATGCCTGCAAGGACGGCGGCCATGACCAGATAGGGGTTCGCTTCTGCCCCCGCGATACGGTGTTCGATCCGCCGCGCGGCCCCGCCCCCTGCGGGGATGCGGAAGCTGACAGAGCGGTTATTCGTGCCCCAAGAGGTGTTGACGGGGACGAATTGGTTGGGCGCGAAGCGGCGATAGGCGTTCAGATTGGGCGCAAAGATTGCCATGGCGTCATAGGTGGTGGCTTGCAGCCCTGCGATGGCATGCCCAAGCTGGGTATCGCCATCAGGCGCGCGGTCGTCAAAAATGTTGCGTCCCTTGGCATCCAGCAGGCTGAGATGAATATGTAGGCCAGACCCGGATTGTTCGGCAAAGGGTTTTGACATGAAAGTGGCGTCCAACCCGTGGCGACCTGCCACGCCCTTGACGATCCGCCGCAGCATCAGCGCGTGATCGGCGGCGCGGACGGGATCCGGCAGGTGGCCAAGGTTCACCTCAAACTGCGCGCCACCGTATTCTGCGGTCGCGGCCCCTGCGGGCACGCCTTGGGCTATGCAGGCGGCGTCAATCTCGCCCAATATCGCGGCCCATTCATCCAGCTTGTCAAAGGCCAGCACGCGTGGCGCCTCGGGCGCCCGGCCTGATCTTGCAGGGCGGGCAGGCGAGATGCGGCCTGCGGTATCCCGTGCAGGGTCCACAAGGTAGAATTCCAACTCGCAAGCTGTGACCGGGGTCAGGCCCAGATCGGCGAAACGGGTGACGACATTGGCAAGGATGCTGCGCGGATCGAACCACCATTGCGCCACCCCTTCGGGCGGGGCAGGCGCGATCAGGATTTGGGCAGTATCCTGCATCCAAGGCACCGGGGCCAGCGTGCCGGGAATGGGGTAAGAGGTGGCGTCGGGGTCGCCATCCGAAAAGCCGATCCCTTCGACATCCCAGCAGGCGCCAAGTGAATCCAGCGTGGTGATCCCGGCGCAGAAGGCCACGCCCGAAGTCCAGACCTTCGCCGCATCGCGGATAGGGTATCGCTTGCCGATGGCAGTGCCGCAAAGGTCGAACATCACCGCATCCAGAAAGCGGGTGCCGGGATGTGCGGAAAGATAGGAGTCGAGTTCGGGGGGCAGCGTCGCATGTGTCATGCGCAAGAGCGTAGCGGGCAAAACTGGCCTGTCATCCCCGAAAATGACCGGGCTGGTTAGGAATTTTGCGCCAGAAACGGCCGAAAATTCTTTGCAAAGAATTTTCGGCCATATCACCGCAAAACTCTTCTCGAAGAGTTTTGCGAAAGGGCGTCGGGAAAACTCTTCCAGAAGAGTTTTCCCGCCTCGGCGAAATGTCAGAAGAAGGCCTGCACGCCCGTGATTGCACGGCCAAGGATCAGGGCATGGATGTCATGCGTGCCCTCATAGGTGTTGACCGTTTCAAGGTTCACCATATGGCGCATGATCTGGAAATCTTCCTGAATGCCATTGCCACCGTGCATGTCGCGCGCCCAACGGGCGGCCTCCAGCGCCTTGCCGCAATTGTTGCGTTTGATGATCGAGATCATCTCTGGCGCGGCATTCGCCTCATCCATCAGGCGGCCCACGCGGAGGCTGGCCTGAAGACCCAAAGAAATCTCGGTCATCATATTGGCGAGTTTGAGCTGATAGAGCTGTGTGCCAGCAATCGGCTTGCCGAACTGCTTGCGATCAAGGCCGTATTGGCGGGCGGCATGCATGCAGAATTCGGCCGCACCCATGACGCCCCAAGAAATGCCATAGCGCGCGCGGTTGAGGCAGCCGAACGGGCCCTTCAGCCCCTCTACATTCGGCAGAAGCGCGTCTTCGCCGACTTCCACATCCTTCATCACGATTTCGCCCGTGATAGAGGCGCGCAAGCTCAGTTTGCCGCCAACCTTCGGCGCGGACAGGCCCTTCATGCCTTTTTCCAGCACGAAACCCTTGATCTTGCCGCCATGCGCCTCGGATTTCGCCCAGACGACGAAGACATCGGCGATAGGGGCGTTGGAAATCCACATTTTCGCGCCATTCAGCACATAGCCATTCGCGGTCTTCTTCGCGACGGTCTTCATCCCGGCCGGATCGGACCCGGCATCAGGCTCGGTCAGGCCAAAGCAGCCGATCCATTCACCCGCGGCCAGTTTGGGCAGATACTTCGTCCGCTGCGCCTCGGTCCCGTAGGCGTAGATCGGATACATAACGAGCGAGCTTTGCACCGACATCATGGAACGGTAACCGCTATCCACCCGCTCCACCTCGCGCGCGACAAGGCCATAGGCGACGTAGGATGCGCCCAGCCCGCCATATTCTTCGGGGATGGTCACGCCCAAAAGGCCCATTTCGCCCATTTCGCGGAAGATCGACGGGTCGGTGGTTTCCTCGCGATAGGCGGCGGTCACGCGGGGTTGCAGCTTTTCCTGCGCATAGGCGCGGGCCGCATCGCGCAGCATGCGTTCCTCTTCCGTCAACTGGTCGTTCAGGCGGAAGGGGTCTTCCCAGTCGAAACGGGCCAGATCGGGGGCGTCCTTGGCTTTGAGTTTGGGGGCGTCGAGGCTCATGTCATTTCCTCCGGTGCTGCGGTCCAGTGTGTCAGTCGGGCGCGAGTCGCGCTATGGCGGGTTGCGGCTTCTATGCCTTGGTTGTTTGTGCAATAATAGCGAAAGATAATCGTAACATTTTGAGGTTTGCTCACATGATCCCGGCGCGACGGCAGCTTCCCGCCCTGTCCGGCCTTTTGGCGCTAGAGGCGGTGGAGAGGCTGGGTACCACCACCGCCGCCGCGCGGGAATTGAACCTGACGCCGGGCGCGATCAGCCGCGCCCTGCGCGAGGTGGAGGCGCAATTGGGCGTAACGCTGCTGATCCGGGATCGGCAAAGGTTGCAGCCCACCCCAGCGGCACGGGACTATGTGGAACAGGCGCGGCGCGCGCTGGACCTGCTTGGGCAGGCAGGGCTGCGGCTGCGGTCGGGCGGGGGCGGCCGTGTGCTGTCGATTGCCCTGCTGCCAGCCTTTGGCATGCATTGGCTGGCCCCGCGCCTGCGCGACTTTCGCCAGTCGCATCCCGACATCTCACTCACCTTCAGCACGCGCTTGCGGCCTTTCGACCTGCGGGCCGAAGGATTTGACGCGGCGATCCATTACGGGCGGGCCGATTGGCCGGATGCCGAGCATCTGCTTTTGATGCGCGAGGAAGTGGTGGCGGTGGCTTCGCCCGATTTTGTGACGGGGCCGATCACGGGGGCGGCGGACCTGCTTGACCTACCGCTTCTGCAGATCGAAGGGCGCAAGGGCGACTGGGGGCGTTGGTTTGCTGCGCAAGGCCTGCCAGGGCAGCGCCCGGTCGGCATGGTCTTTGACCAATTCGCCACCATGCAACAGGCGGCCATCCATGGTCTAGGAGTGGCGCTTCTGCCGCGCTTTTTGGTTGTGGAAGATCTGGACAAGGAAAGGCTGGTCCCTGTCTGGGGTGGCCCTGTGCCCAGCGCGGGCAACTATTGGTTGGTTTGGCCAAAAGAGACCCCGTCCTTTCCGGCGATAGAAGCCTTTCGGAACTGGATCGCTGAAGAGGCGGCGGGAGGTGATGTAGGGCCGGAGGGACTCGAACCCCCAACCAAGGCGTTATGAGCGCCCGGCTCTAACCATTGAGCTACAGCCCCATGGGCAAGGGGGTAAGCCTTCCCCCCGCCCCGGTCAAGTGCAGGTTTCGTCCGTGGCGGGGGCTGTGACCTGATCGTTTCAGACTGTTTCGCCCAAGGTCAGGCGGCGCATCACCGCCCACGCGACGGGCACGCCAAAGGCCATGCCAAGCGCTGCCGCCGCGAGGATGGGTTTGAGGGTGACAAGACCCATGGTCAGGACGGCGATGATGCCAACCCCGGCCAAGGATGGCCCGATCAGGGCAAAGAGCAGCATGAAAAGTCGCGGCATGGCGGGTCCTCCGATCAGCGCGTTCCGGGGTTTGGATAGCATCGCGCGCGGCTTGCTACCTTGATCCGCATCAAGCCATGCCTTCCGGCGTTGCGGCGCGGGCGGGGGTGGTATATGCCGCGCCGCAAAGCGGGACAGCGGCGGAGCGGTGCGATGACGAACGGCCTTACCTATGCGCAGGCGGGTGTGGATATCGACGCGGGCAATGCGCTGGTCGAACGGATCAAGCCAGCGGCAAAGCGCACCACTCGCCCCGGCACCATGTCGGGTCTTGGCGGGTTTGGAGCGCTGTTCGATCTGAAGGCTGCAGGCTACAACGATCCGATCCTTGTGGCTGCGACCGATGGGGTCGGCACCAAGCTGCGCATCGCGATCGATACCGGAAATGTCGATACGATCGGCATCGATCTTGTCGCCATGTGCGTGAATGATCTTGTCTGCCAGGGTGCGGAACCCCTGCTGTTTCTGGACTATTTCGCGACCGGCAAGCTGGAGGTGGATCAGGCCGCCCGCATCATCGAAGGCATCGCGGAAGGCTGCGCGGCTTCGGGCTGTGCTTTGATTGGTGGCGAGACGGCAGAAATGCCGGGGATGTATCACAAGGGCGATTTCGACCTTGCGGGCTTTGCCGTGGGCGCGATGGAGCGAGGGCAGGATCTGCCCGCGGGTGTTGCGGTGGGGGATGTGCTGCTGGGCCTTGCCTCGAACGGGGTTCATTCGAACGGCTACAGCTTTGTCCGCAAGGTGGTGGAACTGTCGGGCCTTACGTGGGACGCGCCCGCGCCTTTTGCCGAAGGCAGCCTTGGCGCGGCGCTGCTGGCGCCCACGCGGCTTTATGTCAAGCAGGCCTTGGCTGCGATCCGCGCCGGCGGCGTGCATGGTCTGGCCCATATCACCGGCGGCGGACTGACCGAGAATCCGCCGCGCATCTTGCCCGAGGGCATGGCCTGCGAGATCGACCTTTCGGCATGGGAATTGCCGCCTGTTTTCCGGTGGCTCGCAACGACGGCGAATATGGCCGAGGCAGAGCTTCTTAAGACCTTTAACTGCGGGATCGGCATGATGCTGGTTGTGGCCCCCGACCGGGCCGAAGGCATCGCAGCCCTGCTGCGCGAGGTGGGCGAGACGGTGGTTGCGCTGGGCCAAGTGGTGGAAGGGCAGGGGGTCATCTACAAGGGCCGCCTTCTGTGACACGCCGCGTCGCCATCCTGATTTCCGGTGGCGGGTCGAACATGATGGCGCTGTTGCGCGACATGGGGCAGGGGGACCATCCCGCGCAGCCCGTTCTTGTGGCGTCGAACGATCCATCGGCCGGAGGCTTGGTGAAGGCCGCAGCCGCAGGCGTGGCGACGGTGGCGGTCGATCATCGCCCCTTCGGCAAGGACCGGGCCGCCTTTGAGGCCGCGTTGATGCAGCCGATCCTTGAATGTGGGGCCGATCTGATCTGTCTGGCGGGCTTCATGCGCGTTCTGACCCCTGCCTTCGTGCAGGCCTTCGCGGGGCGGATGCTGAACATCCACCCGTCGCTTTTGCCGCTTTATCCCGGTCTGCACACGCATCAGCGCGCGCTGGAGGCGGGGGATCAGGAGGCAGGCTGCACCGTGCATGAGGTGACACCCGTCCTTGACGATGGCCCGATCCTTGGGCAGGCGCGGGTGCCTGTCATGCCCGGCGATACCGCCGACAGCCTTGCCACACGGGTTCTGGAACAGGAGCATCGGCTTTACCCTGCGGTCCTGCGCCGCTTTGCCGCCGGGAACCGGACGCCGATCTATCTGTGACAGCCGCAACCTTGGCCGGATCATGCCGGGCTGTCCGTCACGTCTTTCCATTTGCCGCGCCCTTGCCTATAGCGGGGTTGCGGGATGACCCCGTGCCCCCTTGGCAGAACGGATCGCGAGATGCGCACGATTACCACGACCGAAGACCTCGCTGCCTTTTGCGAAGCCGCTAAGTCCGAACCCTATGTGACGATCGATACCGAATTCCTGCGGGAACGGACCTATTGGTCGAAACTTTGCCTCATCCAGATGGCGCTGCCCGGCAAGGACGGAGATGCTGTCCTCGTCGACCCGATCGAGGGCGATGAGATGAGCCTCGAGCCGCTTTATGACCTGCTCCGTCACAAGGCCACAGTGAAGGTCTTTCACGCCGCGCGGCAGGATCTGGAAATCTTTTTCGTCGAAGGCAAAGTGTTCCCCGACCCGCTGTTCGATACGCAGATCGCCGCGATGGTTTGCGGGTTTGGCGAACAGGTGGGCTATGAGACGCTGGTGAAAAAGATCGCCAAGCAGAACCTCGACAAGACCTCGCGCTTTACCGATTGGTCGCGGCGGCCCCTTTCGACGGCGCAGCAGGAATATGCGCTGGCCGATGTCACCCATCTGCGGGTGATCTATGAATGGCTTGCGGGCCAATTGGAAAAGAACGGCCGCACGAATTGGGTTGAGGAAGAGTTGGCGATCCTCACCGATCCGGCCACCTATACCGTGCATCCCGAAGAGGCATGGCTGCGGGTCAAGACACGCACCACGTCGGGGCGGTTTTTGGCCATCGTCAAGGAATTGGCCCGGTTCCGCGAAGATTACGCCCAGCGTCAGAATGTGCCGCGGTCGCGCGTGATGAAGGATGACGCGCTTTTGGAACTGGCCTCGACCCGCCCCACGTCGATGGAGGAATTGGGTCGGTCGCGCCTTCTTTTGCGCGAAGGGCGCAAGCCCGAGATTGCCGAAGGCATCCTTGCCGCGATCCGCGCCGGGATGGAGACGCGGCCCGACGAGCTGCCCAAGCCTGACCTTTCGCGCGAACAGTTGCAGGTGAACCCGGCGCTGGCCGATCTGCTGCGGGTTCTCTTGAAGGCGAAATCCGAACAGCTTGGCGTGGCGCCAAAGCTGATCGCCTCGGCCTCTGATCTGGACGCCATCGCGGCGGGCGAGCGGAACATCGAAGCGCTGAAAGGTTGGCGCGCCGAAGCCTTTGGCGATGACGCGATGCGCCTGTGTCGCGGCGAGATCGCGCTTTCGGCCAAGGGCAGCGAAGTGCGGGTCGTGCGGTTGGGCGGTTAGCGGCGCGAGGAAAGGGCGTTGTTCGCGCCCTGAACCACAATCTCCCGCACCTGATCAAGGCGAACAGCCGAGATGGACACGCCGACCGTAATCTCACGCGAACGCGGCGTGCCGGTGGGGGTGTCGATGATTGGTGGGAAGACGCGGAAGTCGTAGACCAGTACCCCGTTTTCATCGATGGGGCGGGCCACGAGTTCGGCATCCCACCAGCCTTGGCTGGGCGGAATGCCCGTGGCGCGGACAATGGCCCCGCTGGAATAGGCATCGACCGACAGCGAGGTGACATCCGCTACAAGCAAGCGCTGATCACGCGCCACTTCGGCGGTCTGTTGCACCCGTTCGCGACGGCGCGCGCCCCCGAACCAGTTGAAAGGATTGAGCCGCGAGTCACGCACCGCACCGCAGCCCGTCACCACGAAAGCCGCGCCCAAAGCCAGAACCACCCTGCGTTTCATTCGGTCCCCCGTCTGTTGTCCCTTGGGTAGCCCATGGCGCAGGCTTTGAAAAGCACCCCGCCGCATGGGGTGGACCTTTTCGCTGCAAGGCCCTAGGTCATGGCCAGAACATCGGAGAGCGTGATGGCCACCCCCGCCTTTGAAGAGATCGCCGAAACCTTCGACTTCCTTGACGATTGGGAAGACCGCTATCGCCATGTGATCGAATTGGGCAAGGCCCTGCCGCCGATGGATGAGGCCTTCAAGGTGCCAGCGACCAAGGTGCAGGGCTGCGCCAGTCAAGTGTGGTTGCAGCCGATCATCGCCGAGGGGCGTTTTGATTTTCAGGGCGATAGCGATGCAATGATCGTGAAGGGCCTGATCGCCGTTCTGCATGCCCTCTATGCGGGCCTGCCCGTGGCCGAGGTCGTGAAGGTGAATGCCCCTGCCGAACTGGCGCGGCTTGGGTTGAATGAACATCTGTCTTCCCAACGATCAAACGGGCTGCGCGCTATGGTCGAACGGATCCGGGCGGTGGCGGCGGCGGCCTAGCGCGGCTCCACCCGCACTTTGTCGGGGTAGAAGGCCAGATGGCCCGCGATGGCCTCTGCACCCGCGACTGGGCTTTCATAAGACCAGACGGCGTTTTCCAGCCGCGCCTCAGGCGTGACGATGCTGTAATATCGCGCCTCACCCTTGTGCGGGCAGGTGGAATGGCGGTCGGTCGGGTCCAAAAGCGCCATCGCCACATCCTCGCGCGGGACATAGATCACGGGCGGGCGCGCGCCTTCCACCAATTCCACGGCCCGCTCTGTCTCGCCGATGATGGTTCCACTCGCACGCACGATATAGCGGCCCGAAACGGGCCGGATTTCCAGCGTTACGGTCATGTCAGCCTCCCTTGCCTAAGGGTGATGATGCGCGTGGGCTGCCCCTACGGCAAGCGCGCGTTCACGGCTCGGCACGAGAGCGCGCATGGCAAGCCGTCGCAAGCGGTGTGTCGCCTTACAGCGGCGCGCAGACCGCCTTAAGCCAATCCGCCGCTGCGTCGCCTAGGCGGGCGGAAAGCTTGGCCTGAACCTCGGCGTGATAGGCGTTCAGCCAATCCCGTTCATCCGGCGACAGGCGGTCGGCCAGAATCAGGCGCCGGTCAAAGGGCGCGAAGGTCAGCGTTTCAAAGCAAAGCTGATCGCGCTTGTCGCCCAAGGGCGGTGCCTCTTGCACGACGATCAAATTCTCCAGCCTTATGCCGAAGGCCCCTTCGCGATAGTAGCCTGGTTCGTTCGACAGGATCATCCCCGGTTCCAGCGGCACCTCCGAGACGCGCGACAGGCGCTGCGGCCCTTCATGCACCGACAGAAAGGCCCCGACGCCATGCCCCGTGCCATGGTCGAAATCCTGCCCCGCCACCCAAAGGTTGAACCGCGCCAAGGCGTCCAGATCGCGCCCCGCGATGCCGCGCGGCCAGCGGACGCGCGAAATGGCGATAAGTCCTTGCAAAACGCGGGTATAGCAGGCGCGCGCCTCCTCTCCCGGATCGCCCACGGCGATGGTGCGGGTGATATCGGTCGTGCCATCGGCATATTGCGCACCGCTGTCAACGAGGAGGAGTTCGCCCCTCCCCACGGTGCGGTTCGTCTCATGCGTTACCCGGTAATGCATGATCGCGCCATTCGGCCCTGTGCCGCAGATCGTGTCAAAGCTGATGTCATGCAGCACATTCGTCGCCCGGCGATAGGCTTCCAGCGCGGTCACAACATCAATCTCGGTCAGCCCGCCTTTGGGTGCGGCATCGTCCAACCAGCAGAGGAAT
Source organism: Fuscovulum ytuae (assembly GCF_029953595.1). Lineage (NCBI taxonomy): Bacteria > Pseudomonadati > Pseudomonadota > Alphaproteobacteria > Rhodobacterales > Paracoccaceae > Fuscovulum > Fuscovulum ytuae. Next base: position 1,137,493 of record NZ_CP124535.1, on the reverse strand, counting down.
TCGACCATAGCCGCGCCGTCGCGCAGATGCGCCTCGCGCATGCCGGCCACTTCGGCGGCGTTCTTGGTCGCTTTGGGCAGGCGGCAGGGGTCATCGCCCCAGACGACGGTCCCTCCCGCACCCTCAATCAGCCGCGACACGGCAAGGGGTGCGGTTGCGCGGTCCACGCGGACCTTTCCCGACAGGGATTGCAACGTGGTTTCAAAGGCTTCTACCGGGTGCAGTCGCACGCCCGCATCCAAAGCGGCCCGCGCGGCGGGGCCAAGCTTGGCAGGGGCGGTAAAGACATCCACGGACCCATCCGCCCGCAAAATGGCAAAGCCATGCAGGATCGGATTGCGCGGCACATCCGCCCCCCGCAGGTTCAAAAGCCAACAAAGCGAGTCGGGCAGGGTGATCACCGCCGCCTCTTGCCCCGCCTTGCGCAGGCCTTCGGCCAGCCTCACCCGCTTGGCCTCTGAGCTTTCGCCGGCCAGCGTCACGGGATGCGGAAAGGCTGCGCCCACGGGCGCTGCGGGCTGGTCAGGCCAGATTGCATCGACGGCGTTTTCCACCGCGCGCAAGGTGACCTTGGTTCCCTTCAGCGCCTCTTCAAGACGTGTCACCTCATCCCCCGTATGCAGCCAGGGGTCGAACCCCACCACGCCCTCGGCCAGATGATCCGCGATCCACGGGCCGGGCTTGGTCTCTGGCCATGGCACGGGGGTGAAGGCCGTCAGATCGACCTGATGCTTCACCTGCACCCGATAGCGCCCGTCAATGAAGACCCCGGCCACGTCCGGCAGGACGATGGCAAAGCCCGCCGATCCGGTAAAGCCCGTAAGCCATTGAAGACGTTCATCCCGCGCGGCGACATATTCGCCCTGATGCACATCGGCCCGTGGGACCATGAAGCCTGCCAGCCCCTCGCCCCGCAGATGATCGCGCAGCCGCGACAGACGGCCCGGCCCGGCGGAAGGATCGGCGGAGGTTTCGAAATTCTGGAACATCGCGCCCCTCATGTTCTGTCGTCAAATATCCGCGGGGGTGAATTGGTCGTAGGCCATGAGGGGGGCAGACAGCCCCCCCTCTTGGCCGGCCCTTTACCCCGCCCGCCGCATCCCGGCCTTGGCGCGTTTCTTCGGATCGCTTTCGAACAGCCCTGCGAGTTGTTCTGTCATCGCACCCGCCAACTGCTCTACATCCGTGATCGTGACCGCGCGTTGGTAATAGCGCGTCACGTCATGGCCGATGCCGATGGCGATCAGTTCCACCTGTCGCCGCCGCTCGACCATCGCGATCACGTCGCGCAGGTGTTTTTCAAGGAAATTCGCGGGGTTGACGGACAAAGTTGAATCATCGACCGGCGCCCCGTCAGAGATCACCATAAGGATCTTTCGCGCTTCGGGCCGGGCCATCATCCGGCGATGCGCCCATTCCAGCGCCTCGCCATCGATGTTTTCCTTCAGAAGCCCTTCCTTCATCATCAGCCCCAGATTGGGCCGCGCGCGGCGCCATGGGGCATCTGCGCCCTTATAGATGATGTGGCGCAGGTCGTTCAGGCGGCCCGGCCCCTGCGGGCGGCCTTGGGCCAGCCAGCGTTCGCGCGACTGCCCGCCCTTCCACGCGCGGGTGGTGAAGCCAAGGATTTCCACCTTGACCGAGCAGCGTTCCAGCGTGCGCGCCAGCACATCGGCGCAGATCGCGGCGATCGAGATCGGGCGACCCCGCATCGACCCGGAATTGTCCAGAAGCAGCGTCACACAGGTATCGCGGAATTCGGTGTCCTTTTCCTGCTTGAAGGACAGCGGCGTGGTGGGGTTCGCGACGACGCGGGCAAGGCGGCCTGCGTCCAGCGTGCCTTCCTCCAGATCGAAAAGCCAAGACCGGTTCTGCTGCGCCTGAAGGCGGCGCTGCAGCTTGTTTGCCAGCCGCGACACCGCACCCTTCAGGGGTTCCAACTGCTGGTCAAGATAGGCGCGCAAGCGTTCCAACTCGGCCGGTTCGGCGAGTTCCTCGGCGCGAATTTCTTCATCGAAATCCGTGGTATAGACGGTATAGTTCGGGTCGGCATCAGAATAGGGCGCAGGTGGCGGCGGCTCAAGCGGGGCCTCACCTTCCGGCAATTCCGCCTCATCGCCCTGTTCCATATCGGCGCTGTCTTCCATCGTGACCTGCGCCTGCGACTGGTCCTGCTGTTCCTCTTGGCTGCGTTCGGGCGCAGCCTCGGATTCGTCGCTTTCCTGTTCTTCGTCTCCTGCGCTGTCGGGGCTGTCTTGATCTTCTTCAGCCTCGCCTTCCTGATCGTCGGGTTCGTCTTGATCAGGGTCGTCGCCCAGCTGATCGCCATAGCCGAGGTCAGAGATCACCTTGCGCGCCAGACGTGCGAAGGCGGCCTGATCCTCTAGCACATGGTCGATGTTTTCCAGCGTGCCGCCGGCCTGTTCTTCGATGAAACCGCGCCACAGGTCCATCACGTTGCCCGCACCTTTCGGCATCTCGCGCCCCGTTGCAAGGTGACGGACAAGATAGCCTGCCGCGACCGAAAGGGGCGCGTCCTGCATGTTGGTGATCTGGGAATATCCTTTGCGTTCAGCCTCATGCGCGATCTTGGCATCGATGTTGACCGCCGTGCCCGGCATGGCGCGGGCCCCCACGGCCTCGCACCGGGCGGTTTCCATCGCCTCATAAATCTCGCGCGCAAGATTGCCTTGCGGCGCGTAGCGGGCGGCGACGGTGTCATCGTGGAACTTGCGGCGCAGCGCGAAGGCATCGGCGGTGCCGCGCGCCAGCATCACCTCATCCCGTGTCATGCGGCGGGAAACCTGTGGCAGACGCACCCCCTCGCGGTTCATGCCGGGGGGGTCTACCGAATATTGTACCGTCATGTCCGGGTCATCGGCCATGGTGCGGGTGGCTTCGGCGAGCGCCTTCTTGAAGGGATCGGCGGGGTTGTCGGTGGGTTTGGTCATTGGGTCACGCGCAGGGCGGTGCGCAGGGTGCGGCACCTTTGGGGCAGATTTGCACTTGGGGCGGGCAGGGGCAAGGGCAGGCGTCGTCTTTCAGGGATCAATGGGACGAAAGGTGCGCGGATGCACAGGTGTTTTGCGTCCGCGCCGAATTGTTCGGGTCTGCCCAAAAGCCCATCTGTGAGGGGCAGAATTCAACCCTCCTCAACGGAACGGATCAACGCCATGAGCACCCCGAAAATCGCCCTTATCATTGGATCGACCCGCGACAGCCGCTTTGCCGATATCCCGGCGCAGTGGATGCTGGCGCAGGCCAAGGCGCGCACGGATATGACCGTCGAACTGGTCGATCTGCGCGACTATGACCTGCCCTTGTTCAACGAAGTGGCGTCGAACGCATGGGCCCCGTCGCAATCGGCCGCTGCCGTGAAATGGCAGAAAAAGATTGCAGAATTCGACGGTTACATCTTTGTCGTCGCGGAATACAATCGGTCGATCACCGGGTCTTTGAAGAACGCTTTGGATCAGGCCTATGTGGAATGGGCCAAGAAGCCGATGACGGCGATGGCCTATGGTTCGGTGGGCGGCACCCGCGCGATGGAGCATCTGCGCAACATCGCGGTGGAGTTGCAGATGGTCCCCACCCGCAATGCCGTGCATCTGGGGATGGGCGATTTCTTCAAGGTTCATCCGGGCTTTGGCGGGTCGGGCAATATGGCCGATGTGGAAGCGAACCTTCTGCCCGCTGCCACCGCCTCGCTGGACGATCTGGTGTGGTGGGCCAATGCGACCAAGGCTGCGCGCGGCTGATTTGACCGACATCTCCCTGTCGGGGAAAGGGGTGGCGAAAGCCGCCCCTTTTTCTTATGCGGCTGCGGGAAAAGGTGATTAACCGCAAGGGTTTGGCCGAAAACGCCTGTGCCCTGTTTTGTGCCGGGTTTTGTGCCGCAAACTGTGGGCACGCAGCGCGCGCTCGCAACGCGTTAAGGTTAACGCCGAAGCAAGACCTGTGGCGAACGCGGTGCAGGGCGAAAGCCTCGTCACTTCCGCCCGTTTCGGGGCGCAGAGTCCGCCCGCGCGCGTTGTCCAGTAGGATCGCTGCGCGCGGACGGCGCGGTGATCAGGCCGCCCGGAGATAAGGCAGGCGGGGGGCTTCGTCTTCCTGCGAGGCGGCACCGATCTTGGCCGCAGCGCTGGCGTTTTGCTGGATGACGGCGTCGAGGTCGCGGATGGCTTCGTTGATCTGTTCGATGCCGATGCTCTGCTCGCTAGAGGCCGCGCTGATCGATTGCACGAGGGAGGCGGTTTCCTGAATGGCCGGGACGAGGGCGGCAAGCTTTTGGCCCGCCTTGCGGCTGACTTGCAGGGTGGAGCCGGAAAGCTGGCCGATTTCAACCGCCGCCTCTTGGCTGCGCTCGGCCAGTTTGCGCACCTCGGCCGCCACCACGGCGAAGCCTTGGCCGTGCTGGCCAGCCCGCGCGGCCTCGACCGCCGCATTCAGGGCCAGAAGGTCGGTTTGGCGCGCAATCTCGCGGATGATGCCGATCTTTTCGGCGATGCTGGCCATGGCGGTCACGGCATCGGTCACAACAGCCCCGGTTTCGGCGGCGTCATGCGCGGCGGTCAGCGCGATGCGTTCGGTCTGGGCCGCATTTTCGGCGGATTGGCGGATATTGGCACGCATCTCTTCCATCGAGGCCGAGGCCTTTTCGGCGGCGGCGGCCTGTTCGGTGGCGCCCCGGCTGAGTTGCGCCATCAGGCGGTCCATCTCGGCCCGGCGTTCGTCGCGTTCGGCGGCTTGGGCGGCGGCGATGGTGGCGAGCCGCGCGCCTTCGCGCAGGTCATCGCGCAGCTGGATGCAGGCGGTGGTCAGTTGGCCCACCTCGTCGCGGGTGGCGACGGGGCGGATGTCCACGTCGTAATCGCGGTCCTTCAGGCGGTTGACGCTTTCCACCAGACGCCGCACCGGACGCATGGTGCGGTTGATCAGGAAGAAGCAGGCGACCGAGGCCGCAAGGATAAGGCCCAGCAGCAGCGTGCCAAGCGAGGTCGCGGTGGACATGAAGACGGAATGGATCTGCGCGATGGATTTGCCTGCGAAAAGCGCGCCCACGATTGCCCCTTGGGCATCGAAGACAGGCTCATAGCGGGTGAGGTAGGGTTCACCAAGAATGGTGGCATCGCCAATGAAGACGTCGCCCTGCATGAGAACCGGCAGGACCGGACCCTTGGGGTCCAGCGGTGTGCCGACGACACGTTTGCCATCGGCGGCTGTGATGCTGGTCATGTGGCGGATGAATTCCCCGCTTTCGGGTTGGAAGGCGAAATAGGTCACATGCACGCCGGTATTTGCGAAAACGGCGTCGACCGTGCCTTCGGGAATATTCGCGGGCGTGCCAGAGCCCGCCACGCCATGCAGTCGGCCATTTTCCTGCGGGGCAGGGGTGAAGCCTGCTGCCTCATGGGGAAGGGCGCGGGCGAATGCCCAGATGGCGGCGTTGACGCTTTCATGGGTTGCGGCGCGAAGTTCCGCTTCTTTCTGCGACAGAACGACCGCGAATAAGGTGGCACTTACCGCCACCATGGCCGTGAAAAGCACCGCGAGAAGCCGTGACCTAAGGGAAAGCTTGGGAATGCGCATGATCTGCCAGTCTCCGGAAAGATGTGCCGAGGATGTGACTATCAAAACGACAGTGACTTTCGGAATGTGAGGCTGAAATACAATCAGGGAGAGAAAGATCAGGACAGAAATGCCATGCATTGATTGTGCAGAGCGAGGGCTTGGCGGGCGGCGCGGGCGGTGGATGCGGCGTCGTCCTGCCACGTCCGGGCAAGGAGGGCGGCATGGGCGGCTTTGGCCTCGATCCGCCAGCCCATGACCCGCGCCTCTTGCCCCGGCGGGGTCAGCGCGGTGAGAAGGTCGAGGATGTCGGCCCGCCGTGCCTTGGTCGCCTCCGAAGCGGGGCCGTCCACGATCCATTGATGTTCCATCAGGGCCGACATCCGGCCCGCGCAGGCGGCGAAAAAGCGCAAGGGATCGTCGGGAAGATCGGCATCGGCCCGAGCCGCGACAGGTGCGGCGAGCGCGCAGAAAAGCGCCGTGGCGCGGAGATATGTTTTCAAACCGCCCATGATTAAAGCATTACGGCAGAAAATCTGTTTATCAAGCGAGCAGAAAGAAAACTTTTTGTGGTTTTTTCCGCAAGCCCGACAAATCCGGCACGATCTGCCACTGTTGGGGTCGGGGACCGCCGGGGAAGTGGGCGCTAATCCTGCCAGACGGGGCCGCGCAGGTGCCGCTGCGGCGGGCTTTGACCCGTCAGGGGGACAGGCCAAGGGGAAAGATGGGCAGGCCCCGCGCGGGAAGGCGGGGCCTGCGCCGGGCGGTATCAGGCGGCGCGGCGGAAGAGGGGTTCTGCCGCCTCCTCGGTGGCGGTCGACATGGTCACCCGGCCCGCAGCGGTGGCGTTCTGCTGGATCACGGCGTCGAGGTCGCGGATCGCCTCGTTGATCTGTTCGATGCCGATGCTTTGTTCGTTGGAGGCGGCGCTGATCGCCTGCACCAGATGCGCGGTCTTCTGGATCGCGGGAACAAGGCCGGAAAGACGCTCGCCCGCCTCGCGGCTGACCTTCAGGGTGCTGCCTGACAGGGTGCCGATCTCGGCCGCGGCCTGCTGGCTGCGTTCGGCGAGTTTGCGCACCTCGGCGGCGACCACGGCGAAGCCCTGTCCGTGCTGGCCCGCCCGCGCGGCCTCGACCGCCGCGTTGAGGGCGAGGAGGTCGGTCTGGCGCGCGATCTCGCGGATGATGGTGATCTTTTCGGCGATGCTGGTCATCGACTTTACGGCCTCGGTCACCACGGCCCCGGTTTCGGCGGCGTCATGGGCGGCCTGCAGCGCGATGCGTTCGGTCTGGGCGGCATTGTTGGCGGACTGGCGGACATTGGCGCGCATCTCTTCCATCGAGGCGCTGGCCTTTTCGGCGGCGACAGCCTGTTCGGAGGCGCCCCGGCTGAGTTGGGCCATCAACAGGTCCATCTCGGCGCGGCGCGCGTCGCGTTCGGCGGCCTGCGCGGCAGCGATGGTTTCCAGCCGTGCCGCCTCGCGCAGGTCATCGCGCAGCTTGATGCAGGCGGTGGTCAGTTCGCCCACCTCATCCTTGCTGGCGACGGGGAGGATCTCGGCGTCATAGTCGCGGTTCTTGAGGCGGTTCACCGTATCGACCAGACGGCGGACAGGGCGCATCGCGCGGTTGATGAGGAAAAAGCAGCCAAGGGCGGCGATGGCATTCAGGACAAGCATCACGAGGGCAAGCTGCACCGTGGTGTCGCGCAGCATGGTGGCAAGGATGGCGATGGATTTGCCCACGCCAACAGAGCCCACGATCTGGCCCGCGGCATCATAGACGGGTTCATAGCGCGTCAGATGCAATTCGCCGAGGATGATCCCGTCGCCGCTATAGGTTTCCCCGCGCAACAGCGCCGCCGTGGCAGGCCCGGTCGGATCAAGCGGCGTGCCCACGGCGCGGGTGCCATCCTTGGCGGTGACACTGGTCATGACGCGGATGAATTCCTTGCTGTCCGGGTCGAGCCGGAAATAGGTCACATGCACCCCGGTGCCGGCATAGATGGCATCGTTGACGCTGGGCGCGATGTCCACCTGCGCGGCATCGACGACAAGGCTGTTGATGCGCCCCTCGACCGGCGGTCCAAGGGTGAAGCCGCGGGCCTGCACTGGCAGATTGTTGGACAGCGCCCAGATCGCGGTATCGACCTTGTCGCTGGCGAAGTCGCGCAGTTCTTTTTCCTTTTCGGACAACACGAAAGCCACGAGCGCGGCAGTGACGGCGATCATGGTGGTGAAGATCGCGGCGATAAGGCGCGTTCGCAGGGACAGGCGTTGGATAAGCGTCATGCGGGTCTCCGGCACAGAGGAAGATGAAATATCGCCATAAGAACGGCGTGCTGTGCCCGAGTTTAGGTCGCGATTGCGAAACATTCGCATTCAAAGAATTTTATATCTATTTGAGAATAAAGAAAAAAGCCCCGCCGATGGCGGGGCCTTGATCCGGCGCGATGGGCGCGCGGGTTACTTCATCGCCATGGAGGCGGCGCTTTCGGGCAATTCCTCGCCGAAGCAGCGCTGATAGAATTCGGCCACCGTCTGACGTTCCAACTCATCGCATTTGTTGAGGAAGGAGAGGCGGAAGGCGTAACCCACATTGCGGAAAATTTCGGCGTTCTGGGCCCAGTTGATGACGGTGCGCGGTGACATGACGGTGGAAAGATCGCCATTCATGAAGGCCGTGCGCGTCAGGTCGGCCACGGTGACCATCTGGTTGATGGTCTTGCGGCCCTTCTCGGTATTGTAATGCGGGTTCTTGGCCAGAACGATCGCCGCTTCGGCATCGTGGGACAGATAGTTCAACGTGGCGACAAGCGACCAGCGGTCCATCTGCGCTTGGTTGATTTGCTGGGTGCCGTGGTAAAGGCCCGTCGTATCGCCCAGACCCACGGTGTTTGCCGTGGCAAACAGGCGGAAGGACGGGTGGGGTGTAATGATCTCATTCTGATCAAGAAGCGTGAGCTTGCCGTCATGTTCCAGCACGCGCTGGATGACGAACATCACATCGGCGCGGCCTGCATCATATTCGTCAAAGACGATGGCGACGGGGTTGCGCAGCGCCCAAGGCAGGATGCCTTCGTGAAACTCGGTGACCTGCTTGCCATCACGCAGCTTGATCGCGTCCTTGCCGATCAGGTCGATGCGCGAGATGTGGCTGTCCAGGTTGACGCGCACGCAAGGCCAGTTCAGCCGGGCGGCCACCTGTTCGATATGGGTGGATTTCCCGGTGCCGTGATAGCCTTGGATCATCACGCGGCGGTTATAGGCAAAGCCTGCAAGGATGGCGAGCGTGGTGTCGGGATCGAATTTATAGGTCGGATCGATTTCCGGCACGCGATCGGTGCGGTCGGCAAAGGCCTTGACCTTCATGTCCGTGTCGATGCCGAACACGTCGCGGACAGAAATTTCTTCGGTGGGTTTCATCACAGTGTCCAGCATTCGGTCCGCCATCATGGTCAAAGTCGCGCGCCCCCTTGGGCGTCTGGGATGTGTGGAACATATCGCGGGGGGGTGCAAGGGGAAGGGCCACGCTGCGGGTCTTTGCAGTCCAGTTGGGGCGGGGGCAGGGCTGGCGCGCGGCGGGATGTCGGATTATCTGGGGGCCATGACCGCGAAACACCGCCTGATCCGCAGCCTTCTTCTGGCCCTCTTCACCGCTGCCACATTGGCGCGGGCAGAGCTTGGGGCGGATAGCGAAGCCTCGGCCCTGTTCACGCCCGCCTTCGCGCTGGCCTTTCCGGTGGCACTGGTGGGGGGCTGGCTGCTGGCGGGGGCTTTTGGGCAGGGGGGGCTCGGCGGCTGGCTGCGGGCGGTGCTGGCGACGGCGGGGCTTTTGTTGGCCGTGGGTCTGGTGGTGCCGCTGCTGCAAGGCGGGGGCATGCTGTCATTACTGGCCGAAGTGCCGCGCTGGCCCTTGGCTTGGGGCGCAGGCTTGGCGGGGGCTTTGGCCACGCAGGCGGTGGCCCTTAGGCAGGGTCAGTCGCGGAAATAGCGGCTGTCCTTGATCTGATCCCAAGCCCAGACAACCTCTTGCAGGCGGTCCTCATCCGACCGATCGCCGCCGTTCATGTCAGGATGCAGATCCTTGACGAGGGATTTGTATTGCTTGCGAATCTCGGCCTTCGTCATGGTGTCGCGGGCATCAAGAATCTCGAGCGCCTTGCGTTCCGTTGGCGGCAGTTTGCGGGTGGCATGGCCCGTCGGCTTGGCCGGGTTGAGCGTGGCCTTTTCCCCCAAGATCGCCATCGGATCATCAACCCCCAACCGCGCCCAAGCGCGGCCTTCATCGGGCTTTTTGCCGAAGGGCTGTGTGGCGCGGCCCCAGACCCGGTCCTTGTCGAGGAATTTCTGAAATTCCTCGTCCGTGGTGCCCTGAAAGAAGTTCCACTTCAGATTGTATTCGCGCACATGGTCTTTGCAGAACCAGAAAAATTCATCGAGATGGTCGGGCGATTTCGGCGCGCGATACGCCCCCTGTTCGCTGCAACCCGGATATTCGCATTGTTTTTGCGATGTCTCGAAAGCGCCCGACATGCCGCGCCGCCCCGTCTTGCGGCGCTTTTTATCGGCAGAGACGCGAAGATCGAACTCAAAAGGGGGGCGTGATGACATTCTGGGGCAGGCCTTTCCGACTCGGAGGCGAGAGTTTAGGGGTTCTTGCAGCGGATAGAAGAGGGGGCAGCGAAAAATGGCCGTGAGCGATGAAATCACACAAAGGCTGACCAAGGCTTTCCAGCCCACGGAACTTGAGGTGGTCAATGAAAGCCATCGCCATGCGGGCCATGCAGGCGATGATGGGTCAGGCGAAAGCCATTTCCGGGTGAAGATCCGCGCCGCCGCCTTTGGCCCGATGGGACGGGTCGATCGCCACCGGGCCGTGCAAAAGGCGCTGGGCGACCTGAACAGCCGCATCCACGCGCTGGCCCTTGATATCGGCTGACTTATCGGAGCTTGCCCCCCAGGGGGCTGCGCACGCCTTTCCCCTCGCCTGCGCGCGTGCCGCGCTTCGGCTCGATGGGGGGCTGCCGCCCCCGCCGCCCGTTCCGGGCGTCTCCCCCGCGAGTATTTTGGCCAAGATGAAGCAGCATGATCTTCATCTTGGCCCCAAATACTCAAAAAACACCGAGCCGGAGCGCGGCACGCGCGCAGGCGAGAGGAAAGGAATGCGGGCGCATGCCCGCGCTTTTTGATAAGCGTCAGACGCTGCGCAAGCGGTTGCGGGCTTTCCATTCCAGACGGCGGCGGTGCAGGACGGGTTCGGTATAGCCGGAGGGCTGTTCACGGCCTGCAAAGACCAGATCGCAGGCGGCCTTGAAGGCTACGCCGTCAAAGCCCGGCGCCATGGGGCGATAGGCCGGGTCGCCGGCATTCTGGCGATCCACCACGGCGGCCATCTTGCGGAAGGCGGCCATGACCTGCGCCTCAGACACCACGCCATGGTGCAGCCAATTGGCCAGCGCTTGCGCCGAGATGCGGCAGGTGGCGCGGTCCTCCATCAGGCCGACATCATGGATATCGGGCACCTTGGAACAGCCCACGCCCTGATCGACCCAGCGCACGACATAGCCGAGGATGCCTTGGGCGTTGTTTTCAACTTCATCCCGAATCTCGGCCTCGGACCAGTTCTGGCCATGGGCGAGGGGGATGGTCAGCAGGTCTTCCAGCCGTCCGCGCGGGCCGCCCGCGGCGATCTGGTCTTGCCGCGCCAGCACATCGACGCGGTGGTAATGCGTGGCGTGCAGGGTGGCGGCGGTGGGCGAGGGCACCCAGGCGCAGGTGGCACCTGCCTGCGGATGGGCGATCTTGGCGTGCAGCATCGCCTCCATCCGGTCGGGCATGGCCCACATGCCCTTGCCGATCTGAGCGCGGCCTTTGAGCCCGCAGGCAAGGCCGATATCGACATTGCGATCTTCATAGGCCGCGATCCAGGGCGCGGCTTTCATATCGCCTTTGCGGATCATGGGGCCGGCTTCCATCGAGGTGTGGATCTCATCCCCTGTGCGATCAAGGAAGCCCGTGTTGATGAAGGCCACACGGTCTGCCGCCGCCCGGATGCATTCCTTGAGGTTGGCGCTGGTGCGGCGTTCCTCATCCATGATGCCGAGTTTCACGGTGAAGGGGGGCAGGCCGAGTGTCGCCTCGACCCGGTCGAAGATCGTGCAGGCGAAGGCCACCTCTTCTGGCCCGTGCATCTTGGGTTTCACCACATAAACAGACCCGTGCAGCGAATTGCGCGGGCCTTGGGTCTTTTGCAGGTCATGCAGCGCGCAGAGCGTGGTGATGAAGGCATCCATGAGGCCTTCGCCCACTTCGCGCCCTTCGGCATCAAGGATGGCCGGGTTGGTCATCAGATGGCCCACATTGCGCACCAGCATCAGGGCGCGCCCTTTCAGAAGGAGGGGCGTGCCATCGGGGGCGGAGAAGGCGTAATCGTCGCGCAGGCGGCGTTCGATCGTCTGGTCGCCTTTCGTGACCATCTCGACCAGATCCCCCTTCATCAGGCCAAGCCAGTTGCCATAGGCCGCGACTTTGTCTTCGGCATCGACGGCGGCGATGCTGTCTTCGCAATCCATGATGGCGGAAAGCGCGGCCTCCATCCGGATATCGGCAAGGCCTGCGGGATCGTCTGCGCCGATGCGGTGGCCGGGGTCGATGCGCAAAACAAGGTGCAGGCCATGGTTTTTCAGAAGGACCGCCGAAGGGGCGTCGGCCTTGCCGCGGAAGCCTGCGAATTGGGTGGGGTCTTTCAGCGCAGGCGTCAGCTGGCCGTCCTTCACCGCATAGCGGGTGACATCGGCATGGCTGCCTTTGGCGAGCGGTGCCACGTCATCAAGAAAAGCCTTGGCCCAGGCGATGACGCGGGCACCACGGGCGGGGTCATAGTCCTTGCCCTGTGGCGCATCGCCCAAGGCATCGGTGCCATAGAGCGCGTCATAAAGCGACCCCCAGCGCGCATTGGCGGCATTGAGCGCGTAGCGCGCGTTCATCACGGGAACCACGAGTTGCGGGCCGGGCATGGCGGCAATCTCGGGGTCGGTGCCGGTGGTGCGGATGGTGAAATCCGGGCCTTCGGGCAGCAGATAGCCAATCTCGCGCAGGAAGGCCGTGTAGGCCGCCGCATCATGGGGCTGGCCTTTGCGGGCGCGGTGCCAGTCGTCGATCTGGGTCTGCATCCGGTCGCGCGTGGCAAGAAGGGCGCGGTTGATGGGGCCAAGCTCTGCCACAGCCGCGGCGAAGCCTTTCCAGAAGTGGTCTGCCGTCACGCCTGTTCCGGGCAGGGCGCGGTCTTCGAGAAAGGCGGCCAGTCTTGCGTCCACTTGCAGGCCGTGGCGATCCAGTCGTTCCATGCGTTTATTCCGTCTTGGGTATTGGGGTCTTCGGTATGCAACGGCACACATATATTCCGGGGCGCGCCGCTCGCAACATCGTGAGGGGAGGGATTTGATGCAAAAATCGATATTTCACTTTCCGAATTTCGCGGGGAATGCGGATAGTTTGATAACTGGCTAAGTTTTTTCTTTCGCGGCGCGGCTGGGGCTGATAGTTAGCGGAATGGCTAAGCAAGATCCCGACCTGTCGCTGCTGTTCCAAGCGCTTTCCGATCCCACGCGGAGGGCGATGCTGGAACGATTGGCGCGGGGGCCTGCGGCGGTGACGGAACTGGCCGCGCCCACGGGGCTGCGCCTGCCCACGGTGATGCGGCATCTGGCGGTGCTGGAGGGGGCGGGGTTGATCGTGACGACAAAGGACGGGCGGGTGCGATCCTGCGCGCTGGTGCCACAGGCGCTGGCCCCGGTGGAGGATTGGCTGGCAGGGCAACGCGCCGAATGGGAGGCGCGGCTGGACCGGCTTGAGGATTACGTGATGCGGCTGATGAAGGAGCGCGAGCGATGACTTCCGAAGACCTGCCGGGGTTCGACCCGGCGCTGGACCTTGTGTTGGTGCGCGAACTGGCCGCACCGCGCGCGGTGATCTGGGAGTGTTGGACCAAGGCCGAGCATCTGATGCACTGGTTTGTGCCACGCCCGCATCGGGTGACGGCCTGCCGTCTGGATGTGCGTGTGGGCGGGGCCTGCGATACGACGTTCGACGTTGATGGGACTGTGATGGAAAATCGCGGCGTCTATCTGGAGGTCGTCCCGCAAGAGCGGCTGGTCTTTACCGACACCTATACCGAGGGGTGGAAGCCTGCGGCAGAGCCGTTCATGACCGCGATCCTGACCTTTGAGGATATTGGGGGCGGGCGGACGCGCTATACCGCCGTTGCGCGGCATCGCAATGCCGATACGGCAAAGACCCATGCCGAGATGGGCTTTCACGATGGTTGGGGCACGGTGGCCACCCAGCTTGAGGCCTATGCGCAGGGGTTGATGAAGTGACCGGCTTTTCAACATTGCGTTTTGCGCGCAGCGTGGCGGCCCCGGTGGCGACGCTTTGGCAAGGCTGGACGGCCCCGGCAGCGCGGGCGATCTGGGCGGCCCCGTCGCCCGAGGTCACGGTGGAGTTTCTGGAGGCCGATACGCCAGTTGGCGGGCGGGAAGTGTCGCTTTGCCATGTGGCGGGGGAGGAGGATATCCGCTGCGAGGTGGTCTGGCTGGTGCTGGAGCCGGGACGGCGGAGCGTGAATTCGGAGGTGATCTCGCGTGGCGGTCTCACGCTTTCGGCGGCGCTGGTGACGGCGGAGGTTCAGGCAGACGGCGAGGGCGCGCGGATCGAGGTGACGGTGCAGCTTGCCGATCTGGCGGGCGGGATGGAGGCGGGCTATCGCACGGGCTTCGCGGCGGGCTTGGACAATCTGGCCGGGGTTGCGGGGCGGATGATGGTGATCTCGCGCCGGATCGAGGCACCTGTGGCGCGGGTCTGGGGCGCGTGGTGGGATGCAGACACCCTTCCGCGCTGGTGGGGGCCCGACGGGTTTTCCTGCCGCACGGCACGGATTGATCTGCGGGCCGGGGGCGAGTGGGTGTTTGACATGATCGGGCCGGATGGGACGGTCTGGCCCAACCATCATCGTTATGGCGCGGTGCTGCCCGAGGCGCGGATCGACTATGCGCTGCATGCGGGCGAGGGAGGGCCGAAACATGCGGATGCCTGGGCGCTGTTCTTGCCGGTAGAGGGCGGGACGGAGGTCACTTTGGGCATGGTCTTTGCCAGTGCCGAGGAATGGCAGGGGGCGAAAGGGTTCGGGGCAGAGGCGCTGGGCTTGCAGACCTTGGGCAAGCTGGCGGCGCTGGTCTAGCGGGGACCGAAGGCGGGATGGGCCGGATGGCCCATCCGATAACGGTGCAGGGTAGGATGGGCGGTCCGCCCCTGCGTTGCAGGAAGGGCGTTCAGGCGCAGAAAGGGCCAGTCGGCGGTGTCCCGGACAAGGCCGTGGCGGAGGATTGCGGGGTGCGTCTCGCCCAAGGCATGGCTGAAATAACCGTTCAGCCTTTGCCAGCGCGCTGAGACATGCACGGCCCCCTCGGCCTTAGTCAGCACGACATGCAGATGTCGGGCAGGATGACGACGGAATGCTGCGTCGCCGGATAATCGCCGAAGGCCGCCGCCCAAGCGGCGCGCAGAAGACCAATCCGGTCGGTCAGCCGGGAACCGCCCCCCACGTCTCGGCGCAGGGGGAAGACATAGGTCCCACCGGGAATGCGCAGGCGGCGATAATCGGTCAGCGTCTGTGGTTAGGCCATGCGGGTTACGGCTTCCTTTCCGCAGTATGGGCCGAATGGCACGTCCTACGCCCATCCCGGCAGCGATCGGAACAATAGCGCACCTCGTCCCAGACCTTTTCCCATTTCTTCCGCCATGCGAAAGGCCGCCCGCAGGTGGCGCAGATTTTTTCGGGCAGGTCACCCTTCTTGCGCATCTTGGCCATCAGAGGTCGAGGCTCATCTGTGCGGCATCGGTGCGCCGTTTGGGCCGGGGGCTGCGGTCATTGACGAAACGGGGATCGGCGCGGCTGGCATGGCGTTCGATGACCTCGGCCACCTCTTCGCGATAGGTCCGCTCTTTCCGCAGGCCCCAGCAGGCGTCGCGGGCGGCGCGGGCGGCGGCGGTGACATCGACGATGGGTTCGGGGTAAAGGCGGCCCAGCACGGCGCGGGCGCCGGGCCATTTCCACGGCTCTTGCAGGAAGGGATCGGGCACGGCGGCGAGTTCCGGCACCCAGCGGCGGGTGAAGGCCCCGGTCGGGTCTTGGTCGTGCCCCTGTTTCACAGGGTTGTAGATGCGGATCGTGTTGATCCCTGTCACGCCCGCCTGCATCTGCACCTGCGGCCAGTGGATGCCGGGTTCGTAATCGGTGAAGCGGCGGGCCAGCACCGCCCCCGTTGCACGCCAGTCGAGCCAGAGGTGATAGGAGGCCACGGCCATCACCATGCTGCGCATGCGGAAATTCAGCCAGCCCGTGGCGCGCAGATAGCGCATGCAGGCGTCAAGGAAGGGCAGGCCGGTCTCGCCCGCCTCCCAGGCGTGAAGGCGGACGGGATCGGGCGTCAGAGGGCGGAGCCTGTCGGCCGCGCGGTGAAGGGCGCGGATTTCGATCTGCGGTTCGCTTTCCAATTTCTGGATGAAATGGTCGCGCCAGGCCATGCGGGACTGAAAGCTCGCCAAGGCGCCGGGCCAGCGCCCGCCGGGCCGTTCGGCGGCGCGGGCGGCGGCGGCTTGCACCACCTCGCGCGACGACAGCGCCCCCAGCGCCAGATGGGCGGACAGCCGCGAACAGGCGCGTTCCCCTGTGAGGGGAGAGGACATGGCCGCGCGATAGGGTTCGCCGCGATGGGCAAGGAAACTGTCCAGAAGCGCCAACCCATGCCCGCGCCCCCCGGCCTGACGATGGGCGCAAGGGTCATCGGGCAGGCGCAGCGCGCGGGCTGACGGGATTGCCCCCGGTTCCACCCCCGCCACCGCCCGCAGCGCCGCCGGAGCGGCGACCTGCGGGGCGGCGGTGAAGGCGTCGCGCCGGCCTGCCCAGCCATTGCGGCTGGCCAGACGGCGGATCACGCCCTGCTGGGGCAGTTCGTCCCAGATCACCCCCGCCGTCCGTGCCCAAGCCGCCACGCGGCGGTCGCGGCCATAGGTCCAGAGATTACCGGTTTCCTCATGGCTCAGGATACGGGCGATGTGGTGCTGGCGGCACAGCCGGTCCAGCACCGAGACCGCATCCCCCACACGCAAGATCAGGGGGGCACCCAGCGCGCCGAGTGAGGACCGCAGATCGGCCAGCGCCTCGGCGGTGAAGGCCCAGTGTCGGGCTGAAGTGTCTGGCAATTGCCAATATTCAGGTTCCACGATGTAAAGCGGCAGCACCGCGCCCAATTCGGCCGCGCGGGCGAGGGCGGGGTGGTCGTGGATGCGCAGGTCGCGCTTGAACCAGATGAGAACATTCATGGAACATCTATCTAGCGGAAGCGAGAGATTCGTAAAGCCCCGGCATGGGCCCGCAACAGGGCGCGGCGCGGCCTTTCTGGAACTACTTCTTTAGAGGTATGCGGTCATACATTGGGATGGTGCGCGACTCTCCTTCGTTAGTCGCGCGGGAAGCCTCTTCGCCCGGACGGCGTAATACGTCATGTTGCGCTTACATCCTTATGGAGGGGGGATTGCCTCCCGCGCCCGCGACACCATGACTGTGACTGCCACCAAACCGGAGAAAGCGCCGCCGCCTCTGAAGGCATGGTTGTGGCGGTCTTATCTGCGGGCGGCGCTGGTGCCGCTGCTTCTGATCGAATTGACCTTTGTGGGGCTTTACTGGGGAACCAGCCGCGTCGTCTATGACCGCAGCGCGGATTCGATCACCGATATCTCGACGGCGGCCTTGGGCGATGCGGCGGCGCGCGAGGCCGAGGTGATCGCGCGGCGGCTGGAAACGATCGCCGCCCTGACGCGGGTCTATGCCGATGAGACGGGGCGGGCGCTGGCCACGCCTGCGCCAGAGGTTTCGGCTGAAGAGCGCGCGAACCATGCCCGCACGCCCGAAGGGGCCTTTTACAGCAAGGCGGATCGGGGCGGATCGGCGGTGTTCTATACGGGCATCGTCCCGGTCGGGCCTGCGGAAGAGGATAAGGTCTGGCGCACCCTCAGCCTTGACCCGGTGATGAAATCGATCCGGGCCAGCGACCCCTTGATCGCGCAGCTTTACGTGAACACGTGGGATTCGCTGAACCGCATCTATCCGTGGTTCGACGTGCTGGCGATCTATCCGCCGCAGATGGATATCCCCAGCTACAATTTCTATTACGAGGCCGATGCCGCCCATAACCCGGAACGCGGCGTCGTCTGGACCGATGCCTATGTGGACCCAGCCGGGGCGGGCTGGATGGTGTCGGCCATCGCGCCCGTCTATGGCGCCACGGACCCGGATCGGCTGGAGGCCGTGGTGGGCCTTGATATCACCACAAAGACCATCGTGGATCAGGTGCTTGACATCGCCTTCAAGGGCGACGGCTATGCCATCCTTGTCAGCCGCGACGGCACCATTCTTGCCCTACCGCCCGAGGCCGAGGGCGATCTGGGGGTGAGCGCGCTCTTGGAACACAGCTATGAAGAGGCGATCCTTCAGGACACGTTCAAGCCCGACACATTCAACATCTACCGCAGGCCGGAACTGTTCGATCTGGCGCAGGCGGTGCAATCGGCGGATGAAGGGGAACTGCACGTCGATCTGGGCCGCCCCATGATCGCCGCTTGGGCCACCATCGCAGGCCCGCAATGGAAGCTGATGGTGCTGACCAGCGAGGAGAGCATCCTTGCGGGTGCCACCACCCTGCGGGATGAACTGGCTTTCGTGTCTTGGGCGATGCTGGTCATTCTGATCCTGTTTTACGGCATCTTCTTTCTGATCCTGTGGCGGCGGTCGGTGGCGATGTCGGCCCGTGTGGCCCATCCCTTGGCCGAGATCGAGCGCAATATGGCCCGCATCACCGATGGTGGCACCTTGGCCGCCGATCACCGCTATGGTGTGGCGGAATTGCAGGCGGTGGGGGATCATCTGGTCCATATGGCTGCGCGTTTGCAGGCGGCGAATGCGGCCAAGGCGAATTTCCTGTCCGCCATGAGCCATGAGTTGCGCACGCCGTTGAATGCGATCCTTGGCTTTTCCGAATTGCTGAAGAACGACACAAGCCAGCCCCTGACGCCCGAGGCGCGGCGGCAGGTGCAAGCCATATCCGATGCGGGCTGGCAGCTTTTGCAACTGGTCGAGGGGGTGATCGAGTTAAGTCGGATCGAACGGGGCGAGGTGAAGAACAGCCGACAGCCCATCTCGGTCTTGCATTTGGCAGGGCAGGCGGTCGATGCGGCGCGACCGGGGCTGAAGCTGCATGACGTGACGCTGAAGGTCGAGGTGCCGGAGGGGGCGTTGCCCAAGGTGCTGGCCGATCCAGAGATCGTGCTGCGCATCCTGACGCATCTTGTGTCGAACGGGGTGAAGTACAATCGCGCGGGCGGGTCGGTGACGGTGTCTTTCGTACAGGAACCGGGGCGTCTGGCCATCAAGGTGACGGATACGGGCATCGGTATTCCAGCAGACCGGCAGACGCGGCTGTTCACGCCCTTTGACCGTCTGGGTCATGAGAATGGCACGATTTCCGGCACGGGGATCGGCCTTGCGATCTGCCGCCGTCTGGCCGATCTGACCGACAGCAGCATCGCTTTCGAAAGCCATGAAGGGCAAGGCAGCACCTTCACGTTGCGGGTTCCGCTGGCCTGAGGGGCGGCTTGCCTTCGCGCGGCGCGGTCCATAGCTTTCCCTGCAAAGGGAGTTGCCTCATGACCGTTTCGCCGCGCGCCATCCATCTGTCGGACTATCTGCCCTACACCCATCTGGTCGAGGAGGTGGCGCTGGTCTTCCGCCTAGCGCCCAAGGCCACGCGGGTGGCCGCGACCCTGCGCCTTGCGCCCAATCCGGCGCGGCCGGGGCGGCATGATCTGCGGCTGGACGGCGAAAACCTGCGCCTTCTGTCCCTGCGGCTGAACGGGGCGGCGTTGGAGTGCGCGCCAGATGACACGGGGCTGACGATCCCGGCCGCACATCTGCCCGATGGACCCTTCACCGTGGAGACAGAGGTGGAGATCGACCCCGAAGGCAATACCGCGCTCGAAGGGCTTTACATGTCGCGCGGCATGTATTGCACGCAATGCGAGGCGGAGGGGTTCCGCAAGATCACCTTTTATCCTGACCGTCCCGATGTGATGGCCCCCTTCCGCGTGCGGGTCGAGGGGGATCTGCCCGTTCTTCTGTCGAACGGCAATCCGACGGGGCAGGGGACGGGATGGGCCGAATGGGTGGACCCATGGCCCAAGCCTGCCTATCTGTTTGCCCTTGTGGCGGGCGACCTTGTGGCCCATTCCGCCCCCTTCCGCACCGCATCGGGGCGCGAGGTCGCGCTGAACATCTGGGTGCGCAAGGGCGATGAGGATCGCTGCGCCTATGCGATGGACAGCCTGATCCGGTCGATGCGCTGGGACGAAGAGGTGTATGGGCGCGAGTATGATCTTGATGTCTTCAACATCGTGGCCGTCGATGATTTCAACATGGGCGCGATGGAGAATAAGGGGCTGAACATCTTCAACTCCAAATTCGTGCTGGCCAGTCCGGAAACCGCGACGGATGACGATTTCGCCCGGATCGAGGCGATCATCGCGCATGAATATTTCCACAATTGGACCGGGAACCGGATCACCTGCCGCGATTGGTTCCAGCTTTGCCTGAAAGAGGGGCTGACGGTGTTCCGCGATCAGCAGTTTTCCGGCGACATGCGGTCCCACGCAGTGAAGCGGATCGAGGATGTGCTGCTTTTGCGCGCGCGGCAGTTCCGCGAGGATGGCGGCCCATTGGCCCATCCGGTGCGCCCCGACAGTTATGTCGAGATCAACAATTTCTACACGGCCACCATCTACGAAAAGGGGGCCGAGGTCATCGGGATGCTGAAGCGGCTGGTGGGGGATGAGGGCTATGCCAAAGCGCTCGACCTTTACTTCACCCGGCATGACGGGCAGGCGGCGACGATCGAAGATTGGCTGACGGTGTTTCAGGATGCGACGGGCCGCGATCTGACCCAGTTCAAGCGGTGGTACACCGAGGCGGGCACCCCAAGGGTGAAAGTCTGGGAGGAATGGGACGGCGCGACCTATACCCTGACCTTTGAACAGGAAAACCCGCCCACCCCGGGGCAGCCCGAAAAGGGGGCGAAGGTCATCCCCATCGCGCTGGGCCTGTTGAACCCCAATGGCGATGAAGTGCTGCCGACGACGGTGCTGG
This sequence comes from Fuscovulum ytuae, assembly GCF_029953595.1. Classification (NCBI taxonomy): domain Bacteria; kingdom Pseudomonadati; phylum Pseudomonadota; class Alphaproteobacteria; order Rhodobacterales; family Paracoccaceae; genus Fuscovulum; species Fuscovulum ytuae. Next base: position 1,116,668 of record NZ_CP124535.1, on the reverse strand, counting down.
AACTGACGGAAGGGCGGCAGTCCTTCCGCTTTCCGGCGGCGACGCGCCCTGTCCCATCGATCCTGCGGGGGTTTTCCGCGCCTGTCGTGCTGGAGCGTGAGGTTTCCCCCGAAGAACGCGCCTTCCTTCTGGCCCATGACACCGATCCCTTCAACAAATGGGAGGCGGGGCGGGCCTTGGCCAAGGATCTTCTCGCGCGGATGGTGACCGACGGCGCAGCGCCGGGGCCGGATTGGCTGGATGCCATCGCGCGGGTGACATTCGACGAAACGCTGGACCCTGCCTTCCGCGCGCTGGCCCTGCGCCTGCCGGGCGAGGATGACATGGCTGCCACGCTGCATGCGGGCGGCGTGACGCCCGACCCCGCGCGCATCTGGACCGAACGGCGGCGGATGGCGGAGGCGCTGGCAAAGCGGCTTGGCCCGCAACTGCCGGGGTTGATCGAGGCTTTGGCCGAACCGGGGCCGTTCACGCCGGATGCCCGCGCTGCGGGACGGCGGTCTTTGCGCATTGCGGCCTTGAACCTGCTGACGCGTATCGACGGCGGGCGGGCGGCGCAGGCCGCCTATCGGGCGGCAAACAACATGACCGAAGAGGTCGGGGCGCTGGTTGCCTTGCTTGAGGCCGGGGCAGGGCAAGAGGAGCTGGTGGCCTTTGAGGCGCGCTGGGCCAAGGATCGCAACGTGATGGACAAGTGGTTTGCGCTCCAGATCGCCCTTGCCCATCCCGACCGGGCGGTGGGGGTGACCGAGGCGCTTACCCGGCATCCCGATTTCGACTGGAAGAACCCCAACCGCTTCCGTTCCGTGATCGGGGCCTTGTCGGGCAATCATGCGGGCTTTCACCATGCGTCCGGGGCGGGCTATCGGCTGGTGGCGGATTGGCTGCTGAAGCTTGATCCCCTGAACCCCCAGACGGCGGCGCGCATGTCGACGGCCTTTGACACATGGCCGCGCTATGATGCGGATCGGCAGGGGATGGTGCAGGCGGAACTGGCGCGGATGGCGGCAACACCGGGCCTGAGCCGCGATCTGGGCGAGATGGTGGGGCGGATGCGCGGTGTATAAGGCGCGCGCGTCAGCCCTTGGTTGACAGGGTTGGGCTTTGCTGGGGGGCGAACAGGCCGCCGCCTTGCCCTTGGCAATAGGGCTGCGCGCGGGTCCATGCGGCCATGGCGGTGCGTTTCTCGGCGCTGCGGAAGGGCATCCAGTCGCGCCCGATGCCTCTATTGCCGCCGCCCACCACCAGACCGTCACGCGCCACGGCCTTGGCCATCATCCGCGCGGCGCATTCCAGATTGCCTGAGCCATCCTTCAACTCGGCCACGGTATCGGCCTCACATTGATGGTAATCGGCGGATATGGGCGAAATTTGCATGATCCCGATATAGCGCCCCCCGCCCCCCGAGGCCTGCGGGTTCCATGTCGATTCATACCGCGCCACCGCCGACATCAGCCCCGCCCAAAAGGCGCGGCGATCTTCAAGCGAGGCTTCGGCATAGCCGGGGCACCATGTTTCCACGTCGGACGGGATGGTTTCGGCCAGCATCGCGTCATGTTCTTGCAGCGCGGCCAGCGTGTCGCGGGTCCAATCGCGCCCCTCAGGCCGGACATCCCATTGCATCGGAGGGGTGTGGCCGCTGGTGGAGAGGCTGGTCTTCCCCTCTGGCATCACACAGGCCGAGAGCGAGATCGCAGCAAGGAAAAGCGCGGCAAAACCCCGGCCGGACATGGCAAAGAAACGTGACATAGGCAACCAAACGGCAGCGACGCGCCCCCATGCGCGACCTGTGCCTTTGACCAAGCGCCGCCGGACCTGTCCACGGAAACGGATTGTTTCCACAGATCATGGGCGGAAATCCGCTTTCTTCGGGTGTATGGCGGCGACGCTGCCTAGAAATTGCCACAATTCGGCGCGAATTTTGCCTCTCGGTGTAAAGGCTTTGGCGCGCTGCTGCGCCGGGCCAAGTTAAAAGGTGTGACACTGCCATGTCGCGTATGCTTGCCCAGTCGGTCACGGCCGACCTGCTTGTTCGTTTGTTCAACAGGCTTTTGTTCCTGTTGCTCTTGCCAATCATCCTGATCATCGCGCTTGTGCCGACCCTGCGGTCCGTATCGGGCTCTCCGGTGCCGGCCTCGGTCGTGCAGCGCGGCCGAGGGCAGAGATCTAGGCCCGGTTCTGCATCCAAGGCGACTTGAAGCGTCGCGCGTGACGCCCTAGAGATGCCGTCGAACCTGAAACAGGACGGCAGCCCATGCTCGACATCCATACCGAGGCCCCGAAACCCAAGGTTATCGCCGGGGCAACTGGCGATTGGGAACTTGTGATTGGCATGGAAATCCATGCGCAGGTCGCGTCTGAGGCAAAGCTGTTCTCGGGCGCATCGACAGCGGTGGGGGCAGAGCCGAATTCCAACGTGTCTTTCGTCGATGCGGCGATGCCCGGCATGCTGCCCGTGATCAACGAATTTTGCGTGGAACAGGCGGTGCGGTCGGGGCTGGGCCTGAAGGCGCAGATCAATCTGCGATCGGCCTTTGACCGCAAGAACTATTTCTACCCCGATCTGCCGCAGGGCTATCAGATCAGCCAGCTCTACCACCCGATCGTGGGTGAGGGCGAGGTGATCGTCGAAATGGGCCCCGGCATCGCGCGGCGCGTGCGCATCGAACGCATCCATCTGGAACAGGATGCGGGCAAGTCGATCCATGACATGGACCCCAACATGTCCTTCGTGGATTTCAACCGCACGGGCGTCGCCCTGATGGAGATCGTCAGCCGCCCCGATATCCGCGGGCCTGAGGAAGCGGCGGCCTATGTGGCCAAGCTGCGCCAGATCCTGCGCTATCTTGGCACCTGCGACGGCAATATGCAGAACGGCAACCTGCGGGCCGATGTGAACGTGTCGGTCTGCCGTCCGGGCGATTACGAACTTTATCAGGCGACGCAGGATTTTTCGCATCTCGGCACGCGATGCGAGATCAAGAACATGAACTCGCTCCGCTTCATTCAGGCAGCCATCGAATATGAGGCGCGGCGTCAGATCGCCATTCTGGAGGATGGCGGCAAGGTCGATCAGGAAACCCGCCTTTACGATCCCGACAAGGGTGAGACGCGGTCGATGCGCAGCAAGGAAGAGGCGCATGATTACCGCTATTTCCCCTGCCCGGACCTGCTGCCCTTGGAGATCGAGCAGGCTTGGGTCGATGACATCGCAGCCTCGATGCCAGAGTTGCCGGATGCCAAGAAGGCGCGCTTCATGGCCGATTTCGGCCTGACGGATTACGATGCCAATGTGTTGACGGCAGAGTTGGACAACGCGGCCTTCTTTGAATCGGTTGCCAAGGGCCGCGATGGAAAGCAGGCGGCGAACTGGATCATCAACGAGTTGTTCGGTCGGCTGAACAAGGAAGGCAAGGGCGTGGCGGAGAGCCCGCTCTCGGCGGCGCAGATCGGCGGCGTGCTGGACCTGATCGCATCGGGCGAGATCACCACCAAGATGGCCAAGGACCTGTTCGAGATCCTGTGGAACGAAGGTGGCGATCCGGCCGAGGTGGCCGCCAAACACGGCATGAAGCAGGTGACCGATACGGGCGAGATCGAACGTGCGCTGGATGCCCTGATCGCGGCGAACCCCGAACAGGTGGAAAAGGCCAAGGTCAATGCCAAGCTTGCTGGATGGTTCACTGGGCAGGTTCTGAAGGCCACGGGGGGCAAGGCCAATCCTGCGGTCGTGAACCAGATGGTGGCCGCGAAGCTGGGCCTGTGAGGCGCGCGCGGTCGGCGGGAAAGCCCGCCCGCGCCGCGCGCCCCCTTCAAAGACCTGCCCGCCCCCGCTATTTTCGCCCCCGCAACCGACCGGAGCCCGCCTGATGTCGCGTCATGAATATAAGGTCATCCCCGCCCCCCGCCGCGGCACCAAATCGCGCGAGGCGAAGACGACTGAAGACCGCTTTGCGCTGACCCTGTCCAATCTGATGAATGAATTGGGCCGGGACGGTTGGGAATATGTGCGATCCGAAACGCTGCCCACGGAAGAGCGGGTGGGTTTCACCAAGACGCGGGTGGTGGAGCAGACGGTGCTGATCTTTCGCCGGACCATGGGCGCGGTGGCCGTGGTCGAAGATGGTGGGCTGCGCCCGGTCGTGGCCGCCGTTCCGACCGAGGCCCCGACGCCCCGGCTTGGCCCCGCCATAGAGCCTGCACCGGGGCTTGCCCCGTCGCTCCGGGCCGAGTGAGGCTTAGCCGCGCGCGGCGGCGTTTAGGGCCTGCGGCAACACCTCTTCCAGCACGTCAAGATCGCCGGGCTGCCCCGCGCTGATGCGGATGCAGCGGTCAAGGGGGGCAACCCCCGGCATGCGGATGAAAAGACCCCGGTCGATGCAGGCGGACAGCACGCCACGGGCAAAGGCCCCGTCGCGGCCGCAATCCACGGTGACGAAATTGGTGGCCGAGGGCAGGGCGGAGAGGCCATTGGCGGCGGCGATGGCGGCGATGCGGTCGCGCGCGGTGGCAACCTGCGCCTGCACCTGCCCCAGATAGGCCTGATCGGCCAGTGCCGCCATGGCCCCGGCCTGCGCGATGCGCCCCATGCCGAAATGGTTGCGCACCTTGTCGAATGCGCGGATCAGGTCAGGCGCGGCCAAGGCATAGCCCACCCGCAGCCCGGCAAGCCCGTAGCCTTTGGAAAAGGTGCGCATGCGGATCACGCGGGGATCGTCGGCCACGATGCGGGGGGTGGCGCTGGCAGGGGCCAGATCGATATAGGCCTCGTCCAGCACCAGAAGCGCGCCTTGGGGCAAGGCGTTGATCATCGCCTCAATCACCGTGCCGTCATGCCAGCTGCCCATCGGATTGTCAGGATTGGCAAGGTAGAGAAGCCGCGCCCCGGTGGCACGGGCCCTGTCGAGAAGCGCCTCCGGGTCTTCGTGATCGCCGCGATAGGGCACGCGATGAAGATCGGCCCCAAAACCCGCCACATGGAAGGCAAAGGTCGGATAGGCACCGAGCGAGGTAACGACGGCATCCCCGGGCCCTGCGACAAGGCGGACCAGCGTGCCCAGAAGCCCGTCAATCCCTTCGCCGACCATCACATGCGCGGGCGTCACCGCGTGATGGGCGGCGATGGCCGCGCGCAGGTCAGCCATTTCAGGATCGCCATACATCCAGGCGTCCTGCGCGGCGGCGGCCATGGCGGCCACCGCACGGGGCGAGGGGCCAAATCGGCTTTCATTCGCGCCAAGGCGTGCGCGGAAGGGGCGGCCAAGGCTGCGTTCCTGCGTTTCGGGCCCGACAAAGGGCACCGTGGAAGGCAGGCTTTCGGCTAGGGAGGTAAGACGAGGTCCGGTCATGCGGCGCAGGGAAGCAAGCCGCGTGGGGGAGTGCAAGGGGGCAAGAATTTTCATCCGAAAATTCTTGCCCCCCGAAACCCGAAGAATTTTCATACGAAAATTCTTCGGGTCATTTCGCCCAAGAATTTTCGAGAAAATTCTTGGGCTTGGGACAGGCAAGGATCAGTCGCGCAGGAAACGGCGGCGGGCCTCTTCGGCCATGGCCTGCCGCATCTCGACCTGCGCCAATTCGGCCTGAATCGCCATGCGGCGACCGGGGTCCGCCTCTTGGGCGAGCGTTTCCCGCAGGCGAGCGGCCTCTTTCTTCAGCACGATCTCTTCGGGCAGGACGCCCGCCTCTGCCATGATGCGGAAGCCCATGGCATCGCCTGCGCTGATAAAGGCGTCACCCGGACGGTCGGGCAGGGGTTTGCCTTCGCCTTCCAACCCCTGAAGATCGCCCTTCAGGCGGGCCTTCTGCATCTGGCGTTCGGCGAGGCGGGAAAGCCAAGACATGGGCCATCTCCTTTCCTGCCACTATCGCGCTTGGGGCAGCCAAGGAAAAGGGGGCTGCGCGCCCCCTTGCCCCTCCCTGCGGGGGGCTTCCCCCGCAGGATATCTTTCGACAGAAAATCTTAGCCGATCTCGGCCAGACGTTTCAGGGCGGCGTCCAGCTTTGCTGCCTCGTCCTCGCGCGCGGCCAGGTTTGCGCGGGCCTCATCCACCACCTCTTCGGGGGCGGAAGCAACGAAGGCGGGGTTGTTCAGCCGCCCCTTCAGCCCGCCAATTTCCTTGGACAGCTTGTCAAGCGTCTTGGACAGTCGCGCCTTTTCTTCGGCGATGTCGATGATGCCTTCCAAGGGCAGGGCAAAGGCCGCACCTTCGAGGGCGAGCGAGACGCTGCCCTTCGGCGTGGTAGCGGCCTCGGTCAGTGTTTCCACGCGCGCAAGGCGTTTGATCAGCATCTCATTTCGCGCCCAAGCCTGCCGCGCCTCGTCCGACAGCGTGGTTGCGACCAGATCGACCTTAAGGCCCACGGGCACATGCATCTGGGCGCGGGCAGAGCGGATCTCATCGATCAGAGTTGTGACCCAACCCATTTCGCGGTCGGCGGCGGGGTCGGCCAGCGACAGGTCGGCCGTAGGCCAATCGGTATGGACCAGCATCTTGGCGCGGCTGCCGGTGGTGGCCCAGAGTTCCTCTGTGAGGAAGGGCATCATCGGATGCAGCAGGATCATGCAGTGGTCGAGGACCCAAGCCATGGTGGCACGGGTTTCGGCCGCAGCATCGCCATCGAAAAGAGGTTTGGCGAATTCCACATACCAGTCGCAGACCTTGCCCCAGACAAAGCGGTAAAGCGCATCCGCCGCCTGATCAAAGCGATAGTCGGTCAGGGCGTCATCCACCTCGGCCAGCGTGCGGATGGTTTCGCCGATGATCCAGCTGTTGGCAGTGGCGGTGGCCTTGGGGGTGGCGGTTTGGGTGGCGTGGCCCTCCCAGACCCCGTTCATTTCGGCAAAGCGACAGGCATTCCAGAGTTTGGTGCCGAAATTGCGATAGCCCGCGATCCGCTGGGTGTCGAGTTTCAGCACGCCCCCAAGGCTTGCCATGGCCGCATTGGTGAAGCGCAGCGCATCGGCACCGTATTCGTCGATGATTTCCAGCGGGTCGATGACATTGCCCAAGGATTTGGACATCTTCTTGCCCTTGGCATCGCGCACGAGGCCATGCAGGTAGACCGTCTTGAATGGCACCTCATTCACCACGGCAAGCTGCATCATCATCATCCGGGCGACCCAGAAGAAGAGGATGTCTTGTCCCGTGATCAGGACAGAGGTCGGGAAATAGCGCTTCAACGCATCCGTTTCCTCTGGCCAGCCCAGCGTCCCGATGGGCCAGAGGCCAGACGAGAACCAGGTGTCCAGCACGTCGGGGTCGCGGGTCAGGGCCTTGCCGGGGGCCATGGCCTGCGCCTCGGCCTCGGTCGGGGCGCAGAAATGGTTGCCTTCCGCGTCATACCAGACCGGGATCTGATGGCCCCACCACAGCTGGCGCGAGATGCACCACGGTTCGATATTGTCCAGCCAGTGGTAATAGGTCCGCTCGCCGCTTTCGGGGATGATCTTGACCGTTCCGTTGCGGACGGCGTCCAGCGCGGGTTGCACAATTCGAACAGTATCGACGAACCATTGGTCCGTAAGCATGGGCTCGATTACAGTTTTCGAACGATCCCCGAAGGGCTGCATGATCTTCTTCGCCTCGACCAGCGGCACGGGGGCATCGGCCCCTTCGGCATCCTTTTTCAGGGCCGCCTTGCCCAGACGGGCGTCATCGGCGCGGGTCATCACGGCCAGACCTTCGGCGGTGATTTCTTCGACCACGCGCTTTCTCGCCTCGAACCGATCAAGCCCGCGCAGGTGATCGGGGACGAGGTTCAGGGCATCGGCCTCGGTCTCGGACAGAACCTGTTCGCCGCGCGCCACGGCCTGCGCGATCGAGGCCGCCTCGGCGTAAGCCACACCGTCGTCGCGCAGGCGCGCGCGGGTGTCCATCAGGCGATAGCAAGGGATGCCGCCGCGCTTGGCCACGCCATAATCGTTGAAATCATGCGCGCCCGTGATCTTTACCGCACCGGAGCCAAAGGTGGGGTCGGGATATTCATCCGCGATGATCGGGATCAGGCGGCGGTGTTCCTTTGGCCCCACCGGGATCTCGCAGAGCTTGCCGACGATGGCAGCATAGCGTTCGTCCGACGGATGCACCGCCACCGCGCCATCGCCCAGCATGGTTTCAGGTCGCGTCGTGGCGATAGAGATGTAGTCGCGCTCCTCATCCAGCACCACGTTGCCGTCGGCATCCTTTTCGACATAGCGATAGGTGGCCCCCCCGGCGAGCGGGTATTTGAAATGCCACATATGGCCGTCCACCTCGATATTCTCCACCTCAAGGTCAGAGATCGCGGTTTCGAAATGCGGGTCCCAGTTCACCAGCCGCTTGCCGCGATAGATGAACCCCTTGTTGTAAAGATCGACAAAGACGCGGATCACGGCGTCGTGGAAATTACCCTCTTCGCCCGCAGGCGCATTCGGGGCACCCGACATGGTAAAGGCCTCGCGGTCCCAGTCGCAGGAGCAGCCAAGGCGCTGCAACTGGCCGATGATCGTGCCGCGGGATTTTTGCTTTTGCTGCCAGACACGGGCGGTAAAGGCGTCGCGCCCCATGTCGCGGCGCGTGGGTTCGCCCTTCGCCGCCATCTCGCGTTCCGTGACCATCTGGGTGGCGATACCCGCGTGATCCGTTCCCGGCTGCCACAGCGTGTCATGCCCGCGCATCCGGTGCCAGCGCGTCAGGATATCCTGCAGCGTGTTGTTGAAGGCGTGGCCCATATGCAGCGACCCCGTCACATTGGGCGGCGGGATCATGACGCAAAAGCTTTCCGCGCCCGGCTTGGCATTTGCCCCGGCGCGGAAGGCCTTTTCCTCGATCCATTTGGCGGAAATCCGCGCCTCGGCCTCGGCGGCGTTGAAGGTCTTTTCCATCGGCATCGCATGCATCCCTGACTGTCGCGGGGGTTCTAGCGCGCGACGGGGGCGAGGGAAAGCGGCAGATGTCCGTGCGTGGGGTCAGATCAGGGGCAGGCCGTTCAAGGCTTGGATAAAGGTCGCCGTGACAAGCGCCGCATATGCCGCAGCACCGCCCCAGACCAGCGTCACCGCCCCCCGCGCATCGCCCATGCGGGTTGCGATCAGACCCCAGATCGGCAGGCCATGCAGCGCGTGGGTCGCAAGGAAATGCGCCACGCGCAGATCGCCCACCTCGCGCGACCAGCCAAGTATGGGCAGCGCGGCCCCGGTCACGGGCGTGCCCACGAAATGGCCGGGTTGGGCGGACAGATAGCCCGCCGTGATGACCGTGAGCACAAAGGTCAGGATCAGGCCAAGCGCGATGGACAGCCGGAGGCCTTCGGGCAGGCCGGTCGCCCTGTTGCGCCAGATGGAAAGGCCCATGGCAAGGCTTGCCGATGTCAACAGCACGGCAAAGGCCCCCATCAGGCTATAGACGGCGGCAAAGATCGGGTGATCGGTGTTGAAATGCGCCGCCGTGTTCAGGCTGGCCGCGCCCCAAAGCCAGAGGCATTCCGCCACGATGGCAAAGACAACCGCCCCGGTGAACCAGCGCCAGAGGCGGCTTTGGCGTGTCGCGGCGGGCATGAAGCGGGCAAAGAAGGCAAGGGTGATCGCGTAGATTGCCAGCGCATAGTGAAATTTCACAGGCTTCAGCCAAGGGCTGTTGCCGTGGAAGTCCCGCAGGTCCAGCGCCATGGCGGCATAAAGCGGGATCAGGCCAAGCGTGAGGATCAGCGCAAGCAGCGTCAGGGCGGGCGCATCCGTCCAGAGGCGGCGCAGATCGGGCAGGGCGGGGCTGGCAAGTGCGATTGTCATTGGGGTGTTCCAATCATGCGGGCGCGGGCCGTGAAGGCCGCGCGGAGGATGAGAAAGGCAAGAAAGCCTGCAGGACCAAAGAGGAAGGTCAGCGCAAGGCAGGGCAGGATCAGCAGGTGGGGGATGCCCGTCGCCTGCGCGGTGCGGGCAATCCATGCGCCGATCAGCAAATCAAAGGCGAGGTAATGCAGCCAACCCGCCAGCGCGACGGGCGGATCGGTGAAAAGCGCCATCACATCGGCCAGCGACCCGAACCCGCCCGGCGCATCGGCCCAATGCACAAGGATCAGCGCGGCATAGGCGACCGACAGGATGGCCGGGATGGCCAGCCCCGCCACGATCTGCGCCGCGCGGGGGGCGAGGGGCGAAAGCGCCAGTGCCAGCCATCCCAACATGGCCAGCGGCCCGGATGCGGCGAAAAGGACATGGGGATCGGTGGGCATCGTGGGCTCCTAATCTTGACACTGTCAGGATATGGCTGCACCGGCGCCTGTCAAGGAAAATCTTGCCAGTGACAAGATTGGGGGATATGCCGGGGATTATGACCGATCTTCCGCCCAAGCTGCGCCCAGCCCCTGCCGATCCTGCAGCGACGCGGCGCTATCATCATGGCGATCTGCGCGCGGCCCTTCTGGCGGCGGCCGAGGATGAATTGGCCGACCGGGGAATGGAGGGGTTTTCGCTGCGGCAGGTGGCCAAGCGGGCCGGGGTCAGCCATGCCGCGCCCGCACATCATTTTGGCGATGTGCAGGGGTTGCTGACGGCCTTGGCGGCGGAAGGTTTCCGCCAATTCCTTGCGGCGCAGGCCGCGCGCGAGGCGGTGGCCGGGCCAGAGCCCGACGCGCAACTGGTGGCGGCGGGGCTTGGCTATGTCGATTTCGCCATGACACGGCCCGCGCTGTTCCGTCTGCTCTGGCAATCCGAGAGGCCCGATTTCCGTGATGCCGATCTGGGGCAGGCGGCGGGGGCGGCGCATCAGCATCTGGTCGATCAGGTGATGGCAGCGGGCGGTGGCAGCACGGCGGATGAGGCGGCGGTCTGGGCCATGGCGCATGGTCTGGCCGATCTGATGGCGGCGGGGCGGCTGGATGCGTTGCGGACCCTGCCCGATGCAGCGCGCGAGGCGATGATCGCAGGCATCCTGCGGCGCGCGCTGCCCCAGTCAGCCGCGGGTTAAGGACGGATCAACATCCCGCCCGCTGCGTGCCCACAGTTTGCGGCACAGAAGGCGGCACAAAACAGGGCACAGCCGATGCAGGCTAAACCGCCCGGTCCAGACGGGTGGAAAGATGGATCAGGCTTTCGGAGGATTTCACCCCGGTGATCGTGCCGATCTGGTCCAACACCTGATCCAGAACCTGCGTATTGGGGCAGGCGATTTGCAACAGCAGATCAAAGCGGCCAGAGGTGGTGAAGACCCGCTCCACCTCGGCAATCGACTTCAGGCGTTGCAGGATTCCCGCCTGAGCGCGGGGTTCGATCGTCAGCAGAACCGACGCCCGCAACCGCCCCTGACGCGCCCCTTCGCCCAGTTTCAGGGTATAGCCAGCGATGACCCCGGTGGTTTCCAAACGCTCTAGCCGCGCCTGAATGGTGGATCGCGCAACCTTTAGTCGCCGCGATAGAGTGGCCACCGACATACGGGCATCCGCCCCCAAAAGCCCGATGATGTTGCGATCCAGTTCGTCCATGCATTTTGCCCGATCTTTTCGTCATTATAACGACGTTTCGCTACATTTATACAGTTTTGTCCGGTGAGTTTGTGCCCCATATGCCGCATCCTCAGTTGCAGGAAAAGGGCGGCTCATACGCACCTGGCCTGGTTGGAAAAACCGCGCAGGTGCCTTGCCGTCCCGTGAACATGCAACGGGGAGGGCTTGCGTCTTGTTGGCAGAAAGGATCACGCCGATGGGACTGTCCAAAACGATCTGGACCAATCCGACCGAATTCCTCCGCAACCAGCAGCCGGAGCATCCGGTGCTGTTTTTCTCGCCCTCGGCCCTGCAGGCCGCGGCGCGGCGGTTCATTGATGGCTTCCCCGGCATGGTGACCTATGCGGTGAAGTCGAACCCGGGCGAAGAAGTGGTCGAAAACCTCGCCGCTGCAGGGGTGCGCGGCTATGACTGCGCCTCACCCTTTGAAATCGACCTGATCCGCCGCCTCGCGCCTGATGCGGCCATCCATTACAACAACCCCGTCCGTTCGCTGGCCGAGATTGCCCATGCGGTGGAAAAGGGCGTGAAATCCTGGTCCGTCGATTCGCGGTCGGAACTGGAAAAGCTGATCGCCCACGTCCCGGCTGCGGACAGCGAAATCTCGGTCCGGTTCAAGCTGCCGGTGGCGGGCGCGGCCTATAATTTCGGGGCGAAATTCGGGGCGACGGCGGAACTGGCGACCGATCTGCTGCGCCGAGTGGCGGAGGCGGGTTTCATCCCGTCGATCACCTTCCATCCGGGTACGCAATGCACCGATCCCGCCGCATGGGAGGCCTATATCCGCACCGCCGCGCAGATCGCGCAGGATGCGGGTGTGACCATCGCGCGGCTGAATGTCGGCGGTGGCTTCCCGTCGCACCGCCTGATGGGCGTGGTGCCGCAGCTGGAGGCGACCTTTGATCTGATCGACCGCGTGGCGACCGAGGCGTTTGGTGCCGCCCGCCCGATGCTGATCTGCGAACCGGGGCGGGGCTTGTGCGGCGATGCCTTCACGCTGGCGGCTCGCGTCAAGGCGCTGCGCGATGATACGCATGTGTTCCTGAACGATGGCGTCTATGGCAGCCTGACCGAGCTTCCTCTGATCGGGGTGATCGACCGGGTGGAGGTTCTGTCGCCCGAGGGTGAAAAGCGCATGGGTGCGCCCCTGCCGCGCATCGTCTTTGGCCCGACCTGCGACTCGGTGGACCGTCTGCCGGGTGAAGTGCCGCTGCCGTCGGATATCGCGGAAGGCGATTACGTGATCGTGCAGGGGATGGGGGCCTATTCCACGGTCACCAACACCCGCTTTAACGGCTTTGGCGAATTGGCGCTGGCAACGGTTCTGTCGCTGAAGGTCTGATCACCTGTTAACGGATCATTAACCTGCGCCCCCGGCTGGACATTCCCCGCCGGGGGCGTAGTTTTTCGCGCAAGACGCGAAAGGAATCCCCGCATGAAATTCGGCCAATCACAACCCGCCCGACGGGTGGAAGATGTTCGTTTCCTGACTGGGGCGGGGCGCTATGTTGATGATATCGCACCGGAAAATGCACTGCGTGCGTGGTTTTTGCGGTCTGACCGGGCGCATGGGGTGATCACGGCGCTGGACGCGGCGGCGGCGCGGGATGTGCCGGGGGTGCATCTGGTTCTGACGGCGGAGGACCTGCATCAAGCGGGCGTGCAGACGGGGATGCGTTTTTCCCGCGTGACCAATCGCGACGGCAGCAAGGGGGCGGGGCCTGCGCGCCCCGTGCTGGCCGAGGGGCGGGTAAGGTTCGTGGGTGAGGCGATCGCCATGGTCGTGGCCGAAACGCTGGATCAGGCGCGGGATGCGGCAGAATTGATCGAGGTGGAGATTGATGAACTGCCGGTTTCCCTATCGCTGGAACCCGGTGGGGCGGCGATCCACCCAGAGGCGGCGGGGAACCTTGCCTTTGATTATGGCATAGGGCGCGAGGGAGAGACGGCGGCGGCGCTGGCCTCTTCGGCGCATGTCGTCCGGCTTGAGGTGATCCACAACCGGGTGATCGTGAACCCACTGGAGCCGCGCGGGGCTTGGGCCACATGGGATGAGGGCCGCCTGCATCTGGCCGTAAACGGGCAAGGCGTCTGGACCCAGAAGCGCGAATTGGCGCGGATGCTCGGCTTGGACGAGGCGGCGGTGCGGGTCACGAACCCCGATGTCGGCGGCGGTTTCGGGATGAAGGCCATGACCTATCCCGAATATGTGGTGATCGCGCAGGCGGCGCGGATGCTGGGCCGCCCCGTGCGCTGGATGGCGGAACGTGGCGAGGGGATGCTTTCGGATAATGCCGGGCGCGACCTGATCGCGCGGGCGGAGATGGGGTTCGACGCGGGGCTGAAGATTACCGGCTATCGGGTGACGGTGCTGTCGAACCTTGGGGCATATAGTTCGCAATTCGGGCAACCCATTCAATCGGAACTGTTTTCCAAGGTTCTGACCGGGGTCTATGATATCCCGAACGCTTGGCAGAACACCCTGGGTGTCTTTACCAACACCGCCCCCGTCGATGCCTATCGCGGGGCGGGGCGGCCTGAGGCGATTCTGACCATCGAACGGGTGATGGATGAGGCAGCGCGGGTTCTAGGCGCCGATCCGTTCGAGTTGCGGCGGCGCAACTTCATCCGCGCCTTCCCCTATAGGACAGTGACGGGGCAGGTGATCGACGTGGGCGATTTCCCCCGTGTGCTGGCGCGGGCCGAGCTTGAGGGGGATGTGGCGGGCTTTGCTGAACGGCGGCAGGCGAGCGCGGAGAAAGGCCTGCTGCGCGGATTGGGTCTGGCCACTTATATCGAGTCGATCCTTGGCGATCCGTCGGAAACCGCGCGTGTGGTGCTGGATGCGGATGGCGGGGCGACGCTTTATGTGGGCACGCAATCCAACGGGCAGGGGCATGAGACTGTTTATGCCCGGATGCTTTCGGGGATGACGGGGATTGATGTGGACCTGATCCGCGTGGTGCAGGGCGACAGCGATGCCATCCCCACGGGCGGTGGCACGGGTGGGTCGCGGTCGGTGACGGTTCAGGGCACGGCGACTCGCGCGACGGTGATACAGATGGTGGCGGGGTTCGAGGCGTTCTTGGCCGAAGAGACGGGGGTTGAGGGCATGCGCTTTGACGACCTTTCCTTTGGCGCGCCGGGATCGAACCTGCGCTTCACCTTGGCAGAGGCCGCCGAGATGGCACGTGCGAAGGGGCGGGACGATCTTTGCGACAAGGCGGCAACGATCACGCTTGAGGGGCGGTCCTTTCCCAACGGCGCGCATCTGGCCGAGGTGGAGATCGACCCCGAGACAGGGGAGGTGCGGCTGGACCGCTACACCGTCGTGGATGATTTCGGCACGCTGATCGCGCCGGAACTGGCCATCGGACAGGTGCATGGCGGGGTGGCGCAGGGGTTCGGTCAGGCGGTGATGGAAAATGCCGTGCATGATGAGGCGGGGCAGCTTTTGACGGCAAGCTTCATGGATTACGCCATGCCGCGGGCGGATGACCTGCCCTTTATCGGTTTCACCTCGGAACCCGTGCCGTCGATCCTGAACCCCTTCGGGATGAAGGGCTGCGGTGAAGCGGGCACGGTCGGGGCGCTTGGTGCGGTTTCGAATGCGGTGCGCGATGCGCTTGCCCTGCGCGGCGTGGGGCGGGTGGACATGCCCTTTTCGCCCCAGCGTGTCTGGCAGTGGTTGCAGGACGCAGAATGAAGAACGGCGGCCAAGTGGCCGCCGTGCTTGCAAAATTTCTGATCACTTAGCGGTGCTTCAGGTCGACGTAGTCGCGCTTCGTCTGCCCGACATAAAGCTGGCGCGGGCGGCCGATCTTCTGGTTCTTTTCGCCGATCATCTCTTTCCACTGCGAAATCCAGCCAACCGTGCGCGACAGCGCGAAGATCGGCGTGAACATCGAGGTGGGGAAGCCCATCGCATCGAGGATGATGCCGGAATAGAAGTCCACGTTGGGATAGAGCTTCTTCGAAACGAAATATTCATCCTCCAGCGCGATACGTTCCAACTCCTTGGCGACCTGAAGGGTGGGGTTGTTTTCGATCCCCATCAGGCCCAGCACCTCATCGGCGGATTCCTTCATCACCTTGGCGCGCGGGTCGAAATTCTTGTAGACGCGGTGGCCAAAGCCCATCAGGCGGAAAGGATCATCCTTGTCCTTGGCGCGGGCGATATATTCGGGGATGCGGTCAACGGTCCCAATCTCGCGCAGCATTTCAAGGCAGGCCTGGTTCGCTCCGCCATGCGCTGGTCCCCAAAGGCAGGCGATGCCCGCCGCGATGCAGGCGAAGGGGTTCGCGCCCGAAGACCCCGCCAGACGCACGGTAGAGGTGGAGGCGTTCTGTTCGTGATCGGCATGCAGCATCATGATGCGGTCCATCGCCTTGGACAGGACCGGATCGACCACATATTCCTCGGCCGGGACAGAGAAGCACATGTGCAGGAAGTTGCCCGCGTAATCGAGGCTGTTCTTCGGATAAACGAAGGGCTGGCCGATCGAATACTTATAGGCCATGGCGGCGATGGTCGGCAGCTTGGCGATCATGCGGATCGCGGCCACCTCGCGCTGCCACGGGTCGTTGATGTCGAGCGAGTCGTGATAGAAGGCCGACATCGCGCCCACGACGCCCACCATGGTGGCCATCGGGTGGCTGTCCCGACGGAAACCGCGGAAGAAGTAGTGCATCTGTTCATGCACCATCGTGTGGCGGGTCACGCGGCCCTTGAAATCGGCCAGCTGCGCGGCGGTCGGCAGTTCCCCGTAAAGCAGGAGGTAGCAGACTTCGAGATAGGACGATTTCTCGGCCAGTTGTTCGATGGGATAGCCGCGATGCAGAAGCTCGCCCGCATCGCCATCGATATAGGTGATCGCGCTTTCACAGGCGGCGGTGGAGGTGAAGCCGGGGTCGAAGGTGAAGACATCCGCCTCGGCATAGAGTTTGCGGATATCAAGGACATCCGGGCCAAGGGTGGGCGAGTGGACCGGAAGGTCATAGGTCTTGCCATCCAGCGTCAGCGTGGCGGATTTCTTGGTTTCGGCCATCTCTCAACATCCCTCGTTCTTGCCGTGGGAAATCCCGCGGCGTGGTGCAGCGATGCGGCCTTGCGAGGATCGGGCCTTAGCCCGCGGCATCCTCAAGCCGCGCAATCGTTTCGTCACGACCAATGACAAGCATCATGTCGTAAACACTTGGTGTCACACTGCGCCCGGCAAGGGCGGCACGCAGCGGGGCGGCCAGTTTGCCAAATCCGATGCCATGGGCCGTGGCAGTTTCGGTCAGGATCGGCTCTAGACCCTCTTTCGTCCAGCTAGCAGTTTGCAGGCGCGGCGTCAACGATTTCAGTATACCACGGGATACCGTATCAAGCGCCGGGGCTGCCGCAGCATCCGGCGAAATGGGCCGCGATGTCAGGGCGAAATGCGCCTTTTCAAGGAGTTCGGGGAAAGTCTTCGCCCGATCCTTGACGCAATAAAGTGCGCGCGACAGGAGGTCGCGTTGTGCGGCGGTCAAGGCGTCGCGGCCTGTGGCGGCGAGGAATGCCTCGATTTCATGCAGCAGCGCAGCATCATCGCTGGCAGCGATGTGTTGACCGCAGATGTTTTCCAGCTTTTTGAAATCGAGCCGGGCGGGCGAGCGGCCGATTCCGGGCAGATCGAACCATTCCATCGCCTGCGCAGACGTGAAGAATTCCGCATCGCCATGCGCCCAGCCAAGGCGCGACAGGTAATTGCGCATGCCTGCCGCCGGGTAGCCCTGAAGCTGATAGTCGCCCACGGCCGTGGCGCCGTGGCGTTTGGACAGTTTTTTGCCATCCGGCCCGTGGATCAGCGGGATATGCGCCCAAACGGGAATCGTCCAGCCCATCGCATCATAGACCATCTGCTGGCGGGCGGCGTTGTTCAGGTGATCGTCGCCCCGGATGACATGGGTCACGCCCATGTCGTGGTCATCCACCACGACGGCGAGCATATAGGTTGGGGTTCCGTCGGAACGGAGCACGATCATGTCATCCAACTGGTCATTGCGAAAGCGCACGGTTCCCTGAACGGCATCTTCGACGATGGTTTCACCCTCGCGGGGCGCGCGCATCCGGATGGCATAGTGGACCCCCTTCGGATGGGTGGCGGGATCGGCATCGCGCCACGGGCTTTGGAAAACGGCGTAGGAGACACCCTTCGCCTCTTGTTCTGCGCGGAAGGCGGCAATCTCTTCTTGCGTCGAGAAGCATTTATAGGCGGTGCCCCGAGCGAGCATTTCATGCGCGACTTCGGCATGACGATCCTTGCGGGCGAATTGGCTGACCGCCTCGCCATCCCAATCAAGGCCCAGCCAGCGCAGGCCTTGCAGGATGGCCGCCGTCGCCTCTGGGGTGGACCGTTCGCGGTCTGTGTCTTCGATCCGCAAGAGGAACTTGCCGCCACGGCCACGGGCGTAAAGCCAGTTGAAAAGGGCGGTGCGCCCACCGCCGATATGCAGATAGCCGGTGGGCGAGGGCGCGAAACGGGTGACGACCGGCGCTTGGCCGGGGCGGGCGGCGGAGGAGGCGTCGCTCATGGAGGTGTTAACCTTTCGGAAACCGGTCGGGTCTAGGGTCAGGCGCCTGTCTAGGCAAATGCGGGGCGGGAAACAAGGTGCGCGGGGTGGCGGTCCTCTTTGGCGGGATGGCAGAGGCGCTGGCCCGCCAGCGCGGGCGGTTGCTGCCCTTCTTTCCGGTGGGCTTGGGTTGTGGGATCGGGATCTGGTTCGGACAGACGCGGGAACCGGGGCTGGCTGTCCATGCAGCCCTTTTGGCAGGGATAGTGCTTCTGGCCCTGATCGCCTGGCGTTGGCCGCCCTGGCGGCCAGTGCCGATCTTTGTGGCGGCGTGCTTTCTGGGTTTTGTCATGTGCGGGCTGCGCGTGGCCGTGGTGTCCGCCCCGATCCTTGAGCGAGAGGTTTATGGTCCGGTCACGGGCCGTGTCGTGCTGATTGATCGGTCACAGGCCGGGGCATTGCGGATCACGCTGGATGAGGTCTGGATGGCGGAGATGCCGGCCGAGGAAACGCCCGCGCGGGTTCGCCTGTCCTTGCAGGGTGATCTGTCGGCCCATGCACCGCAACCGGGCGAGGTGGTGATGGTCACGGCCTTCCTGTCCCCGCCGCCGGGGCCGGTAGAGCCGGGGGCCTTTGACTTTCGCCTTGATGCCTTTTTCGATGGTCTGGGCGCGGTGGGCTATACCCGCCATCCCCTTCTGCTGTGGCAGGCTGCGGGGCCGGGCGAGGCCCAGATCGGGCGGCTGCGGGCGGCGCTGTCGGGCGCCATACAGGCGGCGATTCCGGGCGATGCAGGGGCCTTTGCCGCCGGGGTGATGACGGGAGACCGGTCTGGCCTATCGGTCGAGGCGGTGGCGGCGCTGCGGGATTCGTCACTGGCGCATCTTCTGGCGATTTCGGGGATGAACATGGCCTTCATAACGGCTTTTGTCTTTGCCCTGCTGCGCTTTGGTCTTGCCTTGATCCCGCCGGTCGCGCTGCGGGTGAATACCAAAAAGATCGCGGCGGTGGCGGCCTTTGGGGTGGCGTTCTTCTACCTGCTTTTGTCCGGGGCGAATGTTGCGACGGAGCGGGCCTTCATCATGGTGGCTGTGATGCTGGGGGCGGTCATGATGGACCGACGGGCCGTGACGCTGCGATCGGTGGGGATTGCGGGGACGGTGATCCTGCTCTGGCAGCCCGAGGCGATCCTTTCCCCCGGTTTTCAGATGAGCTTTGCTGCCACCATCGCGCTGATCCTTGGGTTCGGGTGGTGGACGGACCGGATGGCGCGGCGGAAGTGGCCTCGTGCGGCGCAGTTTGTGGCGACGCTGTTCCTGTCATCGCTTCTGGGGGGGCTCGCGACCGCGCCCTATGCCGCTGCGCATTTCAACCGGTTCACGGATTACGGGCTGATTGCCAATCTTCTGACCGGGCCTGTGATGGGGGCGATGATCATGCCGGCGGGGGTAATGGCGGCGCTGCTTTGGCCCCTTGGGCTGGCCCCTTTGGCCTTTTGGGTGCTGGAGATGGGATGCCGCTGGATACTGTTTGTCGCGCATGAGGTGGCGCGGCTGGAAGGGGCGGTGACGGGGATACCTGCCCCGCCTGCCGTGATGCTGCCCATGCTGACCTTGGGCCTGTGCTGGCTGTGCCTGTGGCAGGGGCGGGCGCGATGGGCCGGGGCGGTGCCGGTGGTGGTGGCCTTGGCGCTGTGGGGGCAGGGGGGACGGCCGGACGTGTTGATTGGCGGCGACGCTGCGGTGGGTGTTCTGGGGCCGGAGGGGCGGGCGCTGTCAGCCGCGCGGGGGCAGGGGTTTCTGCTTCGCAATTGGTTGGAGAATGACGGCGATCTGGCCGGGCAGGCAGCGGCTGCGGCGCGGGGCGGTTTTGCCGAGGGGCCCTTGGGGCGCGTCTTTGCCATCGGGGGGCGACGCGGGGTCATCCTGCGCGAAGGGGGCGATGCGACAGAGGCCTGCCGCCTTTTTGCGCTGCTGGTGCTGATGGAAGAGATGCCCTTGCCGAAGGGCGACTGCCTGATCGTGACGCCAGAACGGCTGGGCCGAAGTGGCACGCTTGCCATTGCGGCGGCGGGGGGCGGGCTGCGCGTGACCGCAACGCATAGCGGCAATCGTCCGTGGTCGCGCGGGGGGATAGAGGACCCCGCGCGTCTGTTGGCAGCCGGTCAATAGGTCCGG
The DNA here is from genome assembly GCF_029953595.1 of Fuscovulum ytuae. Classification (NCBI taxonomy): domain Bacteria; kingdom Pseudomonadati; phylum Pseudomonadota; class Alphaproteobacteria; order Rhodobacterales; family Paracoccaceae; genus Fuscovulum; species Fuscovulum ytuae. Next base: position 1,096,470 of record NZ_CP124535.1, on the reverse strand, counting down.
ATCAATCCGACAAGGCGGCCTTGCACGCGAACGGCATGGTCAGGAAAAACGCGGGTTTCATAGGCAGGGTTCGCTGCCTCAAGCGCGATCATGGACCCACGGCGGCGGAAGCGTTTCAGCGTCGCCTCATGTTCTTCCACCAGCGCGACAACGATATCACCATTTTCGGCGGTGGATTGTTCGCGGATCACCACGATGTCACCATCATTGATCCCCGCGTCGATCATGGAATCCCCCTTTACCTCCAGCGCGTAGTGATGGCCGCGGCCCGACAGCATGGACCCCGGCACGGCGATGTGGTGGGAGATTTCGGCAATTGCTTCAATGGGCACACCGGCCGCGATCCGGCCCATGACCGGCAGTTCAAGGGCATGCACCGCTTCAACCGGGATGGCCGCGCGGGGCGGTTCGACCTTTGCCCCTTCGATAACACGGGGTTTGAAGCCGGGTTTTTCCATCGCCTCGGGCAGTTTGACGATTTCCAGCGCGCGGGCGCGGTGGGCGAGACGGCGGATGAAACCACGTTCTTCGAGCGCGGTGATCAGGCGGTGGATGCCGGACTTGGAGCGCAGATCAAGCGCCTCTTTCATTTCGTCGAAGGATGGGGGGACGCCATCGGCATCCATCCGCGTCTTGATGAAATCCAAGAGTTCCAGCTGTTTCCGGGTCAGCATCGGCCCCTCCATCGCGCCTGTGTTGGAGCAATGTTCTACCTGTGTTCCCGTTTTGTGTCAACCGGAACAGGGCGCGGGTCACAAGGGGATATAGTCCACCTCGGTTCCCGCAGGGCGCGGGCCATCGCCCAAGGGGCGGATCAGCAGCGCGTCAGCCTCGGTCAGGATGGTGATCAGGGCGCTGTCTTGTCGATCGAAGGGGGTGATGCGGGGCAGGCCCATGCTAGGGGCAAGCCGCGATCGCATGTAATGGGTGCGTGGGCCGGTGGGGCCGACATCTGCGCCAAGGACGGCGCGGGCGGTGGCGGGCGGGTATTCTCCAAGGCCAAGAAGGGCGCGCACCATGGGCAGCAGGAAGAGATGCCCGCAAACGATTGAGGAGACGGGGTTCCCCGGCAGGCCAAGCATCGGGATGCCACGCAGTCGGCCCGCCATCAGCGGTTTGCCGGGGCGCATGGCGATCTTGTAGAAGGCGCGCTCCATCCCCATGCTTTCGGCCACGCGACCCACCAGATCATGGTCACCGACGGATGCGCCGCCGATGGTGACAACAAGATCCGCCCCGTCGGCCATGGAGAGGACGGTGAAAAGCTCTGCCTCTGTATCGCGCGCAATGGGGAGGAGGCGGGCCTCGGCCCCCTCGGCCTCGACCAGCGCGGCGAGCGTATAGCTGTTGGAAGCGATGATCTGATCGTGGCGTGGGGTTTCGCCCGGCATGACCAATTCATCCCCGGTGGGGATGATGGCGACGATTGGGCGGCGGGTGACGGGCACCTCGGCGATGTTCATGGCGGCCAGAAGGGCAAGGTCGTTTGGCCGCAGGCGGCGGGGGGCCACTATGGCACCCGCGCGAAAATCCTGCCCGGCGGGGCGGATATGGGTGGCGGCATCGGCCCCGTCCCGGATCATGATCGTGTCGCCTGTGCGGGTGACGTCTTCCTGAATAACGACACGGGTTGCGCCATCGGGGATGGGCGCGCCGGTGAAGATGCGGACTGCCTGCGCAGGGCCGATGGTGCCGGACCATGCATGGCCTGCGCCAGCCTCACCGATCAGGATGAACTGGTCGCCGGGGGCCGGGTCGCCTTGCAGCGCATAGCCATCCATAGCCGAGGCGGGAAAGGGCGGCTGGTCGCGCGTGGCCATGACGGGGTGGGCAAGGACGCGGCCGGCCGCATGGCGCAGGGGCACGGTTTCCGCGGCGAGCGGACGGGTAAGGGCGAAGCATTTCGCCAGCGCCTCTTCAACCGAGATCACGGCGCGGCCTCGAACCGGCCGGACTTGCCGCCATCCTTCATCAGCAGGCGGATGCCTTCGATCTGCATCCCTTTTTCGGCGGCTTTCAGCATGTCGTAGATCGTCAGACAAGCGATGGAGACGGCGGTGAGCGCCTCCATCTCTACCCCAGTCTGGCCGCTGGTGCGGACGGTGGCGGTGACGATGACGCCGGGAAGGCTGGTATCCGGCGTCAGGTCAAGCGCGACCTTTGTGATGGGAAGGGGATGGCAGAGGGGGATCAGGTCGGCCGTGCGCTTGGCCCCCATGATGCCCGCAAGCCGCGCCACGCCCAGCACATCGCCTTTCTTGGCGCGGCCTTCGGTGACAAGGGCCAGCGTTTCCGCTGTCATCAGCACGCGGCCTTCGGCGATGGCGGTGCGGTCCGTGACCGGCTTGCCCGACACATCGACCATATGCGCGCGGCCCTCGTCGTCGAAATGGGTGAGGGGCGAGGCCATTGGCCTTACCTATGCCCGGTGAGAGGACGCGAAAGGATGGTGCGGGTCGCGCTCTCCACATCCTTTTGCCGCATCAGGCTTTCCCCGATCAGGAAGCAGCGCGCGCCATAGCGGGCGAGGTCGGCCAGATCGTCAGGCGTGTAAAGCCCGCTTTCCGAGATGATGAGCCGATCCTCCGGCACGCGACGGGCCAGATCGCGCGTTGTGTCGAGCGTGACCACGAACGTATGGAGGTTGCGGTTGTTGATCCCGATGAGCGGGGATTTCAGCCGCGCGGCGCGTTCCAGTTCGGCCAAGTCATGCACTTCAATCAGCACATCCATGCCCCAGTCGAAGGCGGCCTGTTCCAGTTCGGCGGCCTGACTGTCAGACAGCGAGGCCATGATCAGCAGGATGCAATCGGCGTGCAGCCCCCGCGCCTCGGTGATCTGATAGGGGTCGTAGATGAAATCCTTGCGAAGGCAGGGCAGATTGGTCGCCCGATGCGCGGCGGTGAGATAGCTGTCATCGCCCTGAAAGCTTGGCCCGTCGGTCAGGACCGAAAGGCAGGTGGCCCCCCCGGCCTCATAGGCACGGGCGAGGGCGGGCGGGTCGAAATCGGGGCGGATCAGGCCCTTGGAGGGGCTGGCCTTCTTAATCTCGGCAATCAGGCCATACCCCACATGGGCCGCCTCAGTCAGGGCGCGGGCGAAACCGCGCGGGGCGGGGGCGGCATTGGCGGCCTCTTCCAGATCAGCAAGGGAGCGCTGCACCTTGCGGGCGGCGACTTCCTCAAGCTTATAGGCCTTGATGCGTTCGAGAATAGTGCTCATGCCAGTTCCCTAGCGGGTGGAGGGGGGGAAGAAAAGGCCTTGGCAGGGCCTTTACTCCCCGGTGGTGATGCGCGCGACGGCGGCGACCTTTGCGCGAGCGGCGCCGCTGTCGATGGCGGCGGCTGCAATCTGCACGCCTTCGGGCAGGGTGGCGGCGCGGTCTGCAACGACAAGGGCCGCAGCGGCGTTCAGCAGGACGGCATCGCGATAGGCACCCATTTCCCCATCCAGCAGGGCGCGGAACGCCTGTGCATTTTCGGCGGGCGTGCCGCCAAGGATGGCTTCGAACGGGTGATAGGGCAGGCCCGCATCTTCGGGGCCGATGTCGAATTCGCGGATTGCCCCGTTTTCCAGTGCCACGACCTGCGACCGCGCGGCGATGGACAATTCATCCGTGCCATCCCCGCCATGCACAAGCCAAGCCTTTTCCGACCCCAGCGCCATCAGCGTTTCTGCCATGGGCCGCAACAGGCGTGCCGCGAAAGCCCCGGTCAATTGCCGCTTGGCCCCGGCAGGGTTCGTCAGGGGGCCTAGGATGTTGAAGATGGTTCGGGTGCCAAGCTCCATCCGCACCGGGCCGACATGGCGCATCGCCGGGTGGTGCATGGGGGCCATCATGAAGCCGATGCCTGCCTCGGTCAGGCATTTTTCTACGACATCGGGGCCGACCATGACATTCAGCCCCAGTTCCGTCAGCGCATCTGCCGAGCCGGATTTGGAGGAAAGGTTGCGGTTCCCATGCTTGGCTACCGGGACGCCCGCACCCGCCACGACAAAGGCCGTCGCGGTTGAGATATTAAGCGTACCCTTCCCGTCGCCCCCCGTCCCCACGATATCCATCGCACCCGCAGGGGCCGTAACGGGGTTGCATTTCGACCGCATCACGCTGGCGGCGGCGGCATATTCGTCCACCGTTTCCCCCCGTGTGCGCAGCGCCATCAGAAAGCCGCCCATCTGGGCAGGGGTGCCTTCGCCGTTGAAAAGGGCCTCGAAAGCGGTCTGAGCCTCGGCCCGCGTCAGAGGGCGTTCGGCGGCGATGCCGATCAGAGGGCGCAGCGCATCGCTCATGCTGGCACCGTTGCGGCCTTGGCCTCTTCCAGAAAGTTGCGAAGCAACTGATGGCCATGTTCAGAGGCAATGCTTTCAGGGTGGAATTGCACCCCTTCGATCAGCCGGTCTTTGTGGCGCAGGCCCATGATCGTGCCATCCTCAAGCCATGCGGTCACCTCTAGGCAATCGGGCAGGGTCGCGCGGTCGACGATCAGTGAATGGTATCGGGTGGCGAGGAAGGGCGAGGGCAGGCCGCGGAACACGCCTTTGCCCGCATGATGCATCGCGCCCATTTTGCCATGGACGATTTCATGGCAACGGATGACCTTGCCGCCAAAGGCCTCGCCAATCGTCTGATGGCCAAGGCAGACGCCAAGAAGGGGGATTCGCGCCTCGGCCGCCGCCGTGGCCAGGGGCAGGCAGATGCCCGCCTGTGCCGGATCACAGGGGCCGGGCGACAGGACGATCGCCTCGGGCCGCATGGCCAGAACTGCCTGCACATCCAGCGCATCATTGCGGTGGACGGCCACATCAGCCCCCAACTCGCCCAGATAATGGACGAGGTTGTAGGTGAAGCTGTCATAGTTGTCGATCAGAAGCAGCATCTTGCAGGGCCTTGCCGGATAGGGGATGAACCCATGGACGGGTCGGGCTATACATGGGCCGAGCGGAAGAGGGGCGTCAAGTCATAGTGGCGCATCCGAGGCCCTGAAAGGGCCACAAGAAGAAGGAGTGCAGGCGGTGATCCGGGGTTTCGTGACGGGCGTGATCTGGGGTGGCGTCGTTGCCGCGGCGGGTTTGGCGGTGATGTCCCAAGTGGCCCCTTTGCCGGGGGCCGCAACGGCACCGCAGGCAGATATCGCGCCGACCATCGAACCGGTGACAGCGCCCGAAGCGCTGCCATCCTTGCCAGAGCCGGAGCAGATGCCCGAGATCCTGCAAAAAGGGCCTGAACCGGACGAGGCCCCTGCGCCAGAGGTGGTGGAAGAAACCGACGGACCCGCAGTGGCAGAGGTGGCCGCGCCCCCTGCCGCAGATGCAGTGCCCGCCGATGCCATGCCAGACCCCCCCGCCACGGCCAGCGACCCTGTCGTGGAGGCGCTGCCCGCACCCGAAGCCACTGCCGAGAATGCCGCGCAACCTTCGGAAACAGAAGCAGAAATCCCTGCCGTTGCCCCTGCCGCGCCGATGACAGACGCCCCAGCCGCCCCCTCTATGCCAGAGGTTGCGGCCGCCGATGCGCCGATACCTGCCTTGCCGTACGAACCGCAGGTCCAGCCGCCCCCGGTTGCCCCAACCGCCCCGCTGGCAGAGGTAGCGCCACCCCAGCCGGATCAGGTGCCCCCTGCCGCTGCCCCGCAGGACGAGGCGCTGCTGACCCCGGCCCCAGAGGCAGAGGCGATGCCCGTCATCATCGCCCCGGTGGAGCCTGAGGAACCTGCGGGGCAACTTCAGACGGAAGGCACGCTTCAGGATCGTGTGGCAGGTGTGACGACCAACCGCCTGCCGCGGATCGGGGATGAACCTGCATCCGAGGCCGAGGCACCGCCCACGCCCGAGGTTTTGGCCGAGGGGGCGACGCCGCTTGATCTCTTTGCGCGGCCCTTCGCGAATGATGAGGGCAAGCCGCTTTTCGCGCTGCTTTTGATCGACGAAGGGGGCGATCCCGCCCTGCGCGCCGAAGTGGCGAAACTGCCCTTCCCGGTGACCTTCGTCCTTGATCCCCTGCGAGAGGATTCACTAACCTCTGCAATGGCTTATCGGTCGGCGGGGCAAGAGGTGGCGATGCTTGCCGTGGGCCTTCCGGCAGGTGCGACGGCGGCGGATATGGAGCAAAGCTTTCAGGCGTTGGACTTGGCCCTGCCCGAGGCTGTGGCAGTGGTCGATGCGATGGAAGGTGGCTTTCAAGACAGTCTCGATCTGGCGCGGCAGGCGGTGCCGATCGTGGCCGATCAGGGGCGCGGCCTTGTGACCTTTGACCGTGGCCTGAACCCCGCCGATCAGGTGGCCCGTCGTGAGGGCGTGCCCAGCGCGGTCATCTTCCGCATCCTTGATTCTGAAGGCGAATCCGTGCCGAAGATGCGCAACTACCTTGACCGCGCGGCCTTTAAGGCGGCGCAGGAAGGGGCGGTCGTCGTGATCGGCCGCCTGCGCCCCGATACGGTGGCGGCGATCCTTGAATGGACGGTCGAGGGGCGGGCGGCGAGCGTGGCGCTGGCCCCGCTGAGTGCGGTTCTGGAACGCCCGGCAAACAATTGAAAGACCAGCATTAACCCGCGTTTGGGGGTGATTTTCGCTGTGCCCTGTTTTGTGCCGCCTTTTGTGCCGCAAACTGTGGGCACGCAGCGCACGGTGATCCCGCATTAAGGTTAATGGTTTGCAAAGGGCCGGGAAGAGTTGCGGTGCCCCTCCAGCGCTCCCGGGCTGTGTAGGCTGTGCCCTGTTTTGTGCCGCCTTTTGTGCCGCAAACTGTGGGCACGCAGCGCACGGTCATTCCCGGTTAAGGTTAACGCAGGAGGGGGCCCGAGCAGCCGATCTCGGAGATCTGTGCGGGGGACCAAGCGTATGCCCTGTGCCGTCTGACACCCATCCGCCCATAAGGCTATCGCGGGGTCAAACGTGAGCCCGGCATTACACCCGCGATACTCCTTCCAAGCCTCTTCCTGCATAGGCCAAGCAAATGCCGCATAAGCATGAACGGCTAAGTTATCAAAACCCGCTGCCAAACCGGGCCCAGCCCGTGCGGCAGGACCGTTCCATTTTCTGTCTAAAACTATCCTCGGGGGGCAGACCGCCCCCCGGCACGGGGTGGTGACGCAACGGGGAGAAGATCAGCCGTTACCGCGCCGGGTGAAAAGACCCGCATCCTCGGCAGCGCGGCGCAGGGCGCGGGACTTGTTCACCGTTTCCTGATATTCCGCCTCAGGGTCGCTGTCATAAACGACGCCCCCTCCGGCTTGGATGTAAAGCGTTTCGTCCTTCAGCACGGCTGTGCGCAGGGCGATGCAAAAATCCATCTCGCCGTTGCACGCAAAATAGCCCACGCCGCCGCCATAGACGCCGCGTTTTTCGGGTTCCAACTCGTCGATGATTTCCATCGCGCGGACTTTCGGCGCCCCCGACACCGTCCCGGCCGGAAGCCCGGCCAGAAGGGCCGACAGCGCATCCTCGCCTTCCGCGATCTGGCCCACCACGTTCGATACGATATGCATGACGTGGGAATAGCGTTCGATGATGAATTGTTCGGTGGGCTTCACCGTGCCGACCTTTGACACGCGGCCCACATCGTTGCGCCCGAGGTCGAGCAGCATCAGATGTTCGGCCAGTTCCTTCTTGTCCGACAGAAGGTCCTGTTCCAGCGCCTTATCCTCTTCGGGCGTCACGCCCCGCTTGCGGGTGCCAGCGATGGGGCGGATCGTCACTTCGCCATCGCGCAGGCGGACAAGGATTTCGGGGCTGGCGCCCACGACTTGAAAGCCGCCAAAGTTGAAGAAGAACATGAAAGGCGAAGGGTTGGTGCGGCGGAGCGAGCGGTAAAGGGCGAAGGGCGGCGCCTCGAACCGCTGCGCCCAGCGTTGGCTGGGCACGACCTGAAAGATATCGCCCGCGCGGATGTAATCCTTGGCCTTTTCCACGGCGGCCTTGTAGCCGTCATGGGTGAAGTTCGACCGCGCCTCGCCCACGGGTGCCGCCTCGCCATAGTCGCGCGGGGCAGGGGGGGCGCGATCCAGATCGCGCAGCGCATCCATCACGCGTTCAGCCGCTTGGGCATAGGCGGCGCGGGCCGAGAGGCCCGATGCCACCCAAGCGGGTGCAACGAGCGTGACATCCCCCTTCACCCCATCCAGCACCGCCACGACCGAAGGGCGCATCAGCACCGCATCGGGAAGCCCCAGAGGATCGGGGTTCACATCGGGCAGATGTTCCACCAGACGGATCATGTCATAGCCCAGATAGCCGAACAGCCCCGCCGCGATGGCGGGCAGGCCTTCGGGCAGGTCGATCCGGCTTTCCGCAATAAGCGCGCGCAGCGTATCAAGCGGGTGGCCATCCAGCGGCGTGAAAGCGGCGGGGTCGAAACGGGCCTCGCGGTTGATGCGGCTTTGCAGGCCGTGGCATTGCCAGATGAGGTCGGGCTTCATGCCGACAACGGAATAGCGGCCGCGCACCTCTCCGCCTGTCACGCTTTCCAGCATGAAGGTATCGGCGCGCGCCTCGGCCAGTTTCAGCATCAGGGACACGGGGGTGTCCAGATCGGCGGCAAGGCGGGCATGGACAAGCTGATTGCGGCCCGCAGTCCAGCCCTTTTCGAAATCCTCGAAGGAGGGTTCAAGTTTCATCGCGCAAGGACCGTCAATTGAACTGGGCATGGACCGCGTTGATCGCGGTCTGGTCGATCTGGATGCCCGCCTCATTCGACAGCGCATTGGTGAACAGCTGGAAGGCATCCTGCGCCAGTGTCTGCTGTGCGCGGATCGAGATCGCCTCGCGCAGCGCGATCGCATCCTCGCCTTCGGTTTCGGCGGGAAGGATTGCGTCAAGCCGCAGCAGGCCCGTGAAGCCATCACCCTGCACCAGTTGCAGATCGCCTTGTTGCATGCCGAAGAGGGTGGGCAACAGGGTTTGCGGCACGCCTTCGATGAAGGCGTCGCGGGTCACGGCGCGGGTGACAGTGACGATGCCATAAGCGCCGAGCGAGGCGCCGGCGGCGACCTCGGCCTGCACGGCCTCGGCCCGGGCGGCAAGGGCCTTGGCCAGTGCATCGGCGCGCCATGCGGCGGTCACATCTTCGCGCACCTCATCGAGCGGGATGGGCGTGGGGGGAACGATCGCATCCAGACGCAGCGCGGCCAGCGCGCCATCGTCAAGCTGGATCACCTCGGGGAAATCGCCTTCGCCGATGGCTTCGGCGGCGGTGCGGAAATCGGGATAGGCTGCGATGCCTTCGGCGGTCTGGCCGGGGATATAGTCAAGCGTGGCCAGTTCCATCCCCGCATCCTGCGCGACCTCTTCGAGATCGGCACCGGAGGCGAGCAGATCGTCGATTTCTTCGATGCGCGCACCGATGGCACGGCGGGCGGCGGCGACGCGCATTTCGGCGGACAGGCTTTCGCGGGCCTCGTCGAAGGTGGTTTCCTGTGCAGAAAGGATCGCGTTCATGCGGAAGAGCGCGGGGCCGAGGTCGGACATGGCAGGGCCTGCGACGCCAGGTTCGGTCAGGGCGAAGACGGCCTCGCCCGCCGCGCCAAGATCGGCTTTGGAGACATCGCCAAGGTCGATGATATCAAGCGTCAGGCCACGTTCGGAGACAAGCTGATCGAAGGTGACCTCGCCCGCGTCGAGACGGGATTTCGCAGCCTGCGCTTCGGCCTCGGTCGGGTAGACGAGCCGTTCGACAAGGCGCTTTTCGGGGATCATGAATTCCCCGATGCGTTCATCGTAAAGCGCGCGGAGGGCGGTTTCGTCCACCTCCATCGTCGGGGCCAGCGCTTCGGGCAGCAATGCGACATAGGTGATGCGCTTGGCTTCCGGGCGGGTGAAGCGGTCGATATTGGCGTCGTAGAAGGTCTGAAGATCGGCGTCGGTCGGTGCGGCGAGGGGGGCGGAGAGGTCTGCCTCGGTCAGGGTGAGGAGCGAAAAGCTGCGCCGTTCGCCGGCATAGGCCGTGAGCGTGTCGGTGAGGGGGGCGGGGGCGGCAAAGCCACCCACCACCGCGCCTTGCAGGATGGAGCGGGCCACATCTTCGCGGATGCCGCGTTCGAACTGCGCCTCGGTCAGGTTGTTGCGTTCAAGGGTGAAGCGATACACTTCGCGGTCAAAGCTGCCCGCGTTGCCTTGGAAGGCGTTCATCTGCGTGATCTCGCCCGCGACGGTGGCGTCGCCCACGGAAATGCCGATGCGCGCGGCCTCATTATCCAGCGCGGCGCGGGTGATGACGGTTTGCAGAACCTGGGTATCCAGACCGAAAGCCTGCGCCTGCGAGAAGGGGATGGGCTGGCCCACCTGCGCCGAAAGGGCGTTCAATTCCTGCTGCAAAGCGCGGGCGTAGTCGTTCACTTCGATCTCGCGGTCGCCCACGCGGGCGAGCGTGCTGACCCCGCCGCCGAAATTGGTGACGCCAAAGCCGCCAAGGCCTAGCATCACAAGGACGAGCAGCACCCAGACGATATAGTTGCCGATGCCCTTCTTCTTGCGGGGGCTGTCTTCGGTTTCGGTCGTCTTCTTGGCCATTGGTCGCGCCTGTCCGGGCTGGGAATGTGTCGCAGCCTGTCTAGTGGGTCAGGGCGCGGGGGGCAAGCGGGGCTAGAGGCGCAGAGCAGACAGGCGGTGGAACAACTCGGTGATCCCGGAGGCATCGATATTGGCAAAAGCGATGCGCAGCTGGCGCGCGCCTTCGGGATGGGTGTCGGGCTGGAACATGGTGCCGGGCAGCATGAGGATCGATGCCTCATGCACCAGCCGTTTGGCGAGTTCGTCCGACGCCATGGCATAGGGGTGTTCGACATAGGCGAAATAGGCCCCGCAGCCGAGAAGTTTCCAATCCGGCAGGGCGGCAAAGCCCGTGGTCATGGCAACGCGGCGGGCGAGGATTTCGTCACGCTCCCCCGCCACCCATTGGGCAAGGTTACGCATCCCCCAAAGCGCGCCGATCTGGCCCAGTTGGCTTGGGCAGATGGCGACGGTGTCGAGGAATTTCTCGACCTCGGCCAGCCTTGCGGCGGAGGCCACGATGGCGCCCACGCGGTGGCCCGTCAGGCGATAGGCTTTGGAAAAGCTGTAAAGCTGGATCAGCGTGTCGTCCCAATCGGGATCGGCGAAAAGGTCATGCGGGCGACCGGAGCGCGCGTCGAAATCGCGGTAGGTTTCATCGACGATGAGCGCAAGGTCATGGGCCCGTGCGAGATCGCGGAAGGCTGCAAGCGTCTCAGCGGGATATTCCACGCCGCCGGGGTTGTTCGGGCTGACCAGAACAAGGGCGCGGGTCCGGGGGGTGATCAGGCGGGCGGCGGCCTCGGCCTCGGGGATAAGGCCCGGGCCTGCGGGCAGGGGGACAGCCTTCACGCCTTGCATATCAAGCCACATCTTGTGGTTGAAATACCAAGGGGTGGGGAGGATCACCTCATCCCCTGCGCCCGCCAAAGTGGACATGACGGCGGTGAAGGCCTGATTGCAGCCTTGGGTGATGGCGGTCTGATCGGGGGAGATGCTGCCGCCATAGGCCGCGGTCCATTGCGATGCGATTTCGGCCCTAAGGTCCGGCAGGCCAAGGACGGGGCCGTAAAGATGGGCGGCGTCATTGGTCAGCGCGGCCTCGGCCAGTGCCTGACGCAGGCCAAGGGGGGGCGGGTCTACCGGGGCGGCTTGGCTGACATTGATCAGCGGGCGGTCGGGCGGGAAGCTTGCCCCTTGCAGCCAGCGCCGCGCCTCCATCACCGGAGGCGGGAAGGTGGCGGCCATGGCGGGGTTCAGGGGCAGGGACATTGCAGGCTCCGGTCTTGCGATGGGGGCAGGATAGGGGCGGATCGGGCAGTCCGCGACTGCCGATTTGCACGATCAGACGCGCGTTTGCGACAGGCTGCGAGGGGGCTTTGCGCAAAAGGACGGGCGGCGGCGCGGGTGGCGGGCGTCGCATGAGTATTTGGACCAAGGTGAAACGGCAGCTTCATCTTGGCATAAATTCGCATCGCGCGCGGATCGTCCGGGCTGCGGCTTTGGGGTCAATCCTGCCCGCGGAAGGGCTGCACATATTGCAGCGCCATGTCCCAGGGGAAGAAGATCCAGGTGTCCTGGCTGACCTCGGTCACATAGGTGTCGACCTGCGGCTTGCCGTGGGGTTTGGCATAGACGGTGGCGCAATGTGCCTTGGGGTAAAGGCTGCGGATCAGTTCCAGCGTCCGGCCGCTGTCGACGAGGTCGTCGACGATCAGGATGCCGGACCCGTCGCCCATCAGATCGGCCTGCGGGGCCTTCACAACCTGCGCCTCGCGCCGCTGGTCCTGCGCGCCGCCGCCAGAGTGATAGGATTTCACGCTGATCGTATCGACCACGCGGATATCGAGTTCGCGGCTGACGATCATGGCGGGGACAAGGCCGCCGCGCGTGATGCCGACCACGGCTTTCCATGCGCCGCCTTCGCCCGGACCTTTGCCATCCAGCCGCCATGCCAGCGCGCGGGCGTCGCGGTGGATCTGGTCCCAGCTGACGTGGAAGCCTTTTTCATGCGGCAGGCGTTCGGCGGACATGGGCGTTTCCCTCTCAGGTTGCGGCGATCTTGATCCCCAGCAGGGCGAGAAGGCCGCCGAAGCTGCGGTCGATCAGGGTTTTCAGGCTGATATAGCGGGCGCGGGTGCGATCAAGGCTAAAGATGCGGGCGACAAGGCTGTTCCACGCGGTTTCGGCCGTGAAGATCAGGGCAAGGAGGGAGGCATAGACCCAAAGCGCGGTGCCCTGCGGAATGGTGCCAAGGAAAATGGCCGAGAACATCACGGCGGGTTTCGGGTTGGCGAGTTGCGTGAAGAGCCCAAGCCGGAAGGCCGAAAGGCCAGAACGGGGCAGGGGGCGGCTGTCATCGGAGACAAGCGGGGTCTTGGCGTCGCGCCACAGGTGGACGGCCATCCAGATCAGATAGGCCGCGCCGCCCAGTTTCAGCGCCCAGAGCAGGGCGGGGGCCGCAGCGAAGAGAAGGTTGAGGCCGAACATCGCGGCAGAGGCCCAGACGACCGCACCCGCCCCGATCCCCATGGCAAGCATGAACCCGGTGCGGAAGCCCTGGGTCAGGCCGGTGCGGGCCGACATCAGGACCGCAGGCCCCGGCGAGATGGCGGCAAAGATCACGAGGCCCGCAAAGGCGAGGAAGGCCGCAAAGGTCATTCCTTGCCGTTCCGCCCGGTCACTGCGTCTATATCGGGGGCGTCAACCGCCTTCATACCGACGACATGGTAGCCTGCGTCGACATGCAAATTCTCGCCCGTCGTCCCGGAGCCGAGATCCGACAGCAGGTAGAGCGCGGCCTTGCCCACCTCTTCCTGCGTGACGTTGCGGCGGAGGGGGGAGTTCAGTTCGTTCCACTTCATGATGTAGCGGAAATCGCCGATGCCCGAGGCGGCCAGCGTCTTGATCGGACCGGCCGAGATGGCGTTGACGCGGATGCCGTCCTTGCCAAGGTCTTCGGCGATGTATTTGACGCTTGATTCCAGTGCGGCCTTGGCCAGACCCATCACGTTGTAATGCGGCATGACCTTTTCGGCACCGTAATAGGTCAGCGTCAGAAGCGACCCGCCCGCCGGCATCATCGCCGCCGCGCGCTGGCAGATGGCGGTGAAGGAATAGACCGAGATATCCATGGTCATCAGGAAATTCTGTCGCGTCGTATCGACATAGCGGCCGCGCAATTCGTTCTTGTCGGAAAAGCCGATGGCGTGAACAACAAAGTCGATCTGGCCCCAGTGATCCTTGAGCCCGGCGAAAAGCGCATCCATCGACTCTTCTGATGCAACGTCACATTCGAAGAGCAGCGGCGTGCCGATCGAGGCGGCAAGGGGCTCGACGCGCTTTTTCAGCGCCTCGCCCTGATAGGAGAAGGCCATTTCGGCCCCATGATCGGCAAGGGCCTTGGCGATGCCCCAGGCGATGGATTTGTCATTGGCCAGCCCCATGATGAGACCGCGCTTTCCTGCCATAAGTCCAGTTGACATTGCCTGTCCCTCGCCCACCCTTTGCGTTTCAGGTGACGTGTAGGCGATCACGGGGGCTGCATCAAGGGTGGCCCAGTCAACAGGCCATGCGTAGGCAAGCGGGAAAAAATAATGGACAGAAGTGGTATATTTGCGGGGGACGATCCGTTTCAGATAGCGCGGGCTTGGCTTGCGGAGGCGGAACCGGTGGAACCGAACGACCCCAATGCCATCGCGCTTGCGACTGTGGATGCGCGTGGGATGCCGAATGTGCGCATGGTTTTGTTGAAAGACATCGAGGCGGATGCCTTTGTCTTCTATACGAATTACGGGTCGAAGAAGGGGCAGGAGATCGCCGCAAGCGGGAAGGCCGCCTTCGTGCTGCATTGGAAAAGCCTGCGCCGCCAGATCCGGGTGCGCGGGGTGACAGAGCGCGAAGAGGGCCCGCAGGCGGATGAATATTACGCCAGCCGCAGCCTGAAAAGCCGTCTGGGGGCATGGGCGTCGCGTCAGTCGGAGCCGCTGTCGTCGCGGGCGTCGCTGATGGCGGATGTGGCGAAGGTGACCATCGAACAGGGGCCAAACCCGGCGCGCCCGCCCTTCTGGGGGGGTATCCGCATCCGGCCCTTGGAGATCGAATTCTGGGCCGATGGGGCGTTTCGCTTGCATGATCGATTCCGCTGGACCCGCGAAAATCTTGGGGAAAGTTGGGAAATCAATCGGTTGAACCCGTGAAATTCGCGCTTCGTGAATGAAAGTCTTTAGAGAGATTAAAATTAGCCCCTTGAAACTGCCTACATATTCGCGGCATTACTTATGAAGGGCTAACACTGGGGAACGGCTCTCAAAATGACAGAGAATGATAGGCCGGTGCACGAGGTGCATGGCCGTGTAAAGTGGTTCGATCCTGGCAAGGGATTCGGTTTCATCGTCGCAGACGAAGGTGGGGCCGATATCCTGCTGCATGCAAATGTGCTGCGGAATTACGGGCAGAATTCGGTTGCTGATGGTGCGGTGATTTCGGTGAAGGTGCAGATGACCCAGCGGGGCGTGCAGGCGGTGGAGGTGCTGAGCATCGAACCCCCGCAGGGCGTGAGCTTTCCGCTGGGCGACGAAAGTGCCCCGGCCGACCCCGAAGAAATCGCGCAACTGCCGCTTGAACCGGCACGGGTGAAATGGTTCGATAAGGCCAAGGGATTTGGCTTTGCGAATGTCTTCGGTCGACCCGAAGATGTGTTCATCCATATCGAGGTTTTGCGCGTATCAGGTTTTGCCGACCTTCAGGCGGGCGAGGCGATCTGCCTTCGCATCGTGGACGGCAAACGGGGGCGCATGGCGGTGCAGGTGGTTTCGTGGGAAGCAGCAACTCGGCAGCTTGGATCCTAGCGACATGGGCTGGCTTGCTGCCCTTGGCGGCAAGCGCGACCTGCGCGCCCGATGCCGTGGAAATCCGCGGCCCATCGGGTGTGGCGCGGTTCACTGTGGAAGTTGCCGATGACGGGGCTGAACGGGCGCAGGGACTGATGTTCCGGGAAAGCATGCCGAAATCTGCCGGGATGCTTTTTGTCTATGAGGCACCGCAACGGGCGTCGTTCTGGATGAAGAACACGCTTATTCCCTTGGATATGATCTTTGCCGATGAAACGGGGCAGGTGACGCGGGTGCATTCCAATGCGGTGCCGGGCGATACGACCCCGATCGATGGTGGCAACGGCGTGCGGTTCGTGCTGGAGATCAATGGCGGTCTTGCCCGCCGAATGGGGATTGTCGAAGGGTCAGAGCTGCGTCATCCGGCGATTCCGCAAGCGACGGCGATCTGGCCATGTGAATGACCCAAGACCGCTTTCCATCCCGCAAGGAAGCGGGTATGGAGGCAACGTTCGGGGCGTGGCGCAGTCTGGTAGCGCGACGGTTTTGGGTACCGTAGGTCGTAGGTTCGAATCCTATCGCCCCGACCAATCCAACAACGGATTTGGCTCTGCCTGAAGGTGGGGCTGTCGTAAGGCCGCAGGCTGCGCCCTTGCAGTGCAATTATTATCGAAGTGATATTAATTAATTCGGGTGACTCGGCCCGATTTCTGGGCGTTTCCGGCGGAAATCTGCATGTCTTTGGTAAACGCGGCAGGGTTTGCGTGCGGCTGAGGCCTCTCCGATGGCTCCCGAATTTGGAAATGTGACGGCATTGTCGGGGCGCTTTTGCCATGCGCCCTTGCACAGGCGGAGGAATTTTCCCATCCTGTCGCGGTAGGGTTGTGACAAGTGGTGAATGTGTGCGCGTTCTGGTGGTTGGGGCCGGTCTGTCCGGTGCGGTGATCGCGCGGGTGCTGGCCGAGGCGGGCGTTGCATCCACTGTACTGGAGGCCCGCGATCACGTGGCGGGCAATTGCCATACCGAACGCGATGCCGAAACGGGCGTCCTGGTGCATCTGCACGGCCCCCATATCTTTCACACCGATGATGACGAGGTTTGGTCCTTCGTAAACCGTTTCGCGCGGTTTCGTCCTTTCGTGAACCGGGTGAAGGCGACGGTGGGCGCGCGCGTCTATTCGCTGCCCATTAATCTGCACACGATCAACCAGTTCTTTTGCAAAAGCTTTCGCCCCGAAGAGGCGCGCGCCTTCATCGCCGCGCAGGCGGATGGGGGCAATGCCGATCCGGCGAGTTTTGAGGGTGAGGCGCTGCGCCTGTTGGGGCGGCCGCTTTATGAGGCGTTTCTAAAGGGTTATACCGTCAAGCAATGGGGGATGGCACCGACCGATCTGCCAGCATCGATCCTGAAGCGGTTGCCGCTGCGGTTCAATTACGACGACAACTATTTCTTCCACCGCCATCAAGGCATGCCAGAGGCGGGATATACCGCGATGGTGGCGGCGATGTTGGATCATCCCTTGATCGAGCTGCGACTTGCCGCGCCCTTTCGCGCGCAAGGGGCGGGGGCGTGGCGGCATGTCTTTTATTCCGGGCCGCTGGACGGGTATTTCGATCATGGGTTGGGGCGGCTGCGCTATCGCACGCTGGATTTCGAGCGGTTTACGGACCTTGGCGATCATCAGGGCTGCGCGGTGATGAATTACCCCGACGCCGAAGTGCCCTTCACGCGGGTGACGGAACACAAGCATTTCGCGCCATGGGAAGAGCATGCGGCGACGGTCTGCTATCGCGAATATTCCCGCGATTGTGGCCCCGGCGATCTGCCCTATTACCCGATCCGGCTGGTGGCGGATCAGGCGCTGTTGGCGGCCTATGAGGCGCGGGCGCGCGAGTTGCGGGGGGTGACCTTTGTGGGGCGGCTGGGAACTTATCGCTATCTCGACATGGATCAGACGATCCGGGAAGGCTTGGATGCCGCGCGGCGCTTTCTGCGGGCCGGGGCGGCGATGCCAGCCTTTGCGGCGGATGGGGTCTAGGGCCGGGTTGCGGCGGGAACGGTTTCTTGTAGCCTGAAGCGCAGGGCGGCGCAGGAGGCGGGCATGGCGTTTCGGACGATGGAATGGGTGACCGAGGGGCCTGTCTTGCGCCTGTTGGATCAGCGCGTGCTGCCCGAGGTGGTGCGCTATCGCGATCTGGCCACGGCCGAGTCGGTGGCGGGGGCGATCCGCGACATGACGGTGCGCGGTGCGCCGGCCATCGGGGTGAGCGCGGCCTTCGGTCTGGTCATCGCGGCACGGCAGGCGGGCGGGGCGGATTTGCGGGCGGTGTTGCCTGCGGCGGATGCCGTGCTGCGGGCGGCGCGGCCCACGGCGGTGAACCTGTTCTGGGCGTTGGACCGGATGCGGGCCTTATGGGAGGCAGGCGCGGATGCGGCGCGGTTGGAGGCGGAGGCCCTGGCGATGGAGGCCGAGGATGTGGCGGTGAATGAGGCGATTGCCGCCCATGCGCGGGCGATCCTGCCGCAGGAGGTGACCTTCTTTCACCATTGCAACACCGGGGCCTTGGCGGCGGTGGGCGTGGGCACGGCGCTGGGCATCATCCGGCGGGCGCATGAGGCGGGGCATAAGGTTTTCGCCTATCTCGACGAGACACGTCCCCGCTTGCAGGGGGCAAAGCTGTCGTCCTTTGAACTGATGGAATATGGCGTGCCGCATGCGGTGGTGGTGGATGGGGCATCGGCCCATATCATGCGCAAGCGACCGGTGGATATTGCCGTCGTGGGCTGCGACCGTGTGGCGGCCAATGGTGATACGGCCAACAAGATTGGCACCTATAACCTTGCGCTGGCGGCGCAGGATAACGGGGTGCCCTTCTACGTGGCCTGTCCGACTTCGACCATCGACATGGGCACGCCCACGGGGGACGGGATCGAGATTGAGGAACGCGCGGAGGAGGAGGTGCTGGTCGTGAACGGGGCCAGCATTGCGCCCAACGGTGCGCGGGCCTTCAATCCGGCTTTCGATGTGACGCCCAATCGATTGATTGCGGGGCTGATTACCGAAAAGGGGATCATCCGGCCGCCCTTTGACGTAAACCTGCGGGCGCTGTTCGGGGGCTAGGGCGCTAGGCGGGCGGGATGTCCACGCCGGGGATGAAGGGTTTGATATCCAGCAGCGGCGTGCCATCGAAGGCATCGGTCGCGTCGATGCCGACGCGGCCTGTGGTAAGGTCGATAGAGAGCAGGCGCACGACACCCAGCGCAATGGGATTGGGCCGTGCGGGCGAGCGGAGCGCGAAGGTGCCGGTGGGCGCGGGCCTGTGGCGGGGCGATTGCACCGCAAGATCGCGCCTTGCGCCGCCTGTCCAGTAAAGCAGGATCACGGCATCGCCGGGAGAAAGCCCTTGCAGGGCGGGGCGATAGGGGAGGTCGATTTCAAGCCGGGCGGGGGTGGCGCGGGCGCGCGCCTCGGCGATGTTCTTGGGGCTATCCTCGGCAGACCAAGGGGACCGGACATGGCCGATGAAGGCCAGTGTCGCGTCGTGCTGCGTGGCGGGATCGGGGAAAAGCCGTTGCTCGCCGGGGCGGATCGGATCGTCAGGATGGGCCATTCTGCGCCTTTGGTTACCCGCAGATCGTGGCGCGGGGCGATGAAGGGCGCAATGCGGCGGTCGGGCGCGGGGGATCAGGCGAGGCCGTGGCGCAAGAGGACCGGGCGACCCGCCACCTCGGCCACGACGCGGCTGTCGGGCCAAATGCGGAAGAAAACGGTCGGGCCAAGATCGGTGGACAGGCGCGGGGGCGGGGCGATGAGGCGGGCAGACGCCAGCGCGAACCAGCCCGCGCCATGGGCGAGCGCCATGGGGCGCAGGCCAAGTTCGGCCAGCTGGGCCGCGTCGAGCGTGGCGCAACCCATCGCCTCGACATCGACAAGACGCTGGGCGGCAAGATCCCAGATCGGGTCGCCGATCGACAATTCCTCAATCCGGCAGACATCATCGGGGGCGGCACCCACGCGGATCGTCAGCCCTTCGGAGAACATCGTGATTTCAACGGCCTGCGCGATATCCTTCGCCTCGGGTGCGAAGGTTTCGGGCGCGACGGAACCTTTTGGAGGGAGGAAGCCCATGCTCAGCACCCCCCGCACGGTTTGCGGGCGGGCCAAAGGCCAAAGGACGCGTCGCAAAGGGCGACGAAAGGCACACACACAGACATCACATTCCCCGGCAGCTTGGGACATAAACACATTCCGCCTATGGCAACCCGGCCCCCACCGGATCGTTACACTTTTGCCCGGCTTCGGCCGGACACGGGACGCGGCATCCCGAAGTGGCTACAGTTTTACCCAAATGTTGCCATGTCGCAAGCCAGATGGACGTTCCCGCCGCGACAATGACGCAATTCGCGGGCCGAGGGCGGCAGCGGTGACAATCCGGAAACGATCGGGCCGCGGGCCGATGTGTCGTTAACCATTCCGGGTGATGCGGGTCAGGGATTTGCGCGGTTCGGGCCTGAGGTGATTCGTAATCCGGCGTTTTTCTGGGGAACGGCGCCGGTCTCTTTGATGGGGCACGAAACTTGATGCGCGGGGCTGTCTGCCAAGGATGGGCAGGGTGCGCCGCGCTTTGGGGGGTGTTTTGCGCCTGCGTGCCCGGGCGGCAGGCTGGGGCGGGGCTGCCTCTTTTCGCGGCAGTGAAATCTTTTTTGACCGATGGGTAAATTTGGATAACGCTGGGTCACGCGACAAGCGCCGCGCGGCACGGTTCAGTGACAGCGGCGAAGACACGGGGGTGACATGCTGGACCTGCTGGTAAGGGCGGGGCGTCTTTCGCAGGGAAAGACGCCGGTCGATATTGCGGTGAAGGATGGGCAGATCGTCGAGATCGCCCCGCAGATTGAGGCCGAGGCAGGCAGGGTGATCGAGGCGGGCGGGCGTCTTGTGGCCCCGCCTTTCGCTGACCCGCATTTCCATATGGATGCGACCTTGTCCCTTGGTCTGCCGCGGCTGAACCGATCCGGCACATTGCTGGAGGGGATCGCGCTGTGGGGGGAGTTGAAGCCGCTTTTGACGGTGGAAGCCGTGATGGAGCGCGCGCTGCGCTATTGCGATCTGGCGGTGGCGCAGGGGCTTTTGTCGATCAGGACGCATGTGGATGTTTGCGATGATCGGTTGACGGCGGTCGAGGCACTTTTGGAGGTGAAGCGGCAGGTCGCGGGCTATATCGACCTGCAATTGGTCGCCTTTCCGCAGGATGGGCTTTATCGCGACCCGACGGCGCATCGGAACCTGATCCGTGCCTTGGATATGGGCGTGGACGTGGTGGGGGGCATCCCGCATTTCGAACGCACCATGCAGGCGGGGGCCGAGTCGGTGCGTGCGCTGTGCGAGATTGCGGCTGAGCGAGGGCTGCCTGTCGATCTGCATTGCGATGAAAGCGATGACCCGATGAGCCGCCATATCGAGACGCTGGCGGCGGAAACCGTGCGCTTGGGCCTGCAAGGGCGGGTGGTGGGCAGCCATTGCACGTCGATGCATTCTATGGACAATTATTATGCGTCAAAGCTGATCCCGCTGATTGCCGAGGCGGGGCTGCATATCGTGCCAAATCCCTTGATCAACATCACGCTGCAGGGGCGGTCGGATACCTATCCCAAGCGGCGCGGGATGACGCGGGTGCCGGAACTTAGGGCGGCGGGGGTGAATGTGGCCTTCGGGCAGGATTGCACGATGGACCCGTGGTATCCTTTGGGATCGGCGGACATGCTGGAAGTGGCGCATATGGGGGTGCATGCCGTTCCCATGACCTCGCGCGAGGCGATGGCTTGGGCCTTTTCGTCGGTCACGGTGGGGGGGCATCTGGCGATGGGCCTGCCTGATCCGACCCTGCGGGTGGGCGGGCCCGCGACGATGGTGATCTTGCAGGCGCGCGATCCGATTGAAGCGGTGCGGCTGCGCGCAACGCGGCTGGCGGTGATCCGGTCAGGCCGGGTGCTGGCCGAGACGGCGCCACGTTTGGCGCGGCTGGATTTGCCGGGGCGTCCGGCAGGGCTGGACCCTGCGGATTACGCGCCGATGGCAGAAGATTGAGACAACAAGCAACCAAACGGGGAGAAGTGAGATGAGATTTTCGACAACGCGCCGGAGCCTGATGATCGGGGCGGCGGCCACGCTGGCGCTGCCCGCCTATCTGCGTCGGGTGAATGCCCAAACGGCGATCAAGGTGGCGGGGGTGCATGCCTCGCCGGTAGAGAACGCGTGGAATTCCCGCATCCATGCCGCGATGCAGGCAGCGGCGGCGGATGGGTTGATCGAATATGAGTTCAGCGAAGGCGTGGCTGCGACCGATTATTCCCGTGCGATGCGGGAATATGCGGAAGGCGGCGCGAAGCTGATCTGGGGCGAAAGCTATGCGGTGGAGGCCGAGGCGCGCGCGGTGGCAGCGGATTACCCGGAAACCGCCTTCTTGATGGGGTCGTCGGGCGGACCAGAAGGCGATAATTTCGGCGTCTTCGGCACGCGCAACCATGAAGCGGCCTATCTGGCGGGGATGCTGGCGGGGAAGATGTCTGCGACCAATACCTTCGGGTCGGTCGGCGGCTATCCGATCCCGGAGGTGAATCTGCTGATCAACGCCTTCCGCATGGGCGTGAAAGAGGTGAACCCGGAGGCGAAGTTCCTGAACGGTTTCATTGGCGCATGGTTCGACCCGGCCAAGGCCAAAGAGGCGGCGGTGGCGCAGATCGACGGCGGGGCGGATATCCTGTTTGGCGAGCGGATCGGGACGGCGGATGGCGCGCAGGAGCGGGGGGTGAAGGCGATCGGGTCGCTGATCGATTACACGCCGCGCTATCCGGGGACGGTGTTCGCCAATGCGATCTGGAACTATCGCCCAACCATTGATGCCATTGTGGCCGATGTGGTGGCAGGGCGTCCGGTGGGGCGGGATTACACCGAATATTCCTTCATGAAATATGGCGGGAACGAGTTGATCTTCGTGGCCGAAGAGGTGCCCGCCGACGCGGTCCCCGCGATGGAGGAAAAGCGCGCGGCGATTGCGGCAGGGACTTTTGAGGTGCCGATCGACGCGAACGAGCCTGCCTGAGCCTTGCAGGACGCGACATCCCTAGCGGCGGCGATCGCCTCGGGTGCGGTTCCCGCTGCCGAGGCGATGGCGGCATCGGTCGCGGCGGCGGATCGGTTCGGCGCGGTGGTGCGGGTGGAGACTGCGGCGGGGCCCATCGGGGATGGGCCCTTTGCCGGAGTGCCGTTTCTGGGCAAGGACCTTGGATCGGGGGCGGCGGGTCTGTCCCCGGTCGCAGGGTCTGCGGCTTTGGCGCGGCGGCGGGTGGATCAGAAGACGGATAGCGATCTGTTCGCGCGCTTTCGTCGGGCGGGGCTGGTGCCCTTTGGCCTGACGCGGGTTCCGGAGTTTGGCTTGGCGTTGACCTCGGACCCTTGTGTGAACCCTTGGGATGCAGGGCTGTCGCCCGGTGGGTCGTCGGGCGGTGCGGCGGCGGCTGTGGCGGGAGGGATCGTCGCCATGGCCCATGCCACGGATGCGGCGGGGTCCATCCGTGTGCCTGCGGCCTGCTGCGGGTTGGTGGGGTTGAAGCCTTCGCGCGGCGCTGTGCCGATGGGGCCGGATCAGGGGAACTGGCTCTTGGGGCTGGCGAGCGAATTGGTTCTGGCGCGGTCGGTGCGGGATGTGGCCATGGCCTTTGCGGCGGTGGCAGAGCCTTGGGCCGGGGGGCGCCCCTTTGGCAAAGGGCCTGTGGCGATGGTTCTGCCCGACGGGTGCGCAGCGGCGCAGGTGGCCGGGGTCGAGGCTGTGGCAGAGGTGCTGCGCGGGTTTGGGCTGACGGTGGAGCGGCGGGATTTTCCCGTGGCGATGGCGGCGCGGGCAGGACGGGTGGCGCAGGGGGTGCTGACGGCGTCCTTGGCGGAGTGGATGGGGTTTCTTGGGGTAAAGGGCGAAGAATTGACGCCCATCGCGGCGGCGGTGATGGCGGAGGGCTGCGCCATGACAGGGGCGGAGGTCTTTGCCCTTGGCCGCGAGATGGCGATTCTGACGGCGGAGTGGGAGGCGTGGATGGGAGAGGTGGATGCGGTGATTTCCCCCGTGCTGCGCGATGGCGTGCCCAAAGTCGGGGCTTTTGACATGGGCGCGCGGGATGTGGCGGCGCATTTCGCGCAGATTTCCGATATCGCGCCCGGGGCGGCGCTGGCCAATGCGGCGGGATTTCCGGCGGTTGTGGTGCCCGTTGCGGGGGCGGGCATCCCAGTGGGGGTGCAGATTGCCGCGCGGGCAGGATGTGACCGGGCGCTTTTGGCACTGGCGGCGCGGGTGGCGGGGGGGCTGCCAGAGGTGGCCTATCCCTATCCGGTCGCGGGGCATCCCTAAGGGGTTGCGATTGTCGTGGATATGCTAGGGTCGGGGTGGTGACAGGGGGGCAGGGATGATTGCGGGGGCTTCGGGACCGGTTCTGGAATTGGTCGGGATCAGCAAGCGCTTTGGCGCATTGGTGGCCAATGACGATGTGACCTTATCCTTGAGGAAGGGCGAAGTGCTGGCCCTTTTGGGGGAGAATGGCGCAGGCAAGACGACCCTGATGAACATCCTTTTCGGCCATTATGCGGCGGATGCGGGGGTGGTGCGGGTGATGGGACGGAACTTGCCGCCCGGTCGGCCACAGGCGGCCATCGCGGCAGGCGTGGGGATGGTGCATCAGCATTTCACGCTGGCGGGCAATCTGACCGTGCTGGAAAACATCGTGATCGGGTCGGACTCCCTGTGGAAGGCGGGGATGAACCGCGATGGGGCGATCCGCAAGATCGAGGAATTGGCGCGGACCTTTGGCCTTCCGGTGGACCCTCTGGCGCGGGTGGGTGACCTTTCGGTGGGCGAACGGCAGCGGGTGGAGATCCTCAAGGCCCTGTATCGTGAGGCGCGCGTTCTGATTTTGGACGAGCCGACCGCCGTGCTGGCGCGGCCTGAGGCGGAGCAGTTGTTCCGTATCCTGAAGGGGATGGCGAAGGGGGGGCTGTCGATCCTGTTCATAAGCCACAAGCTGCATGAGGTGATGGGAGCCTCGGACCGGGTTGTCGTGCTGCGTCAAGGGCAGGTGGTGGCAGAGCGGGTGACGGCAGAGACAAGCCCGCCAGAACTGGCCGAGTTGATGGTGGGGCGGGCCGTGGCGCGGCCCAAGCGGCAGGCCCATGCGGCGGGCGCGCCGGTGGTGGTGGCGCGGGGGCTGCGGGCAAGCCGGGGCGGCGGCATGGGCTTGGACGGCGTCGATTTCGAGGTGCGCGAGGGGGAGATCCTTGGGATCGTCGGCGTGTCTGGGAATGGGCAGGCGATGCTGGGGCGGGTGCTGTCGGGGCTGGCGCGGCCCGATGCGGGGACGATCAGCTTTCAGGGGCGGGATATCGCGCGGATGACGCCCCGGCAGGCGGTGCGGATGGGATTGGGGCGGGTGCCGGAGGACCGCCATGCGCAGGGCGTGGTGGGTGATCTGGCCGTCTGGGAAAACGCGGTGCTGGAGCGGCTGCGAGACTATGCGCGCTTTGGTTTTGTGAAGCGGCGGGCGGCGATGGATTATGCCGAGGCCCTGATAAAGCGGTTCGACATCCGGGGGGCGGGGCCGCGCAGCCGGACAAGGGCGCTGTCGGGGGGGAATATGCAAAAGCTGATCCTTGGGCGCAATCTGGCGGCGGGGCCGAGGTTCCTTTTGGCCAATCAGCCGACGCGGGGCTTGGATGAGGGGGCCATTGCGGCGGTGCATCAGGAATTGTTGCAGGCGCGGGCCGAGGGGGCGGCCATCCTGCTGATATCCGAGGATTTGGATGAGGCGGTGGGATTGGCGGATCGGTTGCAGGCCATCGTGAAGGGGAAGCTGTCGGTCCCCATCGCGGCAGAGGCGGCGGATGCGCGCAAGCTGGGCCTGATGATGGCGGGGGTCTGGGGGACGCAGGATGCGCATTGAGCGGCGGGACGAGGTATCGGTTGCGGCGCTGATCCTTGCGCCTCTCGCGGCGGTGCTGGCAGCGCTGATCCTTTGCGCAGGGTTGATCGCCATGGCGGGGGTCAGCCCCTTGACGGCCTATGCCGAGATGCTGCGCGGGGCCTTTGGATCGCGTCTGGCGGTGACCGAGACGCTGACGCGGGCCTCGCCCCTGATCCTGACGGGGCTGGCGGCGGCGGTCGCCTTCCGGGCGCGGCTGTGGAACATCGGGGGGGAAGGGCAGTTCTACATGGGGGCGCTGGCGGCGGCGGCGCTGGGCCATTCGGTGGTGGTGGGCATGCCCCTGCCTGCCGCTTGGGCGGTGATCGCAGGCGGCGCAATGGCGGCAGGGGCGGTGCTGCTGTTGATCCCGGCGCTGTTGCGGCTGCGCTTTGGGGTGGATGAGGTGGTGACGACGCTGCTTCTCAATTTCGTGGCGCTTTTGTTCGTGGGGCTGATGGTGGAGGGGGTGCTGAAGGACCCGATGGCCTTTGGCTGGCCGCAATCGGTGCCGGTCGCGGCACGGTTGCGGTTGCCTGATCTGGTGCCACGGTCGCGGTTGCATGTGGGGCTGGTGCTGGCGGTGATCGTGGCGGGGATCATCTGGCTGGTGCAGGCGCGGACGGTGTTCGGGGCCGAGACGCGGGCGGCGGGCCTGAACCCGCAGGCCGCAGCCTTTGCGGGCGTGCCGATTACGGCGACGCTGGCCAAGGTGGCGGTGCTGTCTGGGGGGCTTGCCGGGCTTGCAGGCGCGATCGAGGTGCTGGGTCCGGTGGGCTATGTCACGACCACCCTGTCGCCGGGGTTCGGCTATGCCGGGATCGTGGTGGCCATGCTGGCGGCGTTGCATCCGGCGGGGGTGGTGGCGGCCTCGGTCTTCGTCGCCACGATCTTTGTGGGGGCCGATGCAATGAGCCGGGCGACGGGCGTGCCGTCCTTCATCGCGGATGTGATCATGGCGGTGGCGCTTTTATCGATGCTGGTGGCGCTGCTTTTTGCAACCTATCGGGTGCGGACATGACAGAAGCCTTGGATATTCTGACAACGGCAAGCCTTTGGGCCGCAGTGCTGCGGATCGCGACGCCGCTGATCTTTGGCGTGCTGGGCGCGCTGATCTGCGAGAGGGCCGGGGTTTTGAACCTTGGGATCGAGGGGATCATGACGCTCGGGGCCATGGTCGGTTGGTTGACGGTGTTCTGGGGCGGTGATCTTTGGCTGGGGCTGGCGGTGGCGGTGCTGGCGGGAATGGCGATGGGCTGGCTGCATGCGATGCTGACGGTGCCCTTGGGCCTGTCGCAGCATGTGTCGGGTCTGGGGATCACGCTTTTGGCGTCGGCGCTGGCCTATTACCTTTATCGGTTATGGGTGGAGGTGGGTGATCTGCCGCCCACCATTCAACCCTTTCAGCCGCTGGCGGTGCCGGGTCTGTCGTCGATCCCCTTTCTGGGCGAGGCGGTCTTTACCCAGATGCCGCCCACCTATGTGGCGCTGATTATGGTCGTGCTGGTGGCTTGGTTCCTGAACCGGACGCCTGCGGGTTTGGCGCTGCGGATGACGGGTGAGAACCCGCATGCGGTGGAGGCGCAGGGGCTTAATCCGATGCGCATCCGCATCTGGGCGGTGATGGTGGGATCGGGGCTGATGGCGCTGGGCGGGGCCTTCCTGACGACGGCGGCCTTCAACAGCTTCTTCCCGACCATGGTGCAGGGGCGGGGATGGATCTGCATCGCGCTGGTGGTGTTTGCCTCGTGGCGGCCGGGCAAGGCGCTGCTGGGGGCACTTTTGTTCGCGCTGTTTGATGCGTTTCAATTGCGCCTGCAAACGGTGGTGGAGGGCGTGCCTTACCAGCTGTTCCTGATGGCGCCCTATGTCCTGTCCATCGTGGCGTTGATCCTTGTGGCGCGACGGGCACGGGTGCCAGAGGCGCTGATGCAGCCCTATCGGCGGGGCGAACGCTAAGGGCTTAGGTTCGGCCTAAGCCGTGGCGAAGGAATTGCGTGTTTCGGCAAGGGTCGGTCTTGCCTACAGCTTTGGCATGAGCTGTGGGAGAGGAGGGCGCGCGATGGCGGTCGAGACGGTCGAGACCTTGGTGATCGGCGGCGGGCAGGCGGGGCTGGCCATGAGCGCGCATCTGCGCGCCGCAGGGCGGCCCCATCTGGTGCTGGAGCGGGCGCGCATCGCCGAACGCTGGCGGACGGAGCGGTGGGATTCGCTGGTTGCCAATGGTCCGGCTTGGCATGACCGTTTTCCGGCGGCGACCTTTGGCGATATCGACCCCGACAGCTTTGCCACGAAAGACCGGATCGTGCGCTATTTCGAGGAGTTTGCGGCAGAGATCGACGCCCCCATCCGCTGCGGGGTGGAGGTGACGGCGCTGAGGGCGGCGCCTGCGGGCGGGTTCCGTGCGGAAACGAAGGATGGCGTGATCGAGGCGGCGAATGTGGTCGTGGCGACGGGGCCGTTTCAGAAGCCCGTCTTTCCCGCGATGATCCCCGAAAGCGCGGGTGTGATGCAGATCCATTCCAACCATTACCGCAATCCCGGGCAGTTGCCGGAGGGTGCCGTGCTGGTGATCGGGGCGGGATCGTCGGGCAGCCAGATCGCGGATGAACTATTGCGGTCGGGGCGCGAGGTCTGGCTTTCGGTCGGGCCGCATGACCGCCCGCCGCGCGCCTATCGGGGCCGGGATTTCGTCTGGTGGCTGGGGGCCTTGGGCAAATGGGATGCCCGTGCGCAGACGCCGGGGATGGAGCATGTGACGATTGCCGTCAGCGGCGCGCAGGGTGGCCATACGGTGGATTTCCGCGCCTTTGGCAACCGGGGGATGCAACTTGTGGGGCGGACGATGGGTTATGACGCAGGGCGGCTGTCCTTTGCGCCCGATCTTGCCGAAACCATCGCGCGGGGGGATGCCAATTACCTGTCGGTGCTGGACGAGGCCGATGCCCATGCGGCGCGCGAGGGACTTGACCTGCCAGAAGAGCCGGAGGCGCGGGTGATGGAGCCGATGCCCGCCTGCGTGACCGATCCGGTGTTGTTCTTGGACCTGAAGGCTGCGGGGATTTCGGCGGTGATCTGGGCGACGGGGTATCAGCTGGATTTCGGCTGGATCGGGTTCGACATCTTTGATGCGCAGGGGCGGCCCCGGCATGACAAGGGGATCACCGAAGTGCCGGGCCTGTGTTTCCTTGGTCTGCCTTGGCTGACGCGGCGGGCGTCACCCTTCATCTGGGGTGTTTGGCATGATGCGGCGCATCTGGCGGCGCATCTCGGGGCGCGGCGGGTGGCAGAAACGGTCTAAGGCCGGGGGCGCGCTGCGCCCTCCGGCCTTATTGGGCTGAGGTCAGGCTTCCGGGGCCGTTTCAAAATCGACGGTCGTCGGACCATCGCATACCGGGTCGGGGCAACGTTCTTCCGGGGGTTCCGGGTCGGGATCGGGGGGCAGGTCGGGTTCTTCTTCGACAGGGGGGGTAACAATGATCGTCGGCGGCACTGTCGGCGCATTGCTTGGACCACCGGTATCATTGTTCGGCGCGCTGCGGGTTGGGATTGACGCGGTGGCACCGACAAGCGTGCCTGCAAGTTCCGGGCAGTTGTTTTCCGCCAGAAGCAGGATATCGGCATAATCGCCCCGACGCTGCAGGATCGCGGCAACATTGGCGTCGAACGGGCCGTTCGACAGGACGAGGCAGATTTCATCGGGCAGGACGGCGGGGCGAAGTTCGGCCTGCGCGGCCATCGGCAGCATGGCCAGCACGGCCAGAGCGGCAAGGCGGCCGCCTGTGGTGCATTGGGCGAAAGACATCGAAGAACTCCATCAAATGAAAGCGCGGATGGCGCGGAGGGGATCACGTTCTTAAGAATGGTTAATACCCAATGGTCGGTCAAATTTCCGCCATCGGAATGCAGTTTTTTCGCCGCATTTTGGCCTTGATCACGGTTTTGCCCGTTAAGTGTTGCGCCAAGGCACAGGCGACGACGCAGGGGGTTCAATCTTGGGTTGTGGATTGTTCCCGCTTTGGCGGCGCGGCGTTTCCTATGCGCGACGATTCGCGGCGCGTAGGCCTGCCGTCAGGCGGGGCAAAGGCTGCTGATGGCATCCCGCGCGGCCTGTTCCAGCGGGCCGATGGTGGCGCGCAGGATGGCGTTGCGGTCAAAGACAGCCGGATCGGCGGCCAGCGCAGAGCGCAGGGATTGCCCGAAGGCCATGCGCAATTCGGTGCCGATATTCACCTTGGCCACAGTCGTGTCGCGGGCCAGAGCATGGCGCAGCGGCAGGGGCAGGCCGGAACCCCCATGCAGGACCAGGGGCAGGGTCGGCGCGGCGGCCATGATGGCGGTGAGGCGGGGCATATCGACCTCTGCCCGCGCCTCGGTCATCAGATGGGTGTTGCCGATGGAGATGGCGAGGGCATCGACCCCCGTTTCCTGCGCGAAGCGGGCAACCTGATCGGGATCGGTGCCGTGGGAGGCCGCACCTTGAGCATAGCCGACATAGCCCAATTCCGCCTCGATCGACACACCTGCCGCATGGGCCAGCGCCGCGACTTCGGCGGTGCGGGCGATGTTTTCAGCCAAAGGAAGGGCCGAGCCGTCATACATGACAGAGGTGAAGCCGCAGTCGATGGCGCGGGCGCAGGTGGCAAGGTCTTCGCCATGGTCGAGATGGGCGACGACGGGGACGGATGCCCCTTCGGCCAGCGTGCGGAACATGGCCCCCAGCACGGGCAGAGGCGTATGGGCGCGGCAACCGGGGCCGGCCTGAAGGATGACGGGGCGACCCAGTGCCTCGGCCGCGCGGGTGAAGGCGACCGCATCCTCCCACCCAAGCACGACAAGGCCCGCGACGGCGGTGCCATCGGTCAAGCAGGGGGTCAGGACGTCCTTCAGCGTGGCAAGGGTCATTTGAACTTGGCGATCATGTCCTTGATGCCGGGGATTTTCTCGATCTGGTCGGCATGGCTGGGCTGGAAATATTGTACAAGGGACCGCTGCGTTTCACCGGCGAGGATGGTGAAATAATACATCTCATATCCCGGCAGGACGCAGCAGGGGTGATAGCCCTTGTCGATGGCGATCGTGGAGCCGTCGACGATGTGATAGGCGTCGCCCGGTTCCCCATCCTGCCGTTGCAGCATCTGCAGGCCTGATCCGTGGGGCGGGTTGAAGCGGAAGTTATAGACCTCGTCATGACGGGTTTCGATCGGCAGGCGCGTCGTGTCATGCTTGTGGCTGGGAAAGCCGGACCAGCCGCCCGCGCCGACGGTGTAAAGTTCGGACACCAGCAGGCGGCCGACGCGGCCATGGTATTTGGTGCCAAGGATATGCTTGATCTTGCGGTGGGTCTTGGTGTCGTCCGATCCGTATTGCACCGGGTCGATATCGGCGGCACGGATGGCGAAGGGGGGAAAGACCTCGTCGCAGCGGGCGCCGGCCACGAAAACCTCGGCCCGGTCTGTGGTGCAAGTCATCGTGGCGGGGATGCCCGTCGGGACATAGACGCCTTCGGGTTCGCCGTCCCAGACGTTTTCGCGGCGCAGGCCGATGGCGGGGAAGGTTTCGCCGCCCACGACGATATCGACCGTGCCGGTGGCGGGAACGATGCAGGTCTCATAACCCGGCACATGCGAAGTCACGCTTTGCCCGCGCGTAAGGCGCAGGATGTTGAAATAGCACAGCGGCACAAGCGGGTGGTCGGCCCCGATGATCGGTTGGTTCTGATTGTCATGCGGGGCGATATGCATTTCTTATCCCTGATGGCGAAGGAGGAAGGCGTCGAGCGTGGCGCGGTCGGGCGAGGCGGGGGCACAGCCAACCCCCGACACGATGATCGCGGCGGTCGCCGCGCCGCGCTGGACGGCGGTTTCAAGAGGCGCGCCCTGTGCGAGGGCGGCAAGGAGGCCCCCCATGAACCCATCCCCCGCGCCGGTTGGTTTCAGGGCGGTGACGGGGAAGATGGGGGTGTCGAAGCTGTGATCGGCGGTGTGGGTCGTACTGCCAAGGGGGCCGCGCTTGTAGATCGTGAAAAGCGCGCCTTGCGTGGCAAGGTGATGGGCGAGGGTGGGGCCCTCGGCATCGCTTCCGGCCATGAGGCCCCATTCATCATCATTGCCGATGGTGATGTGGCAAGCCTGCGCGGCCATCAGGCAGGTGGCCGCAGCCTCTTGCCGCGAGGGCCAGCTATAGGCGCGCCAATCCACATCAAGGACCGTCAGCGCGCCTGAAGCCCGCGCCCGGGCGATGGCGGCGAAGGTTGCACTGCGCGATGGGTCGCGCGCCAGCGCGGTGCCGGTGATGACAAGGGCGGCGAAGGGGGTAAAGTCGATCCGGTCGATGTCTTCGGGCGCGAGCGCGAAATCAGCGGCGCCATTCCGATAAAGGACGGTCTGGCATCCGGTCGCCCGCGTTTCGGTGAGCGCGAGGGAATTGCGTGCCTCACCGCTTACGGGCCGCAGCTGGGTGGTGTCGACGCCATAGCGGGCCAGGTCGGCCGCACAGAACCGGCCCACTGCATCGTCCGATATGCAGGAGATCAAGGCCGCCTCTGCCCCCTGACGGGCCAGCGCCACGGCGATATTGCCCGCCGATCCGCCAATTGCGGTGGTGAAGGCGCGGGCCTCTTCGATCGAAGTGCCGGGAGGATCGGCCATCAGGTCCATCCCCACCCGGCCAAGCACCGCAAATCGGTTGAGCGTCATGCGCTGCAAGGGGGCGTGCATTGGCGGGCTTTCTGCTACTCTGGATCGGGAATGCGATTGACGCAGGTTCGGGGTTCAGGATACGCATTTTGCAACCGGTTGCAATTTATTCCAGCACGGGCCGGGAAGGGGGGCGCGATGCGCGAGATCGGCATCGGGATCATCGGCGGCGGCTATATGGGCAAGGCCCATGCGGTGGCGATGGCGGCGGTGGGCGCGGTCTTTGGCACGACCCTTCGGCCACGGCTTGAGATGGTCTGTGCGACCTCGGACGCGTCTGCCGAACGCTATCGCGCGGCCTATGGATTTGCGCGTGGAACGGCGGATTGGCGGGTGCTGGTGGCCGATCCAGCGGTGGAGGCGGTGGTGATCGCCTCGCCGCAGGAAACCCATCGCGCGATTGCCGAGGCCGCCTTTGCGGCGGGAAAGCCCGTCTTTTGTGAAAAACCGCTGGGGGCGGACCTTGCCGACAGCCGCGCCATGGTGGCGGCGGCCGAGGCGGCGGGTGTGGCGAATATGGTGGGGTTCAACTATATCCGGACGCCTGCCTCGCAATTCGCCCGTGCCTTGGTCGCGGGGGGCGAGATCGGGGATGTGACCTGGTTTCGCGGCGAGCATACCGAGGATTTCGATGCCGACGGCGCACGCCCCGCGACATGGCGGAATTTTGGCGCAGCGAATGGCACGATGGGGGACCTAGCACCCCATATGATCAACGCGGCGTTGGCGCTTATTGGGCCGATTGCGCGGCTTTCGGCGGATGTGGGGACGGTTTACCCCAACAGGCCGGGGGCAGAGGGGCGCGTTATCAACGATGATATCGGGCAGTTCATGTGCCGTTTCGCGAATGGCGCTATGGGGCATCTGTCCTTTTCGCGCGTCGCGCAGGGGCGGAAGATGGGCTATGCCTATGAAATCGTGGGAACAAAGGGCGCGATCCGGTTCGATCAGGAAGATCAGAATGCGCTTTGGCTGTATAAGGCCGAGGGGCCGGAAGCCTTGCGCGGGTTCCGCAAGATCCTGACGGGGCCGGAGCATCCCGATTACCGCGCCTTCTGCCTAGGTCCGGGTCATGGGACCGGCTATCAGGACCAGATCATCATCGAGGCGCGGGATTTCCTTTCGGCCATCGCGACTGGGCAGGCCATCTGGCCCACCTTCCGCGACGGGATGGAGGTGAACCGTGTGATCGCGGCGGCGTGGGACTCGGCTTCGTCGGGTGCTTGGGTAGAACTCTAGGGGGATGGAATGATCCGCATCGGCAATGCGCCCTGTTCTTGGGGCGTGGAATTCGCAGACGACCCGCGGAACCCGCCATGGCGGCGTGTTCTGGCCGAGGCGGCGGCGGCGGGCTATCGGGGGATCGAGCTTGGCCCCATCGGATTCATGCCCGAGGACCCGATGGAACTGGGCGAGGGGCTGGCAGAACATGGGCTGACACTGATCGGGGGGGTGGTGTTCCGGCCCTTCCATGATGCGGCGGCATGGGAGGAGGTTTGGGATGCATCCCAACGCACCTGCAAGGCGCTGGTGGCGCATGGGGCGCGGCATCTGGTTCTGATCGACTCCATCTCTCCGCGCCGTGCGCCGACAGCGGGGCGGGCGGCAGAGGCCGAGCAGATGGGGCCAGAGGAATGGGCGGGGTTCGTGGACCGTTTCCGCCGCGTGGCGCAGCTCGGGGCGGATCATGGGCTGACGGTGGGCATCCATGCCCATGCGGCGGGCTTCATCGATTTCGAGCCGGAATTGGAGAGGTTGCTGGACGAGATCGACGAAAGCCTTCTGAAGATCTGTTTCGACACGGGCCACCATTCCTATGCAGGCTACGACCCCGTGGCTTTCATGAAGCGGCATGTGGGACGGATTTCCTATATGCATTTCAAGGATATCGACCCGGTGGTGAAGGCGCGCGCCGTGGCGGCGCGGACGGGGTTCTATGATGCCTGCGCGGAAGGCATCTTCTGCAATCTGGGCAAGGGGGATGTCGATTTCCGTGCCGTGCGGCAGATCCTGCTGGATGCCGGTTTCGAAGGCTGGTGCACGGTCGAGCAGGATTGTGATCCGGCGGGGCCGACATCGCCGGTCGATGATGCGCGGGCCAACCGCGAATATCTTTCATCCATAGGGTTTTAGGGAGCGAAGCGGATGAAACGCTTGAACTGGGGGATGATCGGCGGCGGCAAGGGCAGCCAGATCGGGCCCGCGCATCGGATTGCGGCGGGTCTGGACGGGCATTTCGCGTTCGTCGCCGGGGCCTTGGACGCCGATCCTGCGGCGGGGCGTGCCTTTGCGCAGGAATTGGGGGTGGCAGCCGACCGCGCCTATGGTGACTGGCGCGAGATGCTGGAAGGCGAACGGGGACGCGCGGACAAGATCGATCTTGTGACCGTCGCCACGCCAAACGCCACGCATTACGAGATTTCGAAGGCCTTCCTTGAGGCGGGCATCCATGTGCTGTGCGAAAAGCCCATGACGGTGACCGAGGCCGAGGCAGAGGACCTTGTCCTGACGGCGCGGCGGATGGGGTGCATCTGCGCGGTGAATTACGGCTATACGGGCTATGCGCTGGTGCGCCACATGCGGGCAATGGTGGCGCGGGGCGATATCGGCAAGGTGCGTCTGGTGGTGGCAGAGTTTGCCCATGGCCACCATGCCAATGCCGCCGATGCCGACAATCCGCGCGTGCGCTGGCGCTATGACCCGGCGCAGGCAGGGGTTTCGGCACAATTTGCCGATTGCGGCATCCACGCGCTGCACATGGCATCCTTCGTGACGGGGCAAGACGTGGCGCGGCTGTCTTCCGACTTTGCCTCGTGCCTGCCGAGCCGTGTGCTGGAGGATGACGCGATGGTCAACTTCCGCATGGATGGCGGCGCGGTGGGGCGGCTTTGGACATCGTCTGTCGCCATCGGGCGGCAGCACGGGCTGACGATTCAGGTCTTTGGCGAGACGGGGGGGCTGCGCTGGGCGCAGGAGCAGCCGAACCAATTATATTACATGCCCTTGGGCCAGCGGTTGCAGGTGATCGAGCGGGGCGAGGGCAACCTGTCGCCGGAAGCGGATCGGGCCAGCCGGGTGACGGTGGGCCATGCCGAGGGGATGCCCTTGGCGTTTGGCAATATCTACCGCGATCTGGCCGAAAGCCTGCTGGCGCGGGGCGCGGGGCGGCAACCGGACCCGGCGGTGACGCTGTTCCCTACGGCGGAGGATGGGTTGCGGTCCATCGCGGCGATCCATGCGGCCGTCGCCTCGGCCAAGGCCGAAGGGGCATGGGTGGACGCGCGGCCGGCGCTGTTCCGCTAACGTGGCGGGCGCAGGGTCGCCCGTTCCACGATATGGCAGGGGAAAAGACGCAGGTCGGGCGCGCGGTCGGCCTGCGTGAAACGGTCGACGATGAGGTCGACCGAGGCGGTCACGATATCGGCAAAGGGTTGATGGACGGTGGTCAGGGCGATATTCGCCCAAGCTGACATTTCCATGTCGTTCAGGCCGATCAGGCCAATGTCTTCGGGGATGGCAAGCCCTGCATCGCGCAGGGCCGACATCGCCCCGATAGAGAGGACATCATCAGCGCAGAACCACGCCTCGGGCCTTGTGTCGGGCAGGAGGGACTGCATCGCCGCGCGGCCTGCGTCAAAGCTGTAGGCACCCGCGAAATGGGCGGTGACATGCGCCCCTCCGGCTTGGGCGGCCGTTGTAAATCCGTGAAGGCGGTCTTCCGTGGTCGAGGCTTGCGAAGGCCCGCCCAGAAAGCCAAGGCTGCGATAGCCGCGCGACATCAGGGTTTCGGCCACCATCCGGCCCGCGGCGATATTGTCGATGGCCACGACATCGACGGATGGTGTCGCTGTGGCGCGGCCAAAGGCATGGACAACCGGGATGCCCGCAGCCCGAAAGCCCGTGGCGAAACCATCCGGCAGGTGGGATGAGGCGACGATGACCCCATCCACGGAATATTGTCGCAAGAGTTGCACCGAACGGTCGGGATCGGTTTCATCCGACAGGTTCACGAGCAGCGGGCGCAGGCCGCGATCCTGAAGCGCGCGGGTGAAAAGATCGAAGATTTGCAAGAAGGCGGGGTTGTGGAAGTTGTTTGACACCAGCCCCACCAATTGCGTGCGCCGTGTCGTCAGGCTGCGGGCCAGCATATTGGGGGAATAGCCCAGTTCGGTGGCGGCCTGCATCACCTTGGCGCGGGTCTTGGCCGAGACAGAGGCCCCTTCGGTGAAGCTGCGCGACACGGCCGCGCGCGAGACGCCCGCGCGTTCTGCGACCTCTTTCAAGGTGATGGCCATCGGGATGCCTGCGCTTTCTTCTTCCGCTTCTGGACCTTAGGCGAAACGGTCCGGCATGTCATCTGTCGGTGGACTTGGTCGATCACGGGGCCGTGTGCCGGGGTTTCGGGTGATTGAACCGGCGGCGAAGGGTTGCCAATGTGCATCTGACCGTCGTTCCCTAGAAGAGAGCCGTGATGAAGCCGATCCTCTGCCTGCCTGCCATCCTTGCCCTATCGGCCTGTGTGTCCACGTCGGGGGCCGAGGGGGAATTGCCGCCCCTGCCGGAACAGGTGGTGGCGGTGGCGGCCCCTTGGCAGAACCTTGCCACGGCGCGGTTGGTGCCCGAGGACAATTGCTATTGGTACGAGCATGACGGGCAGGTGGAGCGCACGCTTCTGCCGCTTCGGACGCCGGAGGGGCGGCCGATCTGTGCGGCAAGCGAAGGGTGAGACCGGTCAGGTGGCGGCGGTGATGCTGTCTTCCGCCGGGTAAAGCCAAGCGTTCACGCCCGTATCGACCTGATCGTAAAGTCCGATGATATGGGCCATGACCATGCGCACGCAGCCCGATGAGGCGCGCCAGCCGATGGAGCGGGGCAGGGGCGTGCCATGGATGCGCAGCATCGTGTCGCGCCCGCCCTTATAGAGGTACAGCGCCCGCGCCCCCAGCGCATTGCCGGGGCCGGGGGGCATGCCGTCGGCATATTGGGCGTAAATTTCGGGTTCGCGGGCGATCATGTTCGCCGTGGGCGTCCAGCGCGGCCATTTCGCCTTGCGCTGGATGGTGAAAAGGCCGGGCTCATAAAGCCCGCCGCGCCCGATGGCCACGCCATAGCGCATCGCGGTGCCGTCGGGCTGGATGTGGTAAAGGTAGCGGGCGATGGCATCAACATGGATATCGCCGGGGCGCAGGCCATCCTTCGCCTCGACCCGCGTGGGCAGAAGGCGGGGATGCAGACCCCATGGGTTTGACGTTGCAGGATCGTAATTCGGGGGCGTCACCTCGGCATCCCATGCCGCCCATTGCGCGGATTGGGCGCTGGCGGGGCTGGCGAAGGGTGCGGTGATCGCGGGCGAGAAAAGCGCCGCAGAAGTCAGGATGAAATGGCGTCTGGTGAGCATCTTTTCGTTCCGCCAACGGGATTTGTCGGGCGGCCTTTCGATCATCGAATACCGTTTCAGACGGCGGAAGGCAGTTCACAATCTGTTTAGGAATGGACGGTTTCAACCCGCCTCGGCCATGTCGAGCCGTTCCTGCGCGTCGATCCAGAGCGACTCGGCCCGTGCCATCGCCTCTTCGCATTCGGCGAATTTGCGGTTCCAGCTTTCCAGTTCGTGAATCTTCGCATCATCGTAAAGGGCAGGGTCGGCGAGTTTGGCCGAAAGCTTTTGATGCATCTCTTCCAGCTTGGCGATGCGATCTTCGCATTTGCGCACCTCGGCGCGCAGGGCAAGGATTTCGTCTCGGCTGGCTTTCTTTGGTTTTTCAATGGGTTTTGGGGAGTTCTTCACCTCTTCCTCGCCCGAAAGAAGCAGCTTGCGATAGGCTTCCAGATCTTCGGTGAAAGGGGTCACAGCCCCGCCTTTGACCAGCCAAAGGCGATCTGCCACCAGCGACAGAAGATGCATGTCATGGCTGACAAGGATGACGGCGCCGGAATATTCGGTCAGCGCCTCGACCAGCGCTTCGCGGCTTTCGATATCAAGGTGGTTGGTCGGTTCGTCGAGGATCAGAAGATGGGGGGCGTCGATGGTGGCGAGGAGAAGCGACAGCCGCGCCTTCTGCCCGCCGGACAGGCGACCCACCACGGTTTCGGCCTGTTCGGCCATCAGGCCGAATCCCGCCAGACGCGCGCGGTTCTTGGCCTGCCCCTCTTCTGGGCGCAAGCGTTGCACGTGTTGAAGGGGCGTTTCGTCGATATGCAGTTCATCGACCTGATGCTGGGCGAAATAGCCGATGCGCAGTTTGGAAGACCGCTGGATGCGTCCCTCCTGCGCGGTCAGCTTGCCTGCCAGCAGTTTCGAAAGCGTCGATTTCCCTTCGCCATTGCGGCCCAGAAGGGCGATGCGGTCGTCCTGATCGATGCGGAGCGAAAGCTTCCGCAGGATGGGCGGGCCGCCATAGCCCACGGCGGCCCCGTCGAGGTTTATGATGGGGGGGGCAAGCTCTTCGGGCGCGGGGAAGGTGAAGGCCACGCGCTTTGCCTCTTCCGGGGCGGTGATGGGCGTCATCTTTTCCAGCATCTTCACCCGGCTTTGCGCCTGCGTGGCCTTGGATGCTTTTGCCTTGAAGCGGTCAACGAAGGATTGCAGATGCGCGCGCCGCGCCTCTTGCTTTTTCGCCTCGGCCGCTTGAACGGCGCGGCGTTCGGCCATCTGGCGGGCGAATTGGTCGTAAGGGCCTGACCAATAAGTAAGTTTCCGGTTGTCCAGATGCAGGATGCCACCCACCGCGCGGTTCAGAAGGCCGCGGTCATGGCTGATGATCAGGACGGTATGGGGGTATTTTTGCAGATAGCTTTCCAGCCAGAGCGCGCCTTCCAGATCAAGGTAGTTGGTCGGTTCGTCCAGAAGCAGCAGATCGGGCTGCGAAAAGAGGACGCCCGCCAGCGCCACGCGCATCCGCCAGCCGCCGGAAAAGGCAGAGCAAGGCATGGCCTGCTGGGCGGTGTCGAAGCCTAAGCCCTTGAGAATGCTGGAGGCGCGGCCTTCGGCCGACCAGGCGTCGATGTCTGTCAGGCGGGATTGGATATCGGCGATGCGGGTGGGGTCGGTGGCGGTGGTGGATTCGGCCAGAAGGGCGGTGCGTTCCTCATCAGCCTGAAGGACGGTGTCGAGGAGCGAGGTTTCCGACGACGGCACCTCTTGCGCCACGCCCCCGATGCGGGCGCGGGAGGGCAGCGAGATGGTTCCGCCCTCAAGCGCAAGTTCGCCGCGTATCAGTCTGAAAAGCGTGGTTTTTCCGGCGCCGTTGCGGCCCACGAGGCCGACCTTGTGGCCGGTGGGAATGGTGGCGGAGGCGCCTTCGAAAAGGGGGCGGCCTTCAACGGAATAGGTGATGTCTTCGATCTTCAGCATGATGCGACAGGGCTTGCCCGAAGGGGGGCGGGGCGTCAACGGGGGAGTGGGGAGGGACAGCAACCTCTGTGCCCTGTTTTGTGCCGCCTTTTGTGCCGCAAACTGTGGGCACGCAGCGCACGGTGGTGGCGCCCTTCGCGCAACGGTCGGTCGTGGCGACTTTCCTTCGTCATAGACGCGTGCTAGGAGCGCCGCGCATGAGAATTCCGGCGCGGCGGGCAGTCCGCGCGCCCCAGATACGGAGACGCCTGACATGGCCATCGAACGCACCCTGTCGATCATCAAGCCCGATGCGACGAAGCGCAACCTGACCGGCAAGATCGTTGCCAAATTCGAAGAGGCGGGGCTGCGCGTCGTCGCCTCGAAGCGCATCCACCTGACGCCCGCGCAAGCCGGTGCCTTCTATGCCGAGCATAAGGAGCGCGGGTTCTATGGCGAACTGTGCGCCTTCATGGCGTCGGAGCCGGTGGTGGTGCAGGTTCTGGAAGGCGAAGGTGCCATTGCGAAGAACCGCGAAGTGATGGGCGCGACCGATCCGGCCGCTGCTGCTGATGGCACGATCCGCAAGGAGTTTGCGCTGTCGAAGGGCGAAAACTCGGTCCACGGGTCGGACAGCGAGGCCTCGGCCGCGCGCGAGATCGCCTTCTTCTTCTCGGGCCTCGAACTGGTCGGCTGAGGACCAAATTTCTTCGAAGAAATCTGGTTCAGCGGCGTTCGATGACGCCAAGCATATCGAGGGCCGCTTCCAATTCGGAGCGGCCCTTTTGCGTTGTGCTGGCCTTGATCGCGTCGAAGCGGGCGCGGAGGGCCTTTTTCTCATCCCCCTGACAATCGTTCCATGGGCGGCCTTGCAGGCCCATGACGAGGACGTAATAGCCGATGAAATGCGGCGCGGTGCCGGATTGGATCAGGCGGCGATAGGCCTCATCAGGGCCAAGGGCCTGCACCTCTTCTGCGGAATGGATGCCTGCCTTGGCGAAGGCGGCCTCGGTCGCGGGGCCGAGATTGCGGATGGAGGAGACGGGTGTGGGCATGGGGGACCGCCGGAAATGGAAACGGGGCCAGCCTAACGGCTGACCCCGTATAAAGAGAAGGCCTTCGGTCCGTCTTGGGTCAGATCGAGGCCCAGTCTTTGAAGATCGGGGCGGACCCTTGCTGCTGGGTTGTGCCCTGCGTCTGGTCCTGTTGCTGCTGCGGGGCAGCGGTGCCCCCTTGCTGCTGCGTGGGGGTGGGTTTCTTGGCCATGATCCTGTTTGCGTCCTGTTATGCCCGGTTTTCGCCCTTTCCTTTACTTGAGCGCTGAAATCGGCTGCGGCAAGTCTGGGATATGACGAATTTACGACGAGTTATCCACAGTGTGCGACGGATGCAACAGGTGGTGGGGGGTGGAAAAGGGCCTAACCGATCACGGTTGCGGGAAATCCCACCTCATCCAGCGCCTTTAGCAGGCGCGCGGACGTGGCGGGGCCGGTGGCGGTGGCTGTCTTGGCGGCAAGGTCCACGCTGACCGTGCCTGCATCGCCCAAGGCGGCAAGGGCCGATTCGACCGAGGCCTTGCAATGGCCGCAGGTCATGTCGGGGATCGAAAGCGTGGTCATGATGCGGGTTCCTATATGCGGCCAAAGATGATGCAGGGGATATGAGGCTTCCAGTTGCGGGAAGGTCAAGAGGAGGCTGGGCCGCGGGGGCGGGTCTTCCTGTCGCAGTTTTCGTTTTGAGAGGGCCTTGACCTTCCCGTGACGGGAAGGATTACCTTGGCTGAGGCAAGGAGATATCCATGACCGATGCCGCGCTTTCCCTTTCCGCTGCCCCGAACCCTGCCGCCCCCGTTGCGGATCGCAGCCTGCGCCTGCGGCTGGAGGGGATGACCTGCGCCTCATGCGTTTTGCGCGCCGAGCGGGTGCTGATGGCGCAGCCGGGGGTGGCGCGGGCCACGGTGAACCTTTCGACCGAGACGGCGGATATCGCCTATGCGGCCCCGGCGAAACCGGCCGATCTGGCGGCGGCCTTGGCCAAGGCGGGCTATCCGGCGCGTGAAGTCACGGTGGTTCTGGGGGTGGAGGGGATGACCTGCGCCGCCTGCACGGGCCGGGTGGAGCGGGTATTGCGCGCGCAACCCGGTGTGAAAGAGGCGGTGGCCAATCTGGCGCTGCGCCGCGCGACGGTGACGCTGTTCGAAGGCGGCGCGGATGCCGAAGCGCTGGCCGCGGCTGTGACCAAGGCTGGCTATGCGGCATCGCCCATCGAACAGGCCGCGCCACATGATCCGGTGGCCGAACAGCAGCGTTTGGCGCGGGACACGCTGATCGCGGCAGTGCTGACGGCCCCGGTCTTTGTGGTGGAAATGGGGGGGCATCTGGTGCCTGCCTTCCATCATTGGGTGATGGGCCTGATCCCCATGCAGGCGCTGTGGGGGGCGCAGTTCCTGTTGGTGGCGGCGGTTCTGATCGGGCCGGGGCGGCGGTTCTTTGCAAAGGGCATTCCCGCGCTTTTGCGGGGCAGCCCCGACATGAACGCGCTGGTGGCGGTGGGGACCGGCGCGGCCTTTGCCTATTCGACGGTCGTGACCTTTGCGCCTGCTTTGGTGCCAGAGGCGTCGCGCGCGGTCTATTTCGAGGCGGCGGCGGTGATCGTGGTGTTGATCCTGCTGGGCCGGTTCCTTGAGGCGCGGGCGCGTGGGCGGGCGGGGGCGGCCATCGCGCGGTTGGTGGGGATGCAGCCGCGTCAGGCGCGGCTGGAGGACGGGACCGAGGTTCCGGTCGCCGCCCTTGTGCCGGGGATGCGGGTTCTGGTGCGACCCGGCGAGCGGGTGGCGGTGGATGGCGTGGTGGTTTCAGGCGCTTCGGCGGTGGATGAGGCAATGTTGACCGGAGAGCCGGTGCCGGTGGCCAAAGGGACGGGCGATGCGGTGACCGGGGGCACAGTGAACGGGACCGGGGCCTTGGTCGTGGAGGTGCGGGCCGTGGGGGCGGCGACCGTGCTGTCGCGGATCGTCGCCAT
Source organism: Fuscovulum ytuae (assembly GCF_029953595.1). Lineage (NCBI taxonomy): Bacteria > Pseudomonadati > Pseudomonadota > Alphaproteobacteria > Rhodobacterales > Paracoccaceae > Fuscovulum > Fuscovulum ytuae. The sequence goes on along the minus strand of NZ_CP124535.1, from coordinate 1,054,101 downwards.
GGTGGAAGAGGCGCAGGGCACCAAGCTGCCGGTGCAGGCGGTGGTGGACCGGGTGACGCTGTGGTTCGTGCCGGTGGTGATGGGGATTGCGGTTCTGGCCTTTGCAGGCTGGATGATCGCGGGGCAGGGGGTGGCAGCGGCGCTGGTGGCGGGGGTGTCGGTCCTGATCATCGCCTGCCCCTGCGCGATGGGGTTGGCGACGCCGGTCTCTATTCTTGTGGGCACCGGGCGCGGTGCGGAACTGGGCGTGCTGTTTCGTCGGGGCGAGGCGCTGCAACGTCTGGCATCGGTGCGCGTGGTGGCCTTCGACAAGACGGGGACCTTGACCGCCGGGCGGCCTGTGGTCAGCGATATCCTCGGCGCGGACCTATTGGCCGAGGCGGCGGCGGTGGAGGCGGGGTCGGAGCATCCCTTGGCGGGGGCCGTGCTGGCCGAGGCAGCGGCGCGAGGGCTGGCGGTTCCGGTGGCCGAGGGGTTTGAGGCGGTGCCGGGCTATGGCGCAAGGGCGCAGGTCGGCGGGCGCATGGTGGCGGTCGGGTCGCAGCGGATGTTTGCCGATGTGCCGGGCGATCTTGCGGTGGATGCGGCGCGGCTGGCGGCTGAGGGGAAGGGTATCCTCTTCGTGGGCGAGGGGCAGGCGGCGCGCAGTCTGATCGCGGTGGCCGATCCGGTGAAGCCCGGATCGGTGGCGGCCCTGCGGGCCTTGCGCGAGATGGGCCTGCGCGTTGCCATGGTGACGGGCGACAATACGGTGACGGCGGGGGCCATCGCGGCGGCGCTTGGGGTGGATGATGTGCAGGCCGGCATCCTGCCTGCAGGCAAGGGCGATGCCGTGCGCGCCATGGGCGACGGCGTGGCCTTTGTGGGCGACGGGATCAATGACGCGCCCGCGCTGGCGGCGGCTGAGGTAGGGCTCGCGATGGGAACCGGCACGGATGTGGCGATCGAGGCGGGGGATGTGGTGCTGATGGCGGGCGATCCGCTGGCGGTGGTGGATGCGATCCGCATAAGCCGCGCCACGATGCGCAACATCCGGCAGAACCTGACTTGGGCCTTTGGCTATAATGCGGCGTTGATCCCGGTGGCGGCAGGGCTTCTGGTGCCCTTCGGCGGGCCACAGCTTTCGCCGATGCTGGCAGCGGGGGCGATGGCGCTGTCTTCGGTCTTTGTTTTGGGCAATGCCTTGCGCTTGCGTTCTGTGCGGGGGGTACGGGGATGAATATCAGTCAGGTGGCCGAGCGCGCGGGCCTTCCGGCCAAGACCATCCGCTATTACGAAGAGATCGGGCTGATCCGGCCCTTGCGGGGCGCGAATGGCTATCGTGCCTTCCGCGAAAGCGACCTGCACAAGTTGTCCTTCCTGGGGCGGGCGCGGGGGTTGGGGTTCACCATCGAAGAGTGCCGCAAGCTCTTGGCGCTGTATGAGGATCGCGAAAGGGCCAGTGCGGATGTCAAAGCCTTGGCCGAGGCGCATCTGCGCGACATGGAGGGCAAGATCGCCGAATTGCGCGCAATGCAGGCCACCTTGCGCGATCTGGTGGACAGTTGTGCAGGCGACCACAGGCCGGATTGCCCGATTTTGACGGGGCTGGCAGAAGGGCGCAGCGAGGGCGGCTGTTGCGATTAAGCGGGGTGTGAGGCCGACCTTGCGGGGGCTTCAAGCCGTCTGCGCGGCGTGCCAATCTGGCCGCGTTGAAGGGAGCCCGCCATGACCGACCCGATTGCCGTTTTCGACGGCCATAACGACATCCTTTACCGCATCCTGATGCAACCCGAAGCGCGCGAGGCGATCTGGCTATTGGGCGAGGGGAAGGGGCATCTTGATCTGCCGCGTATGAAGGCGGGTGGTTTTGCGGGGGGGATGTTCGCGATTTATATCCCGTCGCCCATGGAGGAGGACGATCTGGGGGTGGAGGCCTTGATGGACCGTCCGCCCTATGCGCTGCCTTTGCCTGCGGCGCTTCCCCTGCGCGACAGTCAGGCGGTGGCTTTGGATCTTGCGGCGCAGCTGATGTGGATGGAGCGGGCGTCGGAGGGGGCGTTCCGGCTGTGTCGCACAGCAGCAGAGATCGAGGCGGCGCGGGCGGCGGGCGCGATCGCGGGCGTGATGCATATGGAAGGGGCCGAGGCCATCGATCCGGGCTGCGACGCGCTCTATGCCTTTCATGCGATGGGGCTGCGGTCGCTTGGCCCGGTATGGAGCAGGCCAACCGCCTTTGGCCATGGCGTCCCCTTCGCCTTTCCCTCTTCGCCCGATACTGGGCCGGGCTTGACCGATGCGGGCAAGCGGCTGGTGAAGGAATGCAACGGTTTGGGCATCCTGATCGATCTGAGCCATCTGAACGAAAAGGGTTTTGACGATGTGGCGCGGCTGTCGGATGCGCCGCTGGTCGCCACCCATTCCAATGCCCATGCCATCACGCCCTCGTCGCGCAATCTGACGGATCGGCAGTTGGACATGATCCGCGACAGCGGGGGGATGGTGGGGCTGAACTTTGCCACTGTCTTTCTGCGGCCCGATGGGCGGCGTGACCCGGCGATGGGATGGGAAGCAGTGCTGCGCCATCTGGACCATCTGATCGCGCGGCTGGGCGAGGATCATGTGGGCTTCGGGTCGGATTTCGACGGGGCGACCGTGCCCGATGGGATCACCGACGCGGCGGGCCTGCCGCGCCTGATCGCGGCGCTGCGGGCGCATGGCTATGACGAGGCGCTGATCGGCAAGCTTGCTTGGGGCAACTGGCTTTCGGTGCTGCGCCGGACCTGGGGAGCGTGAGCGAAGCCGAAAATTTTTCCGCGAAAAATTTTCGGCTGGCAAAGGGCGGAAAATTTTTCGTACGAAAAATTTTCGCGGCGCCTGGAAGGCGCCGGGGGGGAAAAATTTTCGGGAAAATTTTTCGGCCCCCGCTTTTCGACCCTCGGTCAGGTTAGGCGACGTGAAGCAGGGCTTGCAGGTCGTCATTGCCTGCCACGAGATCGGCCACGGTGACGCGGTCGAGTTCGGCGTAGAAGGCCTTGAGCGCGTCGGCCAGCACACATTTCAAGCGGCAAGCCCCGGCGAGGGGGCAGTTGTTTTCATGGCCTGCGAAACATTCGGTGAAGGGCAGAACGGCCTCGAAATCGCGAAAAACCTCGCCCACGGTGATCTTGTCGGCGGCGCGGCCCAGCATCAGGCCGCCCGATCTGCCACGGATCGTGCGCAGGAAACCTTTCTGCGCCAAGAGATGGATCACCTGCGCGAGGTGGTTTTCGGATGCGGCGCAGGCTTCGGCCACTTCGTGCTTGCGGACGATCCGCTCCGGGTTGACGGCACAGAACATCAGGGTGCGCATGGCGAGGTTGGTGCGGGTGGTGAGTCTCATGGGGCGATCTCCGGTTTCCCGACGGGCTGCGGCGGGTTTCTCTCGCCAAAGATTTATGCAGGGCAGAGGTTCTGCGACATGATCCAGATCAGATTGCGAAAGAACCGGCGGGGAAGTGCGGGATTGGCCCTGTCTCGATTTCGGGTCGGGGCTTAGGTTGGTACATACTATATTCAAAGCGTTTTGACTGTTTGGAAAAGGTAAAATATTCTGCATGGGCATAAGAAACTTGCGAATGTTTGCGGTAACATTTAAAGCGGTTTGAAAGGGGCTTTCGTCGGGAGTTTCCCGGTGGATGGCCTTGACCCGCCGCGCGAGGGGCATAGGGTTGCGGCATGGTGCCAAGAAGTGGATGCGTCGACGTGAACGATCTGAGCCTGACCCCCAATCTATTGCAAGCCGATATCGCGCGGCATCTGACCTTTACGCTGGGCAAGGATGCGCCCAATGCCAGCGTCTATGACTGGCGGATGGCGCTGTCCTTTGCCATCCGTGACCGGATCGTGGAGCCGTGGTTCGCCTCGACCCGCCGCACTTGGGCCGAGGATCGCAAGCGCGTCTATTACCTGTCGATGGAGTTCTTGATCGGGCGGCTTTTGGAAGATGCCACCATTAACCTTGGCTTGCGGGACATCGCGGAAGAGGCGATGGCGGGCTTTGGGCAGGATTTCCGTGCGATTGTCGAGAATGAACCCGATGCCGCGCTGGGCAATGGTGGGCTTGGCCGTCTTGCCGCCTGTTTCATGGAAAGCATGGCGACGCTGGGCTGCCCTGCCTATGGCTATGGTATCCGGTATGAACATGGGCTGTTCCGTCAGCGGTTCGAAGGTGGCCAGCAGGTGGAAACACCGGAGGATTGGCTGACGCAGGCCCATCCTTGGGAATTCGCGCGGCCCGAAAGCGCCTATACGATCCCCTTTAAGGGCCATGTGGAAACGCAGGGCGGCCGTGATGTCTGGGTGCCGGGGGAAACCGTGCTGGCCGAGGCGCATGACACGCCGGTGATCGGTTGGCAGGGGAAATGGGCCAATACGCTGCGGCTTTGGGCGGCAAAGCCCACGACGCTGTTTGATCTGGATCGCTTCAACCGGGGGGATTACGCGGCGGCGGCAGAGCCAGAGGCGCTGGCGCGCACGCTGAGCCGGGTGCTTTACCCCGATGACACGACCTATCAGGGCAAGGAATTGCGGCTGAAGCAGGAGTTTTTCCTGACCTCGGCCGCCTTGCAGGATATTTTGCGCCGCTATCTGGCGCGGCATCAGGATCTGAAGGCGCTGCCGAAACATGTGGCGATTCAGATGAATGACACCCACCCTGCCATCGCGGGGCCGGAACTGATCCGCCTTTTGATGGACGATCACGGGATGGCATTCGACGATGCGCTGGAAACGGCGCGGGGCTGTCTGGGTTACACCAACCACACCTTGCTGCCCGAGGCGTTGGAACGTTGGGCGACCTTCACCTTCGGCAATGTCCTGCCGCGCCATATGCAAATCGTCGAACGGATCGACAGTTGGCACCGCCGCACCTATCCAAGCCGCCCGCATTACGTCGGCGTCGTGAAGCATCACGAGGTGCGGATGGGGGAATTGGCCTTCATCATGGCGCATAAGGTGAACGGGGTGTCGGCGCTGCATTCCGATCTGGTGAAGAAGAACCTGTTTCCTGAGTTGGACCGTCTGCATCCGGGGCGGATCATCAACCAGACCAATGGCGTGACGCCGCGCCGCTGGTTGAAGATGGCGAACCGTCCGCTGGCCAAGTTGATCACCGACACGATCGGGGATGGCTGGGAGGACGATCTGGATCGTCTGCGGGGGCTGGAGCCGCATGTGAAGGGCAAGGTCTTCCGCGAGGCCTTTGGCGCGGCCAAGCGGGCCAACAAGGCGGCGCTGTCGGATTGGATCGCCGCCGAATGCGGGGTGAAGGTCAATCCCGACGCGCTGTTCGATGTGCAGATCAAGCGCATCCATGAATATAAGCGCCAGCTTTTGAACATTCTGGAAACCATCGCGCATTGGCACAAAATCCGGTCGAACCCGAAGGGCGACTGGGTGCCCAGGGTGAAGATCTTCGGCGGCAAATCCGCCCCTGGCTATGCGGTGGCGAAAGAGATCATCCATCTGATCAATGACGTGGCGCAGGTTGTGAACAATGACCCCGTCACGGGCGACCTTTTGAAGATCGTCTATCCGGCCAATTACAATGTCAGCATGGCGGAACGGCTGATCCCTGCCGCCGATCTGTCGGAACAGATTTCCACCGCCGGCAAGGAGGCCAGCGGCACCGGCAACATGAAGTTCATGATGAACGGTGCGCCGACCATCGGCACGCTGGACGGGGCGAATGTGGAGATTTTGGAAGAGGTGGGGGCAGAGAACTTCTTCCTCTTTGGTCTGACGGCGGAAGAGGTGATGCGCCGCCGCGAAGACCCGGACCATGCCAAGAAGGCCATCGAGGCGAGCCAGCCCTTGCAGGACGTGCTTCAGATGATCGCGGAAGGCCGGTTCAGCCCGGATCACACCGACCGCTATCACGGGCTGGTGCATCGGGTCTGGCATCATGACTATTTCCTCGTCGCTTCTGATTTCGACGCCTATCATGCGGCGCAGGCCGAGGTGGACCGGGCCTATAAGGACCGGGATCGCTGGATTTCCATGGCGGCGATGAACACGGCGCGGAGCGGGTTCTTTTCATCGGATCGCACGATCCGCAGCTATATGGACCAGATTTGGGGGGTCACTTCGGCCCTGTAACGGGCCGGGGTGACGCCTTTTGGGAGAGGGGCGGCCATGGGCGGAAACCTGATCGATCACGGGGCCGCAAAGGCCATCGTCGAAGGGCGGAATGGCGATCCCTTTTCCGTGCTGGGACTGCATCAGCGGGAGGGTGCTTGGATCGTCACGGCCTTTGTTCCGGGCGCGGAACGGCTTTGGGTTCTGACGGGCAAGGCAGGCAAGGCGGCGGAGGCCGAGGCCATCCCCGGCTGCGAGGGGCTGTTCTGTGTCCGACTGGCGCGGAAGGCGGCCTATCGGCTGCGCGCCGAAGGGCATGGGGCAAGGTGGGAGTTTGATGATCCCTTCCGCTTTGGCCCCGTGCTGGGCGAGATGGACGAATATCTTCTGGGCGAGGGCACGCATAAGCGGCTGTGGCAGGTGCTGGGCGCGCATGTGATTGCGCATGAAGGGGTGGAAGGCACGCATTTCGCCGTCTGGGCCCCGAATGCCGAGCGCGTCTCGGTCGTGGGGGATTTCAACATATGGGACGGGCGGCGCCATCCGATGCGGCGGCGTGGGGCGACGGGGGTGTGGGAGACCTTCATCCCCGGTCTGGGCGAGGGCGCGACCTATAAATACGAAATCCGGGGTCAGCATGGGGCGTTGGGTCCGCTGAAGGCCGATCCGGTGGGGTTCGGGTCGGAACATCCGCCCGCCAATGCGTCCGTCGTGCGGCGGATCGACGGGGCCTTTCAGGATGGCGATTGGATGGAGAGCCGCGCGGCGCGGCATTCCATCGACGCGCCCATTTCCGTCTATGAGGTGCATCTGGGATCGTGGCGGCGCGCGCCGGGAGATAGGATGCTGTCCTATCTGGAACTGGCCGAGCAACTGGTCGATTACGTGGCGGATATGGGGTTCACCCATATCGAGCTGATGCCGATCAGCGAATATCCCTTTGACGGAAGCTGGGGCTATCAGCCGGTGGGGATGTTTGCCCCCACCATCCGCCATGGCACGCCGGGGGAGTTTCGGGCGCTGGTCGATGCGGCGCATAGGAAGGGACTGGGCGTTCTCTTGGACTGGGTGCCGGGGCATTTCCCGACCGATCCGCACGGGCTTGGCCGGTTCGACGGCACGGCGCTTTATGAACATGCCGATCCGCGCGAGGGGTTCCATCAGGATTGGAACACGCTCATCTATAATTACGGTCGGGTGGAGGTGGCGAATTACCTTGTGTCCAACGCGCTTTATTGGCTGGAGGAATACCATGTCGACGGGCTGCGGGTGGATGCGGTGGCGTCGATGCTTTATCGCGATTACTCGCGCAAGGACGGCGAGTGGATTCCCAACAAGGATGGGGGGCGTGAGAATTACGAGGCGGCGGCACTGCTGCGGCGGATGAATGTCACCGTCTATGGCGAGGTGCCGGGGGTGATGACGGTGGCCGAGGAAAGCACGGCCTTCCCCGGCGTGTCGCGGCCTGTTGATCACGGGGGCCTTGGCTTCGGGTTCAAGTGGAACATGGGGTGGATGAACGACACCCTGTCCTACATGCAGAAGGACCCGATCTATCGGCAATATCACCACCACCAGATGACCTTTGGCCTGCATTATGCGTGGTCGGAGAATTACATCCTGCCGATCAGCCATGATGAGGTGGTGCATGGCAAAGGGTCGATGCTGGAAAAGATGCCGGGGGATGGGCCGGAGAAATTCGCCAATCTTCGCGCCTATTACGGGTTCATGTGGGCGCATCCGGGCAAGAAACTGCTGTTCATGGGCTGCGAATTTGCCCAAGGGCGGGAATGGAACCACAACCAGAGCCTTGACTGGCACCAGTTGGACATTCCCGAACATCGCGGCGTGCAGGCCTTGGTGCGCGACCTGAACCGCGCCTATCGCGACAATCCCGCGCTGCATGTGAACGACACGCGGCCCGAAGGGTTTCAGTGGATCGAGTCCAATGATGCAGGTGCGTCGGTCTATGCCTGGGTCCGCAAGGGGCGGGCGGGCGATCCGATGGTCGTTTGTGCGGTGAACATGACGCCGGTCGAACGGTCCTATCGGCTGGGCCTGCCTGCGGGCGGCCATTGGGACGAGATCCTGAATACGGATGCCGCGCTTTATGGCGGGGGAAACCGGGGAAACCTTGGCGGGGTGACGGCGGAAGCGGTGGCATGGCACGGGCAGGCGCAATCGGCGCTTGTCACCCTGCCGCCCTTGTCGGCAGTCTGGTTCCGTCAGGCCAAGGGATGACGACATAAGCGGCAAAGCCGCGATAGGGAGGGGAAGGACGATGTTGCAGCCAAGACCGAATGCGCGCCTGTCATCACAGGCGATGGCTTTCGTCCTTGCCGGGGGGCGGGGCAGCCGATTGAAGGAATTGACCGACCGCCGCGCCAAACCCGCCGTCTATTTCGGCGGCAAGACGCGGATCATCGACTTTGCGCTGTCGAACGCGTTGAATTCCGGCATCCGCAAGATGGCGATTGCCACGCAATACAAGGCGCATAGCCTGATCCGGCATTGCCAGCGGGGATGGAACTTCTTCCGCGCCGAACGGAACGAATATCTGGACATCCTGCCCGCCTCGCAGCGCGTGGACGAGACGAAGTGGTATCTGGGGACGGCGGATGCCGTGGCGCAGAATATCGACATCGTCGACAGCTATGGCATCAAATATGTCATCATCCTTGCGGGCGATCACATCTACAAGATGGATTACGAGATCATGCTGCGCCAGCATGTCGAAACGGGGGCCGATGTGACCATCGGCTGCCTGACCGTCCCGCGGATGGAGGCGACGGCCTTTGGCGTGATGGCGGTGGATGCGGGGATGCGCATTTCCTCCTTCCTTGAAAAGCCCGCCGATCCGCCGGGGATTCCGGGCGACCCGGACCATGCGCTGGCCTCGATGGGTATCTATGTCTTTGACTGGGCCTTCCTGCGCGACCTCTTGCTGCGGGATATGGCGGATGCCAATTCCTCCCACGATTTCGGCAATGACCTGATCCCGGCCATTGTGAAGGGTGGCAAGGCGATGGCGCATAAATTTGCGGATTCTTGCGTGAAATCAGGGTTGGAGGATGAACCCTATTGGCGCGATGTGGGGACGATCGACGCCTTTTGGCAGGCCAATATCGACCTGACGGATTTCGTGCCGAAGCTGGATATCTATGACAACAGCTGGCCGATCTGGACCTATTCCGAGATCGTGCCACCCGCGAAGTTCATCCATGACGAGGATGGGCGGCGGGGGATGGCTATTTCCTCGCTGGTGTCGGGGGATTGCATCGTATCAGGGTCCGAGGTGCGGAATTCGCTGCTGTTCACCGGGGTCAGAACGCATTCCTATTCATCCCTTGAATATGTGGTGGCCCTGCCGCGCGTGGTGGTGAACCGCAAGGCGGAACTGACGAATTGCGTGATCGACAGTGGCGTGGTGATCCCCGAAGGTCTTGTCGTGGGGCAAGACCCGGAAGAGGATGCGAAATGGTTCCGCAGGAGCGAGGGGGGCATTGTCTTGATCACGCAGGACATGCTTGACGCGCGGGCGCGGAAGTTGTCCTGAGGGGGCGCGGGCTGGCAGGCCCCGGAGGGACTTTGCGTCCCCCCGGACCCCCCTTGCCCGGATATTTGACGACAGAAAATGGGGGCTGTCATGCAGATCAAGGGGCGGGTTCTGTCGGTGGCCTCGGAATGCGTGCCTCTGATCAAGACCGGGGGGCTGGCCGATGTGGTGGGCGCGCTGCCCGCCGCGCTGCGCCCGATGGGTTGGGAGATGCGGGTCCTGCTGCCTGCCTATCGTCGGCTGCGCGGCCATCTGGGCGGAATGCGCGAGGTCTGGCGCGAGCCGGGGCTCTGGGGGGGCGAGGGCGTGGTCTTCGCGGGCGAGGTGGAGGGGGTGGATGTCCTCCTTCTCGACGCGCCGCATTTGTATGACCGCGAGGGGGGACCCTACAATTCTGCCGCAGGCGATTGGCCGGACAATCCGCAGCGCTTTGCCGCGCTGTCATGGGTCGCGGCGCGGATGGCGCGTGAAGGGGTGGATGGCTGGAAAGCGGATGTGCTGCATGCGCATGACTGGCAGGCCGGGCTGGCGCCTGCCTATCTGGCCTATGGCGGGACAGGGGGCGTGGGGTCGGTGATCACCGTCCATAACATCGCCTTTCAGGGCTGGGCCGATGCCGGGATGATCGACACGCTGCGCCTGCCGCGGGAGGCGTTCCATCCGGGGCAGTTGGAATATTACGGGGGCCTGAGCAGCCTGAAGGCGGGGCTGGTGACGGCGGATCGGATCACGACGGTGTCGCCGTCCTATGCCGCCGAATTGATGCGGCCCGAATTCGGGATGGGGCTGCAAGGGGTGATCACGGCGCGGGGGGCGGTGGTGTCGGGCATCCTGAACGGGGTGGATACCGCGGTCTGGTCACCGGAGGCAGAGCCCGTGCCCTATACGGCGAAGGCGATGAAGGGCAAGGCCGCGAACCGCGCCGCCCTTTGCGCGGAATTCGGTCTGGCGGAACCTGCGGGGCCGTTGGCCATCGTCGTCAGCCGCCTGACCGATCAGAAGGGGATCGACCTGTTGCCTGCCGTCATCCCCGATTTCGTGGCGGCAGGGGGCGCGCTGATCGTGCTGGGATCGGGGGATCCCGCGCTGGAAGCCGCGATGCGGGGGCTGGAGCAACGCTTCCCCGGCAAGGTGGCGGTCCGGATCGGTTATGACGAGGCGCTGTCGCATCGGCTGTTTGCGGGCGCGGATGCCGTGCTGGTGCCGTCGCGGTTCGAACCTTGCGGGCTGACGCAGATGTATGGGCTGCGCTATGGCACGATCCCGGTCGTGGCGGCGGTGGGCGGGTTGGCCGATACGGTGATCCATGCGTCGCCTGCCGCGCTGGCGACCGGGGTGGCGACGGGGGTGCAGTTCCACCCGACAGATGCGGTGGCCTTTGGGCAGGCGCTGCGGCAGTTGGTGGCGTTGCATGCGGATGCAAAGCTTTGGGCGCGGGTCCAGAAGAATGCGATGGCCCATCCCGTCGGCTGGGAAACGAGCGCGGCGGCCTATGCCGCGCTTTATGCGGGTCTGGCCAAGTGACACCGCAGCGCGCGCCCTTGCCGCCGCGTCTTGTGGGGCATTCGGTCACGCCGGGTCGGCCATGGCCGATGGGGGCGAGTTATGACGGCGAAGGGGTGAATTTCGCCGTCTTTTCCGCCCATGCCGAGAAGGTGGAACTGTGCCTTTTCTCATCCGATGGGCGCAAGGAACTGGCGCGGATCGCGCTGCCGGAACGGGATGGCGATATCTGGCATGGGCATGTCGGCGGTCTGGTGCCCGGCACGCTTTATGGGTTCCGTGTGCATGGGCCTTATGCGCCGGAACAGGGGCATCGCTTCAATCCCCACAAGCTGTTGATCGACCCCTATGCCCGCGCACTGGAAGGGCGGTTGAAATGGTCGGATGCGCTGATGGGCTACAAGGTGGGCAGCCCGCGCGCCGACATGTCTTATGACACAAGGGATAGCGCCTTTGCCGTGCCGAAATCGGTGGTGGCGGATACCTCCTTTACATGGGGCGAGGATGCGCCGCCGCGCATCCCCCTGACCGAGACGGTGATCTACGAGGCGCATGTGCGCGGCCTGACCATGCTGCATCCCGGCGTGGAAAAGGGGGTGCGGGGGTCGTTCCTCGGCCTCGCCTCGGACGCCGTGATCGACCATCTGGTGAAGCTGGGGGTGACGAGTGTCGAACTGCTTCCCGTGCAGGCTTTTGCCGATGAACGCTTTTTGGTGGCCAAGGGTCTGCGCAACTATTGGGGCTATCAGACCATCGCCTTCTTCGCGCCCGAGCCGCGCTATTTGACCAAGGGGCAGGTCTGGGAATTCCAGTCCATGGTGCGGCGGTTCCATGCGGCGGGGATCGAGGTGATTTTGGACGTCGTCTACAACCATTCGGGCGAAGGCGATGAGTTCGGGCCGACGCTTTCGTTCCGTGGCCTCGACAATGCCAGCTATTACCGCCTGATGCATGGCGGGCGGCATTATGTGAACGATACGGGCACGGGCAATACGCTGAACCTGACCCATCCGATGGTGCTGCGCATGGTGATGGACAGTTTGCGCTATTGGGTGGAGGTCATGCATGTGGATGGCTTCCGCTTTGACCTTGCCACGGTTCTGGGGCGCGAGGCGCATGGGTTTGATCCGCAGGGCGGGTTCTTCGATGCGATCCGGCAGGACCCGGTTCTGGCGCGGGTGAAGCTGATTGCCGAGCCATGGGATATCGGGCCGGGGGGGTATCAGCTGGGCGGCTATCCGCATCCCTTTCTGGAATGGAATGACCGTTTCCGCGATGGCGTCCGGCGTTGGTGGAAAGGCGATCCGGGGATGGCGGCGGACCTTGCCAGCCGCATCCTTGGCAGTGCCGAGCGGTTTGACCATCACGGGCGGTCGGCGACATCTTCGGTCAATTTCGTAACCGCGCATGACGGGTTCAATCTGGAGGACGTTGTGTCCTTCACGGTGAAGCGGAACTGGGCCAATGGTGAGGAAAACCGCGATGGCCACCACGAGAACCATTCCGACAATCTGGGATTGGAGGGGCCGTCGGATGACCCCGCCATCCGGGCCGCGCGCGATCTGAGAAAGCGCAATCTTCTGGCGACGCTGATGCTGGCGCAGGGGGTGCCGATGCTGCTTGCAGGGGATGAGGTCGGCCATAGTCAGGGCGGCAACAACAATGCCTATGCGCAGGATAATGAAACGACATGGATCGACTGGGCGCACGGCGATGCGGGCCTTTCGGCCTTTGTCGCGCGGCTGGTGGCCTTGCGCCGCGCGCATCCGGTGCTGCGGCAGCGGCGGTTCCTGCATGCCAAGCCGCGACCGGGCGATGGAGTGCCAGATGTGATCTGGCGCCGGGCGGATGGGCAGAAGCCCACGCCCACCGATTGGCATGATCCGGGCTTCCGCTGTTTGGGGGTGGAGATGCGGATGGCCGCCGAAGGGGCCGATCCGGGGCATTGTGCAATTTACGCGGTGTTCAACACGGGTGCGGAATGCGTGCTGCGCCTGCCCGATACCGCGCCGGGGTGGGAGCTGATCCTCGACACCACGCGGCCCGCGCTTGAGGCCGCCCCCGGCGGGCCGGGGACGCGCGCGCCCGCGCAATCGGTTCTTGTGTTCCGGTCGCTTGCGGCCAAGTCCAAGGGTTCCACGGGAGGAAAGTCATGACCATCCGCACCATCGCAACAACGCCTATTGCGGGGCAGAAACCCGGCACGTCCGGCCTGCGGAAAAAGACCCCGGTCTTCATGGGGCATCACTATCTGGAGAATTTCGTCCAGAGCATTTTCGATGTGGTGGGGGCGGCGGGAAAGACCTTCGTCCTTGGGGGGGATGGGCGCTATTTCAATGACCGCGCCGCGCAGGTCATCTTGCGGATGGCGGCGGCGAATGGGGCAGCGCGGGTGATCGTCGGGCAGGGGGCGATCCTGTCGACGCCTGCGGCAAGCCACCTGATCCGGCTGAACAAGACGGATGGCGGGATCATCATGTCGGCAAGCCACAATCCCGGCGGGCCGGAGGAGGATTTCGGGGTCAAGTTCAACATGCCCAATGGCGGCCCCGCGCCCGAGGGCGTGACCGAAGCCATGTATCGCCGCACGACCGAGATCACCGCCTACAAGATTGTCGAGGCGCAGGATGTGGACCTTGGCCGCATCGGGCGCACCTCGCTGGCGGGCATGGTGGTGGATGTGGTGGACCCCGTGGCCGATTACGCCGCGCTGATGGAACGCCTGTTCGATTTCGACGCGATCCGGGCGATGTTTGCAGGCGGGTTCCGCATGCGGATGGATTCGATGTGCGCCGTCACCGGGCCTTATGCGGTGGAGATCTTGGAGCGGCGTCTGGGCGCGCCCGCCGGGACATGTGTCAACGCGACCCCGCTGCCGGATTTCGGAGGGATGCATCCCGACCCGAACCCAACATGGGCCAAGGCCCTGATGGATGAGATGTTCGGAGAGGACGCGCCGGATTTCGGCGCGGCTTCGGATGGGGATGGGGATCGCAACATGGTGGTGGGGCGGGGCATCTATGTCTCGCCTTCCGACAGCCTTGCGGTGCTGGCCGCGAATGCGCATCTGGCACCGGGCTATGCCAAGGGGGTGAAGGGGGTGGCGCGGTCCATGCCCACCTCGGCGGCGGCGGATCGGGTGGCAGAGGCGCTGGGTATCGGGTCCTATGAGACGCCGACGGGGTGGAAATTCTTCGGCAACCTTCTGGACGCGGGCCGCGCCACGATCTGCGGTGAGGAAAGCTTCGGCACCGGGTCCGACCATGTGCGTGAAAAGGACGGGCTTTGGGCGGTGCTTCTGTGGCTGAATATCTTGGCCGTGCGGAAAGAGACGGTGGCCGAGATTTTGGCGCAGCATTGGGCGCGCTTCGGGCGGAACTATTACAGCCGCCACGATTTTGAGGCGATTGCCGCCGACAAGGCCGAGGCGATGATGAGCGCGCTGCGTGGTGCCTTGCCGGGTCTGAAGGGGCGGGAGGTGGAGGGGATGACCATCGCCGCCGCAGATGATTTTGCCTATACCGATCCGGTGGATGGGTCGGTCAGCAGCAAGCAGGGCCTGCGGGTGATGTTCGAGGACGGGTCGCGCTTCGTGCTGCGCCTGTCGGGGACAGGCACAGAAGGCGCGACGCTGCGGATGTATCTGGAGCGCACGGCGCCGGGGCCTGCGGGGTTGGACCTTGATCCGCAAGAGGCGCTGGCCCCGGTGATCCGGGCCGCGCATGGGCTGGCGCGGATTGCCGATTTCACGGGGCGCAAATCGCCCGACGTGGTGACCTGAGGCATCGGTTTTCATGCGGAGCGCCGCGCGCAGGGCGCGGCGCGCGCCTTTTGTATTGCCCGCGCGGCCTGCGCCGCGCGAGCAGGGCCGGGGGTTTCACACCCCCGGACCCCCGTGGAGTATTTTTCCCAAGATGAAGGGGCGGAATCCGTCCTTTTCCGGTCGCCTTTCGCGATGCAAAGCGCGGCATCGGGGCGTCTGCTGTGGAGACGGGGCAGAGGAGGCGGGTCGATGGATGAGGTGCGGCATCAAAGGGCGGGGCGGGCGGCGCGGGCGGCGGAACGGTCGCGCAAGGGCGCGCGGGTCGGGCGGCCCTATATTCTGCGCAACATCCCCACTTATGACGTTCTCTCGGAAGAGAGCCTGATCCGCATCGAGCGGGCGGCGGACCGCATCCTTGCCGAGACGGGGATCGAGTTTCGCGATGACCCCGTGGCCTTGGAGCATTGGCGGCGCGCGGGGGCGGAGGTGGAGGGGCTTTTGGTGAAGTTCCCGCCGGGTATGCTGCGCGAGGTGTTGCAATCGGCCCCGGCGGAGTTCGTGCAGCATGCGCGGAACCCCGCAAAATCGGTGGTGATCGGGGGGAAATCGGTCGTCTTTGCACCTGCCTATGGCAGCCCTTTCGTGATGGACCTTGATAAGGGGCGACGCTTCGGGACGCTGGAGGATTTCCAGAATTTCATCAAGCTGGCCCAGGCATCCCCCAATTTCCATCATTCGGGCGGCACGATCTGCGAGCCCACCGATATTGCGGTGAACAAGCGGCATCTTGATATGGTGATGGCGCATCTGACGCTGTCGGATCGGCCCTTCATGGGGTCGGTCACGGCCGAGGAGCGGGCGGAAGACAGTATCGACATGGCGCGGATCGTCTTTGGCCGCGATTTTGTGGATGCCAATTGCGTGATCCTTGGCAATGTGAACGTCAATTCGCCGCTGGTCTGGGACGGCACGATGACCCGGTCCCTGCGGGCCTATGCGCGGGCAAATCAGGCGGCTGTGGTGGTGCCCTTCATCCTTGGCGGCGCGATGGGGCCAGTGACCAATGCCGGGGCCATCGCGCAATCCTTGGCCGAAACGATGGCGGGCTGTGCGCTGACGCAGTTGGAGCGGAAGGGCGCGCCGGTCATCTTTGGCAACTTCTTGTCGTCGATGTCCTTGCGGTCTGGCAGCCCGACCTTCGGCACGCCGGAACCGGCCATCGGGTCCATGGTGATCGGGCAGCTGTGCCGCCGTCTGAACTTGCCTTTGCGCTGTTCGGGGAACTTCACCACGTCAAAGCTGCCCGATGCGCAGGCGATGATGGAAGGGACGATGTCCATGCTGGCCGCCGTGCAATGCGGGGCGAATTTCATCCTGCATTCGGCGGGTTTCCTCGATGGGCTTTTGTCGATGTCCTATGAGAAGTTCATGCTGGATGCCGACCTGTGCGGTAGCCTGCATTCCTATCTGGACGGGGTGAAGATCGACGACGACCAATTGGCGGTGGAGGCCTTTGCCGAAGTGGGACCGGGCAACCATTTCTTTGGCTGCTCGCACACCATGGCGCATTACGAAACCGCCTTCTGGGACAGCGAATTGTCCGACAATGAGCCCTTTGAAAAATGGGAGGCGGCGGGGTCTGTAGATGCCGCCACGCGCGCCAATCGGGCCTGGAAGCAGCGGCTGGCGGAGTATGAGGCCCCGCCGATGGAGGCAGGGACACGCGCGGCGCTGGAGGATTTCGTGGCGCGGAAGAAGGCCGAGATGGCCGATATGTGGTATTAGGATCTGAGGCCCGTTTCCTCCAGAAGGCCCATGCGTTTGGCTTCGTAATAATAGCCGCGGCGATACCACATATGGGCGCGGTCATGGTTGCCGCGCGCCACGAGCCATGCGCCGCGCAGGTATTTTCCGGCGTAGATCATGTTGGTTTCGGCATCCAGAAGCTGGGACGGGTCGCCCCTGAACCCCATGGTCTGCGCGGTCTGGGGGTGGATCTGCATCAGCCCGTAATAGGGTCCGTTGCGGGCAGCGGGGTTATAGCCGCTTTCGCGGCGGACGGTTTCGTGGATCAGGCTTTCGGGGATGTCATAGACGCGGGCATATTTGCGGATCAGTCGGTTGATCTCTTCCGGGCCCTGTGCGCTGCGGCTGGGCGGGGTGTCGCGGCGGCCACCGCCACAGGCGGCGAGGGCGAGGGGCAGGGCGAGGAAAAGGACATCGCGGCGCTGGATGGGCATGGTGGCAACCCCTGAATGCACGGTTTGGCACGGTGATAGCGGGCGGGGGCGCAGGGGGAAAGGGTGGGATCAGGACGGGGCCGGGCGCGGGCGGAACTTTGCGTGGCGGCTAAGACCTTTGGCGCAGTTGGCGCGGGGCGCATGCGCTGTTAGCCTGCATCATGTGGGACAGGAGGTTCCGATGGACGGATCGCAGCGCAGGCTTGCCACGGCCTTGATCGTGGATGACCATCCGCTGTTCTGCGACGCCCTGTCGATGACATTGCGCGCAGTGGCAGGGATCGAGGGGATCGAGACGGCGGACAGGCTGGAAACGGCGCTGGCGCGGCTGGAGATTTCGCCTTTGCCGGATGTGGTGGTGCTGGATCTGAACCTGCCGGATGTGAACGGGCTGGATGGGTTGATCCGGCTGCGCGCCACGGCGGGGGATGTGCCGGTGGTGGTGGTGTCCTCCTTGGCCGACAATCGAGTGATCGGCGCGGCGCTGCGGGCCGGTGCCGTGGGCTTTGTTCCCAAACATTCGCGGCGCGAGGTGTTCAAGGCGGCCTTCGATGCCATTCGCGCGGGTGAGGGGTTTGTGCCCGAAGGGTTTGTGCCGCAGGCCGATCCCAATGCACCTGCAAGCCAGCGTGAGGAGGCCATTTCGCGGCTTTCCCTTTTGACGCGGCAGCAGGCGAAGATCTTGCAACTGATCTGCGAGGGGATGCTGAACAAGCAGATCGCCTATGAGTTGACCATCGCCGAGACCACGGTGAAGGCGCATGTGACGGCGATCATGCGCAAGCTGGGCGTGCAAAGCCGGACGCAGGCCGTGTTGATTGCGCAAGAGGCGAGTTTCGATCGTTTGATGCCCGAAAACGGGTAGGGCGGTCCGTTCCGCAAAAGGCCCGCTGTTCTGTAAGGGGCGGCGTTCTGGGCTGGGTGCCATGCTTGGTGATGTCCTGACAATCCGGGGCTTGCGGGGGCGGGGGGGTGAATTGTAGCCTTTCCGCAGGACGGCGCGTTTGGGAGGACGCGATGAACCAGCGGAGGGAGGCATTTTCTGCGTCGCAGGACGCGGGGCTGGCACTGGTCGCGCGGGCGTCTGTGCCGGTGGACGTGCCGCATCCGCTGCGTCAATTGGAAGAGGCGCTGGGGCCGGGGCCTTTCGCCCTTGTCATTCTGTTCGTGTCGCCGGATGCCGATCTGGATGCGCTGGCGCTGCGCCTGCCGGGGCGGTTCGGGGGGGCGCGTGTCGTCGGCTGTTCCACGGCGGGCGAGATTTCCGGGGCGGGCTATACCGAGGGCGAGATCGTCGCCGTGGGCCTGCCTGCATCGCATTTCGCGGCGGACCTGCTGTTGATTCCCGACCTTTCGGCGATGGAGCGGGAGGGGCTGATCGGGCAATTGATCCGGTCGCGGCAATCGCTGTCCCGTGCGCATCCCGATTGGGAGGGGGAGTTCGCCTTCCTTCTTGTCGATGGCCTGTCGGTGCGCGAGGACGAGCTTGCCGGGGCGCTGGCATCGGGGCTGGGGCCGGTGCCCCTTTTCGGGGGATCGGCGGGGGATGGGACGCGGTTTCGCGCGACCTTCGTTCTGCACGAAGGCCATGCCTTGCAAAATGCCGCCGTCTTGGCCTTGGTGCGGACCGATTGCCGGGTGAAGGTCTTCAGCCTTGACCATCTGACGCCAACCGAAGCGCGCATGGTGGTGACCGGGGCCGATCCGGCGCGACGCATCGTCCATAAGATCAATGCCGAACCTGCTGCACAGGAATATGCGCGGCTTCTGGGCAAAGACCCCGCGCAGCTGACCACCTTTACCTTTGCAGCCCATCCCGTGGTCGTGCGTGTCGGGGGCAAGCACCATGTGCGCGCGATCCGCGAGGTGGCAGAGGGCGGCGATCTGATCTTCTTTTCCGCCATCGACGAAGGCGTTGTGCTGACGCTGGCCGATCCGCAGGACATGGTGACCCATCTGGCGGGCCGCATGGCCGAACTGGCCGCCGAGGGCGCGCCTGTGGCCATCCTTGCCTGCGATTGCATCCTGCGCCGGATGGAGGCGCAGGAGAAACAGAAGTCGGGGGCCGTGTCGGCCATCCTGCGTGAAAACCGGGTGGTGGGTTTTTCCACCTATGGTGAACAGTTCAATGCGCTGCATGTGAACCAGACGATGACAGGGGTGGCCATCTATCCGCCTGACGATAGGGCCGCCGAGGCGGCGGAATGATCGAGACGCTGATCAACCCCGCCGATCCGCCTGAACGGCAAACCGAAAAGCTGCTGGCCATCGCGCAGGTCTTGATGCGCCGGGTGGAACAGATCACCGATGACAGCGGCGCGGCCTATGCGCAATTCCAGCGCGCGGCGATGCTGGAGGATCAGGTGCGCGAACGCACCCGCGATCTGGAACGCGCGCTGGACCTTTTGAATGACAGCAATGCAAGGCTGGCCGAGGCGAACCGCGCCACCGAAGCCGCGCGGCAGAACCTTGCAAATGCGATCGAGACGATTCAGGAGGGATTCGCCCTTTTCGATGCGCAGGATGTGCTGGTGATGTGCAATTCCCGGTTCGGGATGCACATGCTTGACCTGCGGGAACATCTGAAGCCAGGGCTGCGCTTTGGCGATTATATCGAACGGGTCAGCCAGTCGCGCTTTTTGGAACTGCCGCCGGGGGAAAGCGCCGAGGATTGGGCCGTCGCGCGCCGTCGTCGCCACCAGGACCGGCATGTGATCTTTAACGTCCGCATGGTCTGGGACCGTTGGGTTCAGGTCAGCGAACACCGCACCGCAGATGGCGGGACGGTGATCCTGCAAACCGATGTGACCGAGATCATCCGTCTGGAACGGTCGGAACGCGGCAAGATGCTGGACGATCAGGCCCGCGTGATCCGCGCCACGCTGGACCATATCAGCCAAGGTGTCTGCATCTTTGATGCCGAGGCGCGGCTGGTGGGGTGGAATCAGCGTCTGGGCCAGCTTTTGACCGTCCCCATGGCGCGGTTCCGCATGGGTGTGAGTTTCGACGCCATCCTTGACCGTTTCCGCACCGACCTGACCTTTGGCGAAGGCATCACCGAGGCGCGGCTGGGCGATTGGGTCGCGGGGCGCGAGGGGCGGGGGGCGATCCGCTTTGAGTTGCGGCGCGGGCCGGACATGATCATGGATGTCTTTGCCCAAGGCATGCCCAATGGCGGTTTCGTGATGTCTTTCACCGATGTCACCGCCGAGCGCGCGGCAATCGAGGCGCTGAGCCGCGCCAATGAAACGCTTGAGGCGCGGGTGATGGAACGCACGCTGGAACTGGAGGATGCGCTGGCGCATGCCGAACGCGCCAATGCCAGCAGGTCACGTTTCGTGGCGGCGGCCAGCCATGACCTGTTGCAGCCGCTGAGCGCGGCGAAACTTTTCATCTCATCCGTTCCTGAAGAGGGGCTGGGGGCCGAGACCCGGGCCGCGCTGGACAAGGCGCAGAACGCGCTTTTGTCGGTGGAAGGGATTTTGGGCGCGCTTCTGGATATCTCGAAACTTGAAAGCGGGCGGGCGGCGGTATCGGTGGGGCCTGTGCGGCTGGAACGGCTTTTGGAACAGTTCCACGACGAATTCGGGGCCATTGCGGCGGCCAAGGGGTTGCGGCTGTCGGTGGTGCCGTCGCGGGTGACAGTCACGTCGGATGCGGCCTATCTGCGGCGCATCCTGCAAAACCTGATCGGCAATGCCATCCGCTATACCGACCGGGGGCGCATTCTGGTGGGCGTGCGGCGCCGTGGTGGCATGGTTCGGATCGAGGTGCGCGACACGGGGCCGGGGATACCCGAAACCGAACAGGACAACATCTTCAAGGAATTCCACCGCCTGAATGCCCGCGCTTCGGCCAGCGAAGGGATGGGGCTTGGCCTTGCCATCGTGGAGCGGGCCTGCGCCCTTTTGGGCCATCCCCTTGGCCTGTCGTCAGAGATCGGGCGGGGCACCTGTTTCATGGTGCAGGTGCCTTTGGCCGATGGGGTGGCGCATCCCGAAGGACCGCGCCCCGCGCCAAGCCCCCGCCCGTCGATGCAGAATCGCATCGTCTTTTTGGTGGAAAACGACGGCGATCTGCGCCGCGCGATGGCGCTTTTGCTTGAGAAATGGGGTGTCAGCGTCCTTGATGCCGCCTCGGGTGAAGAGGCGCTGGAATTGATCGAAGAACTGGGCATCCTGCCCGACTGCTTTATCGTCGATTTCAATCTAGGGGCGGGGATGGACGGGGTGAAATTCCTGTCCATGGTTCAGGCGCGGCATGGCGCGGTGCCTGCGCGGATCGTCACCGCCGACCACCGCCCCGAATTGCGCGCCCATTGCGCGGCGGCGGGGGTGGGCTTGATGATGAAGCCGCTGGATGCCCGCGCTCTCGAATCTTTCATCGCGGGATTGCCGCAGGCGGGATAGCCTGAACCCTGCGCCTACGACCAATGTTCCATATCGGGCGGCGCAAGGGCCGCTTAATCTTCCGGACAAGTGAGGTGACCAACATGAAGCTGACCGATTTTCGCGAGATCAAGGCCGACCCGGCCACTGTCTGGGCGGCGATCCTGAATCCCGATGTCCTGAAGGAATGCGTGCCGGGATGCGAAAGCATGTCGGGCAGCGTGGCCGATGGGTTCGAGGCCGTGGTGACCCAGAAGGTCGGCCCGGTGAAGGCCACCTTCAAGGGGGCCGTGTCCTTTTCCGATATCGTCGAAGGCCGTAGCCTAAAGATATCGGGCGAAGGCAAGGGTGGCCCTGCCGGTTTCGCCAAAGGCGGTGCGGCAGTGACCTTGGAACCTATGGAGGGCGGCACTCGCCTTTCCTACGATGTCGAGGCGGCGGTGGGCGGCAAGATCGCTCAATTGGGCAGCCGGATCATCGACGGTTTCGCCAAGAAGATGGCGGATGAATTCTTCACCCGATTCCAGGCTGCGGTCGAAGGTCCGGCTGAAGAAGAAATGGCCGAAGAGGCCACAGCGGGCGAAGGCGAAAAGAAGAAGGGTTGGTTCAAGCGCCTGATGGGCTGAACCGAAAAGCAATTACCTAGGAAGAGTCCAAGGGAGGACGACCATGACGAAAGTCACGATGACGGTGAACGGCAAGACCGTCTCGGGCGAGGTGGAGGGGCGCACGCTTCTGTCCACCTTCCTGCGCGAGGGGTTGGGGCTGACCGGCACGCATGTCGGCTGCGACACCAGCCAATGTGGCGCCTGCGTGGTGCATGTGGATGGCAAGGCGGTGAAATCCTGCACCACCTTTGCCGCCGATGTGGCGGGCGCAAGCGTCAAGACGATCGAGGGGATGAACAATCCCGATGGGTCGCTATCGGTGATCCAGCAGGCGTTCCAAGACCATCACGGCCTGCAATGCGGCTTCTGCACGCCCGGCATGGTGATGTCTTCCGCCGCGCTTCTGGCCGACAACCCCAAGCCGTCCGAGGCCGAGATCCGGCATTACCTTGAGGGGAATATCTGCCGCTGCACGGGCTATCATAACATCGTCAAGGCGGTGCTGGCCGCATCCGGGCAGGATGCAGCTGCGCAGGCCGCCGAATAAGCACGATTTCAGGGAGGAATTGGGATGCCGAAGGACACAGGGATCGGCGCCAGCAGCAAGCGGCGCGAGGACGTGCGCTTTCTGTCGGGGCGCGGGGTCTATACCGATGACATGGCGATTGCCGCGCAGACCTATGCGGTCTTCGTACGGTCGAACGTCGCGCATGGGCGGATCAAGTCGATCAACACGGCCAATGCCGCCGCGATGCCCGGCGTGCTGGCCATCTTCACGGGCGAGGATTTCAAGGATGTGGGCGGCAACCCGGCGGGCTGGCTGATCAACAGCCGCGATGGCACGCCGATGCGCGAACCCAAGCGCCCGGTGCTGGCCCATGGCAAAGTCCGCCATGTGGGCGACGCCTATGCCGCCGTGATCGCGGAAACCTACAATCAGGCCAAGGACGCGGCCCAGCAACTGGCCGATGATAGCGAGATCGAGGAACTGCCCGCCATCGTCGACATGAAGAAGGCCGTGGCCGATGCGTCGAACCGCGTGCATGACGAGATCCCCGACAACCTCTGCTTCGACTGGGGCTGGATCGAGGATAACCGCGCGGCGGTGGATGAGGCGTTCAAGAACGCGCCCCACATCACCACGCTGGAACTGGTGAACAACCGTCTGGTGCCGAACGCGATGGAACCGCGCGCCAGCATCGGGGAATATTTCCCCGGCACGGGCGACTACAAGCTGACCACCACCTCGCAGAACCCGCACCTGACGCGGCTTCTGGTGGCGGCCTTCGTTCTGGGCATCCCGGAAAACAAGCTGACGGTCGTGGCCCCTGATGTGGGCGGCGGCTTCGGGTCGAAGATCTATCACTATGGCGAAGAGGCGCTGGTTCTGGCGGCGGCACGCAAGCTGGGCCGTCCGGTGCGCTGGACGGCAGAGCGGACGGAAAGCTTCCTCACCGATGCGCATGGCCGCGACCATGTGACGAAGATCGAGATGGCATCGACCAAGGATGGTGAGATTCTTGCGATCCGCACGGAAACGCTGGCCAATGTGGGGGCTTACCTTTCGAACTTCTCCACCGCGACGCCGACCTTCCTGCATGGCACGCTGATGGCGGGCCCCTATAAGGTGCCGCATGTCTATGTGAACGTGAAAACGGTCTTCACCAATACCGCCCCCGTCGATGCCTATCGCGGCGCGGGTCGGCCCGAGGCCACGTTCTCGATCGAACGTATCGTCGATAAGATGTGCCGCGAGCTGAACCTTGATCCGTTCGAGGTGCGCCGCAAGAACCTGATCCAGCCGGATCAGTTCCCCTACACCACCCCGGTCGGGCTGGTCTATGACACGGGCAACTATCAGGCGACGTTGGACAAGCTGATCGAACTGGCAGACGTAGCCGGCTTCGACAAGCGGGCAGCGGCGTCCAAGGCAAAGGGCAAGCTGCGCGGCATGGGCCTTTCGACCTGGATCGAGGCTTGCGGCATCGCGCCGTCGAACCTTGTGGGCGTGCTTGGGTCGCGCGTCGGCCTTTATGACGCCGCAACCGTGCGGGTGAACGCCACCGGCAATATCAGCGTGATGACCGGGGCGCATAGCCACGGGCAGGGCCATGAGACGGTCTTTGCCCAGATCGTGGCCGAAAAGCTGGGCATCCCGGAAAGCTCGATCGAGATCGTGCATGGCGACACGTCGAAGATTCCCTTCGGCATGGGGTCATACGGGTCCCGCTCTCTGGCGGTCTGCGGCGCGGCGATGACCAAGGCGGTGGACAAGATCATCGCCAAGGGCAAGAAGATTGCGGCCCATATGCTGGAAGCGTCCGAGAACGACATTGTCTTTGCCGATGGCAAGTTCAGTGTCGCAGGCACCGACAAGGCGAAAAGCTTCGGCGAGATTGCCTTCTCGGCTTACGTCCCGCACAACTACCCGCTGGAAACGCTGGAACCGGGGCTGGAAGAAACGGCCTTCTACGATCCGGCAAACTTCACCTATCCCGCAGGTGCCTATCTTTGCGAGGTGGAGGTGGACCCCGAAACCGGCAAGGTTGATATCGCGTCCTTCACCTGCGCCGATGACTTTGGCCATGTGATGAACCCGATGATCGTCGAGGGGCAGGTGCATGGCGGCGTGGGGCAGGGGATCGGTCAGGCCCTCTTGGAAAACACGTCCTATGACGAAAACGGCCAGCTCTTGACGGCGTCCTATATGGATTACGCCATGCCGCGCGCCGATGACGTGCCCTTCTATACGGTGGACCATTCCTGCGTCACGCCCTGCACCCATAACCCCCTCGGGGTGAAGGGCTGCGGCGAGGCCGGGGCCATCGGGTCGCCCCCGGCGGTGGTCAATGCGGTGATCGACGCGCTTCATCGCGGCGGCCATACGCATGTGAAACATATCGACATGCCCGTCTCGCCGTCGCGAGTCTGGGCGGCGATCAACGGCTGAGGGGGGTTGGACCATGCATAACTTTGATTTCGTGAAACCTTCCAGCATTGCCGAAGCGGTCAAGGCGCTGTCGTCGGATGGGGCGCAGGCCCTTTCCGGTGGGCAGACCCTGACCCCCACGCTGAAGCAGCGGCTGGCAGCGCCCTCTGTTCTCGTGTCCCTCACCGGGATTGCCGAGATGCAGGGCGTCTGCATGGGGTCTGATGGCCTGTCGATCGGGGCGGCCACCACCCATGCGACCGTCGCCAAGGAGGCCGCCGCCCATTATCCGGCGCTGGCCGCGCTGGCGGGGGGGATTGGCGATCCGGCGGTCCGCAATCGTGGCACCATCGGCGGGTCCATCGCCAATAACGACCCGGCGGCCTGCTATCCGGCAGGAGTGCTGGGATCGGGCGCAACGGTGGTGACGAACCGCCGCAAGATCGCCGCTGATGACTACTTCCAAGGCATGTTCACCACGGCGCTGGAGGAAGGCGAGATCGTGACCGGTGTCACCTTCCCGGTGCCGCAGAAAGCCGCCTATGTGAAGTTCAACCAGCCTGCCAGCCGCTTTGCCCTGACCGGGGTCTTTGTGGCGAAATTCGCGGATGGGGTGCGCGTGGCCGTGACGGGGGCGTCAAACAACGGCGTCTTCCGTTGGTCTGATGCCGAAAAGGCGCTTTCGGCCAACTTCGCGGCTTCGGCAGTGGAGGGGCTGACCGTGTCCTCGGATGACATGATCGGCGACCTGCACGGCACGCCCGCCTATCGGGCGAACCTTGTGAAAGTGCTGACCAAGCGCGCGGTCGCCGCCGCGCATTAAGCGGCAGAGCAAGAAGAAAAGGGGGCGGTCCTGCCACGGGCCGCCCCTTTGTCATTGCGCAACCCCGCTTTGGGCGTGATCCGGGGCCCTTGACGGGCGTTGGGGGAGGTCCCGGGTCGGGCCCGGGACGGGGGGGCGCGGGTTCTGCCCGTAAAACAGGCGGAAACGTCACTTCCCCGTCACCTAAGGCCTGTATCCCGATCCTCAGGCGGATGTGACGGGACACCACAGCCTCTTGGGCTTGCCAGTCAGGAAACGCCAGATATAGTGGGCCTGTCGGGGCGGGGCTCCCCGCCCTGGGTCGGATGGGCCGCAGGACGAAGGCGGAGTCTCGGAAAGCATGGACGGCGATTTCAGGACACAGTTTGTACGCGATCCGGCAGCGTTGAAGCATTACCCTGCTTTGGTGCTGAATGCCGATTATCGGCCGCTGAGTTATTACCCCCTCAGCCTTTGGCCGTGGCAAGAGGCGATCAAGGCCGCCGTGCTGGACCGGGTGCAGATCGTGGCGGAATATGACCACACCGTCCGCAGTCAGAGGCAAGAGTTCCGCATACCTTCGGTCGTGGTCCTGAAAGAATATGTCAAACCCCAGAAGCGCGTGGCATTCACGCGCTTCAATCTTTTTCTAAGGGACGAATTTTCCTGCCAATATTGCGGCGCGAAGGGCGATCTGACCTTTGATCATGTCCTGCCCCGGTCGCGCGGCGGCATTACCTCATGGGAAAATGTGGTCGCCGCCTGTTCGCCCTGCAACCTGCGCAAAGGGTCGAAAACCCTGAAACAGGTGGGGATGCATCTGATGCGCCCGCCGCGCCAGCCCACGGCGGAAGAGATGCAGACGCATGGCCGCAAATTCCCGCCCAACCATCTGCATGAAAGCTGGATGGATTTCCTGTATTGGGATGCGGAACTGGAAGACTAAGGCACCGCATCATCGGCCGCGCGCGGGCCTTTGCGCGTTTTCCGGGCATTGCCACGCCAGATGGTTGCCCAACCGCGCCTCGGTGCTAGACTCGCGCGGTCTCTGGGGATAGAAGCGGCAGCGTTAGCGCTAACAGCGGTGGCTGGAAAAAAGCGCGACCCGGGACAGTAAACGAGGGACAGATATGGTTTCGCGCGTCATTCCGGTCGAGCCGTTCGACCTTGTGATCTTTGGTGGCACAGGCGATCTGGCCCGGCGCAAGATCCTGCCGGGGCTTTACCGCCGTTTCCTGGCCGGGCAGATGCCCGTCGAAAGCCGCATCATCGGGGCGGCGCGCGGCGATCTGACGGATGAGGCCTTCCGCCAGATGGTGGCCGAGGCGATTGCGGAATTCGTGCCCGGCGATCGCCGCGACGACAAGATGATCGCGGCCTTTCTGGAACGCGTGGGCTTTGTCTCGATCGATGCCAAGGGCACGGGGGGCTGGGATCAGTTGGCGGCCCGGATGCGGCCCGGCGTGGTGCGGGCCTTCTATTTCTCGGTCGCGCCCGCGCTCTTTGGTGATCTGGCCGAACGGCTGCACGCCCATGGCATCGCGGATGCGCAGGCCCGGATCGTGGTGGAAAAACCCTTCGGGCGCGACCTTGCTTCGGCGCGCGCGCTGAATGCCGTGCTGGCCGCGCATTTCGACGAACATCAGATTTACCGGATCGACCATTATCTGGGCAAGGAAACCGTCCAGAACCTGATGGCGGTGCGGTTTGCCAATATCCTGTTCGAGCCGCTGTGGAAGGCCGAATATATCGACCATGTCCAGATCACGGTGGCCGAAACCGTGGGGGTCGAAGGGCGCGGGGCTTATTACGATAAATCGGGTGCCATGCGGGACATGGTGCAGAACCATCTGATGCAGCTTCTCTGCCTGATCGCGATGGAACCGCCCTATCACTTTGACCCCGATGCCGTGCGGGATGAAAAGCTTAAGGTCATCCGTGCGCTGGACGCGCCTTTGCCCGAAGATATCGTGCGCGGGCAGTATCTGCCGGGGGGCGGGCAGGGCGGCTATGTGGAACATTCGGAAAATCCGCAAAGCCGGACGGAAAGCTATATCGCGCTGAAATGCCATATCTCCAACTGGCGCTGGAAGGGCACCCCCTTCTATTTGCGCACTGGCAAACGGCTGCGCGCGCGGGCCTCTGAGATTGCGATCACCTTCAAGGAACCGCCGCATTCCATCTTTGACGATGCAAAGGGCTGGCGCGAAAATGTCCTTGTGATCCGGTTGCAGCCGAATGAAGGCATGAACCTGATGATGATGATCAAGGAACCCGGTCCGGGGGGGATGCGCCTGATGCAGGTGCCGCTGGACATGTCTTTCGCCGATGCGCTTGGCGCGGATGCCGAGGATATCCCCGATGCTTATGAACGGCTGATCATGGATGTGATCCGGGGCAACCAGACACTCTTCATGCGCGGGGATGAGGTCGAGGCCGCCTGGGCCTGGGCCGACCCCATCATCGCGGGGTGGGAGGCGCGGGGGGATCGCCCGCAAGGATACGATCCGGGGTCAAGCGGGCCGGAGGATGCGCTGATGCTGATGCATCGTGATGGTCGCCGCTGGCGGGAGATCAAGGGATGAAGTTCGAAACCTATCCCGACCGGGAATTTCTGATGCTGGGGCTGGCGAATGTGATTGCCGGCCAATTGGCGGATTTCCTGCGGCGGGAAGGGCGGGCCTCGCTCTCAGTGCCGGGGGGCACGACGCCGGGGCCGATCTTTGACACGCTGTCAGGCGTCGATCTGGATTGGTCGCGGGTGGCGGTCTTTTTGAACGACGAACGCTGGGTGGGCGAGGATAGCCCCCGGTCGAACACGCGCCTTCTGCGCGAAAGGCTGTTGCGCGGCAAGGCGGCGGGGGCGGCCCTCGTGCCGCTTTATGCGCCCGCCGAGACGCCCGAAGAGCGGCTGGCCGAGTTGGAGGAATGCCTGCGCCCGCATTTGCCGATTTCGGTCCTGCTCTTGGGGATGGGGGCGGATATGCATACGGCCAGCCTCTTCCCCGGTGCGGATAAACTGGCCGAGGCGCTGGCCCCCGATGCGCCCCTCCTGATGCCGATGCGGGCTGAGGCGGCGGGGGAGCCCCGCATCACCTTGACCGCGCCCGTGCTGAAGGGCGCGATGAACATCCATATCCTGATCACCGGGGCGGAAAAGCGTGCGGCGCTGGAACGCGCGCTGACCCTGCCCCCGGAAGAGGCGCCGGTGCGCGCCCTCCTTGACAACGCAACCGTGCATTGGGCGGAGTAAGACATGCGTGACGCTTGGGCCGCGCTGACGGCGCATCATGAGGCGGTCAAGGACCGTCGCATCCTTGATCTGTTCGACGATCCTTCCCGCGCCGATGCCTTCACGGCCGAGGCCGACGGAATGCGCCTTGACTGGTCCAAGACCAATATCGACGCCGAAGGGCGGCGCTTGCTGGTGGCGCTGGCCGAAGGGGCGGGGGTGGCCGACAAGCGCGCGGCGATGTTCTCGGGCGCAAAGATCAATGAAACGGAAGGCCGGGCCGTCTTGCACACCGCGCTGCGCGATCTGGCCGGGTCGGTGAAGGTGGATGGCAAGGACGTGATCCCCGCCATCGTCGAAACCCTGCAGCGGATGGAGGGTTTTGCCCGTGACGTGCGCGAAGGGCGGTTCACGGGGCAGGGGGGCCGCATCACCGATGTGGTCAATATCGGGATCGGCGGGTCGGACCTTGGGCCTGCCATGGCCACGCTTGCGCTTGCCCCTTATCACGACGGGCCGCGCTGCCATTACGTGTCGAATGTGGATGGCGCGCATATCGCCGACACGCTGAAAGGGTTGAACCCGGAAACGACGCTGGTGATCGTCGCCTCCAAGACCTTCACCACGATTGAGACGATGACCAACGCCCAGACGGCGCGCGACTGGATGGGGACAGCGGTTGCCAACCCGGCCGCGCAATTCGCCGCCGTCTCGACCGCCGCCGACAAGACGGCGGCCTTTGGGATTGATCCGTCCCGCGTCTTTGGTTTCGAAGATTGGGTGGGCGGGCGCTATTCCATGTGGGGGCCGATCGGCCTTGCCCTGATGATCGCCGTCGGGCCCGACGATTTCCGCGCGTTCCTTGCGGGCGGCCATGCGATGGATACGCATTTCCAGACCGCGCCCTTCGATGCCAATCTGCCCGTGCTGCTGGCGCTCGTGGGCCTCTGGCACAACCAGTTCTGCGGACACGCCACCCGCGCCGTGCTGCCCTATGACCAGCGCCTTAGCCGCCTTCCTGCCTATCTTCAGCAATTGGAGATGGAGAGCAATGGCAAGCGCGTCGCAATGGATGGGTCAGACCTGCCCTTCCATTCCGGCCCCGTCGTCTGGGGCGAACCCGGGACCAATGGCCAGCACGCCTTTTATCAGCTGATCCATCAGGGCACGCGGGTGATCCCTTGCGAATTTCTGATCGCACGGCAGGGGCATGAGGCGCATCTCGCGCATCAGCATGTCCTTCTCGTATCAAACTGCCTGGCGCAATCCGAGGCGCTGCTGCGGGGCCGCAGCCTGGACGAGGCCCGCGCCATCATGGCCAAGAAAGGCCTGTCGGGGGCCGAGCTTGACCGTCAGGCCCGCCACCGGGTGTTCCCCGGCAACCGTCCGTCGGTAACGCTGGCCTATGACAAGCTGACGCCGTTCGTGCTGGGCCAGATCATCGCGCTTTATGAACACCGGGTCTTTGTCGAAGGGGTGATCCTTGGGATCAACTCTTACGATCAATGGGGCGTGGAACTGGGCAAGGAACTGGCGCTGGCGCTGCAACCCGTGCTGGAGGGGCGGCAGGGAACAGAGGGCAAGGACGGATCGACGGCGGCCTTGGCGGCGTGGTTCCGGGGATAAAAAAACCCCGGCGCATCGCGCCGGGGTGCAAAAATCTTCGAAGATTTTTGGTTACTTCAGCGCCGCGGTGACGATCACCTCGACCTTATATTCCGGCGCGGCGAGTTTCGCCTCGCCCGTCGCCCGTGCGGGCGTGTGGCCCTGCGGGACCCAGGCATCCCAGACGGCGTTCATCTCGGCAAAGGTGCCGATATCGGCCAGCCAGATCTGCGCCGACAGGATGCGGGTCTTGTCGGTGCCTGCCTCGGCGAGGATGCGGTCCACCTCGGCCAGACAGGTGCGGGTCTGATCCGCCACGCTGTCGCCGGGATTGCCGACCTGACCCGCCAGCCAGACGATTCCATTGTAGCAGACCGCCTCCGACATGCGGGGGCCGGTGCCGATGCGTTTGATATCCGACATGGTGAAATCCTTTCCCTGATCTGCGCCGCTGGTTAGCGCAGCCCTGCGGGAAAGAAAAGCGGCGGCGGCTTGCCCAAGATCATGCTGCACTGCGGCGGAAACCCGCCGCAGCACCGCCCGTATGGGTTGGCAGCCGGGCAAGCGCATGGCACGGGGCGCGACAGTTCAACAACCTCACGGTTCCCGATGCAGACCTTTCTTCGCCCGATCCTTCTGTCGCTTGCTCTTCTTGCGCCCCTTGCCGCCCCGGCACAGGCCGAACGCGCCCAGCAGGGGCTGCTTGCCCTTTTTGCACCCGCGCAAAAGGCGGGGCCGGACCGGGCCGCGCGGGCGGAGCTCAAGGCGGCGGTAAAGGTGGCGCTGGCCAATCCGCCACGTGGGCGCATCTGGTGCGTGCCCTTCGCCCGTGCCGTCACGGGGGTGGAGATTCGCGGCAATGCCAAGACATGGTGGGACCAGGCCAAGGGCCGCTATCCCCGCGGGGCCGAGCCGCGCGTGGGCGCAGTCATGGCCTTCGCCGCAAGCCGCGCCATGCCCAAGGGCCATGTGGCCGTTGTCTCTAAGGTGATTGACGACCGCACTGTGCTGGTCGATCAGGCGAATTGGGAGCGCAACCGCATCACGCAAGATACGCTGGTGATCGATGTTTCCGCCAAGGGCGACTGGTCGCAGGTGCGCGTGGCGAATGCTGGCGGCACTTTGGGCCGCGTGAACCCGGTGAAGGGCTTCATCTACAACTGATCTGGTCGGGGGATGGAGCGGGTGAAGGGAATCGAACCCTCGTCTTCAGCTTGGGAAGCTGCGGCTCTACCATTGAGCTACACCCGCATCTGCGCGTTGAGGTAAGCGATGCGCCGCAGCGCGTCAAGCGGCAACCGCGCCTGCCTCAGGGCGTGTTGGTGACTTCGGTCCTTTCTCCGGCGCGGACGGTGAAGGGGGTTTCGGAGCGGGCTTCACCCCGGCGTACCACTGCGATGTAATCGCCTGCGGGCAGCGTGGTCTGGTAGGTTTCGCCGAAGGTGTATCCCATTTCCTTGCGCTTGCCGTTGATGTCGGTTTTCGCCGTTTCATAGGTGATGCCATCCGCGCCGGGGGCGGTGATTGCGGCCACCCCGGCCTGCAGCATCACCACAACGTCGCTACGTTCGCCCGCAGTGATGGTGAAGGGGCTTTCGGCCCTGGCCTCGCCCAGCGTCGCGCGGGCGATGTAATCGCCGGGGGGCAGATCGAAATCCGCGCCTGCGCCATAGGTATAGGCGATGTCGTTGCGGCTGCCGTCGATATTCGTCTTGGCCGGGAAGATCTGCACGAAGTGATCGCCGCCTTCGACCTGCACCCCTTCGGCATAGAAGGCCTCGACCACGGCCAGACCCGTGCCGAGGATGATGTCGCGCGCGACCTGTTCCCCGGCTGCAAGGGTCAGGGGTTCGGAAAATTCCGCAGCCCCCAGTTTGGCGCCGATCGTGTAGTCGCCGGCAGGCAGGATGAAGGTGCCGCCGCCATAGCCGTAGTCCACCGACTCGCCTGCCGCTGTCTTGAATTCGAAATAGGCGTCCGACGTGGGCTCGCCTTCCTTGATGAAAAGCTGCAAGCGCACGATCCCCGCATTCAGCACCATAACCGGTTGCGCCAGAGCATCCGCCGTCAGGGTGACATCTGCCGTGGCGGTGGCTTTGCCCAGACGCGCCTCGACCCGATAGGGGCCGGGGGGCCAGAAATCGGTCGAGGTGCCATAGGTGGTGCCTGCAACCTCTCCGGTGCTGCCATCCGCCGCGAGGGGGCGCAGGTCGAAATAGGCGTCCTTCACCTGTTCGATTTCGTCCTGCCCTTCGGCGAGCAGCAGGATCGGGTCGAAGTTCTTTTCAACCGCCGGTTCAGGTGCGGGTTCGGGCGCGGGTTCCGGTTCCGCCACCGCGACGGTGGTCTTGATCGCTTCGGACAGGCTGGCGGCATCCTTCGCCTCGATGTAGCGACCGCCGGTGTTTTCCGCGAGACAGGCCACCGTCTTGCCCTCTTCCTCGGTCAGACCGAAGCCCACGACATGGGCGGTGAAATCGATGCCCGACGTTTCCAGTTCCGTTCCCAGCGCGCAGGGATCGGCGTCGCAGGTTTCGATTCCGTCGGTGATCAGGATGACAGTTGCCGCCTCTTCGGTGGAGCGCAGCGCCTGGGCCGCCTGACGCACCGCTTCGGAAAGCGGGGTCTTGCCCAGAAACTTCATCCCAGAGGCGGCCTCGGTGATCTGTGCGGCGGTGCCGGGGGCGGGCGGCACGATCAGTTCGATATCAGAACAGGCCCCTTTTTCCCGATGCCCATAGGCCATGAAGCCCAGTTCGGTGGCCGGATCGACACCGGCCAGCACCTCTCCCAGCGCCTCGCGCGCGATTTCAAGTTTCGCGCGCCCGTCGATCTGGCCCCACATGGAACCGGACCCGTCCAGAACGATGATGGTCTTTTCCGCGCAGGCCGGGCTGGCAAGACCAAGCGCGGCAGCGGCGAACAGGGCAGGGGCAAGGCGCATGGCAACCCTCGCAGATGTGCGGATATACGAAAGCGTAGGTCCTTGCGGGCTTGGCTGGCAAGCGAAACCTGCGGCTGTCAGATATTGTTGCCGATCAGGAAACGATCTGCCGCCGCCATCGCAGCCGTGTCCTGCCGCACGTCGCCGGGCGCGTCGCCGATGCCGTGCAGTGCGCCGCCCCAGACCATGCCCAGCCACTCGGCCGAGCGGCGCAGCATCGCCTCGGGCAGATCGGCGACGGTCGGGTCGGGATCGCCGCGCGCGGTGATCAGCCAGACCCGCTTGCTACGGGCCCAATCGGTGAAGCCCGTCTCGGGCGCGTCGATCCAGCCCGACCAATGGTCGAGCAGCAGCTTGGCGGGGGCGGGCAGCGCGTACCAATAGACCGGGGCAACCATCACGATATCGGTCGCAGCACGCATCGCCTGCATCACCTGGGCCACCGGGCCGTCGGGGAAGGCAAAGCCGGGGCGGAGGTCGGCAAAGGGGGGCAGGGGCGGGTCGCAGAGGTCGATCCAGACCTGCCGATCCGCCGGGATCGGCTGGGCCGCCGCTTGCGCCAGAATCTGCGCATTGCCGCCCTTGCGGGCCGAGGAGAGGAGAAAGAGAAACCGCCGTTCCATGCCGCAATGAAAGCGGGGCAGGGGCGCAAAAGACAAGAGGGTTCCGCGGGGGGACACCTGCGGAACCCTCTCGCCCGTCCATGCGGCCGGTCTTGGGGACAGGATATCAGGGCGCGCCGGGACGAAGGGATGGCGCGGGCATAGGGGAGTGACGGCCCCCGCCCGCGCCCCGCCACCCGCGCCTTACATGGCGGGCAGCAGCACGGTGTCGATGACGTGGATCACGCCGTTCGACTGTTTCACATCCGCGATGGTGACGGTGGCGATATTGCCCATGCCATCCTTGATCTTGATCGCGTCGCCTTCGGCCATCACGGTGAAATCGCAACCGCCCACGGTGGAAACCGTATGCATACCGCCATCATCGGCGATCATCT
Organism: Fuscovulum ytuae; assembly: GCF_029953595.1. Classification (NCBI taxonomy): domain Bacteria; kingdom Pseudomonadati; phylum Pseudomonadota; class Alphaproteobacteria; order Rhodobacterales; family Paracoccaceae; genus Fuscovulum; species Fuscovulum ytuae. The sequence continues at coordinate 1,019,435 of NZ_CP124535.1, read as the reverse complement.
TGCCGATATCGGCCGCCATCGCATTGGCCGCGACCACATGGCAGGTCAGGATCTTTACCAGTTGATCCTTATTCTCTGGCTTCAAAAGCGTTTCCACCGTGCCCGCGGGCAGCTTGGCGAAGGCGGCATTGGTCGGCGCGAATACGGTAAAGGGGCCTGCGCCTTGCAACGTATCCACCAACCCCGCCGCCTGCACAGCGGCGACCAGCGTCGTGTGATCGGCCGAATTCACCGCATTCTCGACGATGTTCTTATCCGCAAACATTGGGGCACCCCCCACCATCGGGTTTTCGCTGCCATCGCTGGCCGCGAAGGCCATGCCCGACGCAAGGATCAGGGCCGAAAAGGCGTAACCGAGCTTCATGCTGTCTCTCCCGTTTCAAAGGCGTCCATCGCCTTTCATGCCGGGAGTTACGCGGGAAGCAGGGCAGAGTTTCAGGCCGCGAAGAAAAGCCTTATCACAGGTCCGTGATGATACCCGCTGCCAGAACCGGCCCCGTGGGCGCGCCAGTGGGTGATCCGCCCGCCGGTTCCAGCGAAACGGCCAGCGTCCAACCGACAGGGGCCGCAGGATAGGGAACCGCCAGCCGATCCCCCGGCAAGAGGCCCAAGGACACAGGTGCGGCATCCGGCGCGATCAGCCAGACCTCTTGCACCTGCCCTTCGGGGGCCGCGACGCCCGCAACGCGGATCACGGTCAACGCAGCGCCGTCAAAACGCGCTTCAAAGCGCAGACTGGCCTCCGCCTCGCCCAGAACGGCGACCAGCGTTCCCGCCGAAGGCGGCACCAGCAGCGCCATCCCCACCAGAATCAGCGCCACCGCCGTTGTCGCGCCCAAAACGCCGCTGACAAGCCAGCCAAACAGCGACCGCCGCGCGGGTCGCGCAGGCGTGGGGAAGAGCCGCGCCTCGATCTTGGGCATCAGGTCGGGGGCAGGCACCTCGGCAAAGTCGTCGTTCAAGGGGGCAAGCCGCGCCTCCCACGCTGCCACGCGCAGAGCAAAGACAGAATCCGTCTTCATCTGTGCCTCGACCGCCAGGCGTTCGGACAGGGGCAGCACGCCCAGCACATATTCAGCGGCCAGCAGGTCGGCGCGGTCTTCGGGCGTCTGGGGCAGGTCGTCGGTCGTCATGCGTCCAGACACTCCCTCAGTTTCAAAAGGCTGCGGCGCAGCCATGTGCGCATCGTATTCAAAGGCACCGCATAGCGATCGGCCAGATCCTGATAGGATAGGCCCTCCAGATAGGCGCCACGCACCGCCGCCGCGCGATCCGCCTCAAGCGTGGCAAAGCAATCGGCGATGCGCCCCGCCTCGCCTTGCGCGATCATTCGCGTTTCGGCCGTTGGGGCGCTGTCGCGGAGGCGGTCCACCGCATCTTCGGCCTCGTCGCGCAAAAGCGCGGTGGGCCGCGCCCGCAGACGATCGATGGCGTGATTGCGCGCGATGGCGATAAGCCAGGTCATGCCGCGCCCCTTCGTCGCGTCAAAGCGCCCGGCACGCAGCCAGACGCGGGTGAAAACCTCTTGAAGCGCCTCTTCCGCTTCGGCCCGATTGCCGAGGATACGCAAAAGAACGCCCATGAGTTTCGCCGCGCATTGCGAATAAAGCAGGCGGAAGGCCGCGCGGTCCTGCGCGGCCACCCGGGAAATAAGATCGGCTACCGGGTCTTCGGTCATCGTCATCCTGTCGCGCCTGACGCGATCATAGCCCGGATGGGGGGGAAGAAAACCCCCCGATCAGCCGCGCCGCCGCCTGCGCCCTTCGGATCCGGCCCCGCCTGCGTTGAAGCTGACATCGGGCAGGGTGACCACGGCGTTCAGTTCGGGGAAGGGGTCGGTCGCATGTGGGATGGCATTCGCATTGACGAAATGCTCTTGGAATTTCGGCTCGATGGCGGTTTCCACCTTGTGGATTTGATGCACCGTCGCCTCGATCTGATCGCGCGCCGCCACATTGCACAGCGCGATGCGAGCGCCCGTTCCGGCGGCATTGCCCGCGCTCGTCACCCTGTCCAGCGGCACATCGGGGATCATACCCAGCACCATCGCGTGCTTGGCGCTGATATGCGCGCCAAAGGCCCCGGCCAGTGTGACGCGGTCGACCTTGTCGACGCCCATCTCATCCATCAGAAGCCGCGCGCCCGCATAGAGCGCGGATTTCGCAAGCTGGATCGCCCGGATATCGCCTTGTGTCACCATGATGCGCGGCCCGCCCTCGGCGCTGCCATCATGCAGGAGATAGCTATGGGTGCGTCCTTCGGGCACGCAGCGGGGGGTGCCGGTCTGATCCGGCCCGCCGATCAACCCGCCGGGGTCCAGAAGGCCCGCCATGCGCAATTCGGCCACCGCCTCGATGATCCCCGATCCACAGATGCCCGTGATCCCCGTCTGTTTCGTCGCCTCGGCAAAGCCGGGGTCGTCGGACCAGATGTCCGAGCCGATCACGCGGAAACGGGGTTCCTTTGTTGCCGGGTCAATCTCCACCCGCTCAATCGCGCCGGGGGCGGCGCGCTGGCCGCTCGAAATCTGTGCGCCTTCAAAGGCAGGCCCGGTGGGCGAAGAACAGGCCAGAACGCGGGTTTCGTTGCCCAACAGGATTTCGGCATTGGTGCCGACATCCACGATCAGGACCATGTCCTTCGATTTGTTCGGTTCTTCCGAAAGCGCCACGGCGGCGGCATCGGCCCCCACATGGCCCGCGATGCAAGGCAGCACATAGACCCGCGCGGCACGGTTCAGGTTCGTCAGATCCAGATCGCGGGCATCAAGGCTCAGGGAGCCCGAGGTCGCCAGCGCGAAGGGCGCCTGACCCAGTTCCACAGGATCGATGCCCAAAAGCAGATGGTGCATCACCGGGTTGCAGACAAAGACCACCTCATAGATGGCCGTCGCCTCGACCCCCGCCTCGGCGGCGATAGAGGCGGCAAGGGCATTGATCGCCTCGCGCACCGCCCGCGTCATTTCCACATCCCCGCCGGGATTCATCATGGCATAGGAGACGCGGCTCATCAGATCTTCGCCAAAGCGGATCTGCGGGTTCATGAGGCCAGAGGAGGCAAGAACCGCCCCATCCTTCAGATCGCAGATATGCGCCGCGATGGTGGTGGACCCAAGGTCGATGGCCAGTCCGTAAAGCCCGCCCTCATGGAAGCCCGGCCACAGGTCAAGAATGCGGGGCGTGGCGTCATGGTTGCCCTTGTGCAGCGCGACCGTGACCTTCCATTCCCCCTTGCGCAGTACCGGTTGCAGGCGGCGCATCAGGGACAGGTCGGCCACCACATCCTCTACCTGCCACTGGTCGCGCAGCGCGATGGCAAGGCGTTCGAAATCACCCGTGGGTTCGTGCATGTCGGGCTCGGCCACCTCGACGTACAAAAGGCGGGTGGCCGGGTCCATTACGATGTCGCGCTGGGTGGCCGACTTGCGGATGACCTGCTTGTGGACTTGGGATTCGGGCGGCACGTCGATGACCACATCGCCCATCACCTTGGCCTGACAACCAAGACGACGCCCGTCGATCATCCCGCGCTTGGACTTATACCGTTCCTCGACCGCGTTCCATTCGGTCAGCGCGCCATCGGCCACCGTCACCCCATGCTTGGGGAAATCGCCATAGCTGGGCGTGATCTGGCATTTCGAACAGATACCACGCCCGCCGCAGACGGAATCGAGGTCCACCCCCAATTGCCGCGCCGCCGTCAGGACGGGCGTGCCCAAGGGGAACCGCCCCCGCTTGCCGGAAGGGGTGAAAATGACGAGCGCGTCTTCGGTCATGTCACAGGGTCCGTTTCGTGAAGAAAACTATAGCGAACATCGGCAAAGCTGTCGGTGCCAAAGCAATAGAACCAGCGCAAGGGCGCTTGGGCCACCGGTACGCCATGCACAGCCCCGCCGGGGATGTAAAGCGCAATGCCGGGGGCAAGGCGATGGGGCGTCCCATCAATCATCACCTCTCCCTCACCCTCTAGCCCGAAATAGACCTCGGCCTGTGGGTGGGAATGCAGGGCGAAGGTTTCGCCCGCAGCCATCATCGCCACGCCGCAGGTGATTTCATCGCTGTCCGTATCCGGTGCGGAAAACAGGGTGCGAAAACGGATGGTTCCGCGCGCCGGGTCATCCCAGCGTTCCACGGGCAGGGTGGATTCGTCCACGGCAAGGGCGGTTGGCAAGGGCTGTCTCCTCTACGCGCCCCCTGTTCTAGGGCGTGGGCACGCGGGGTCCATGTCGGATAGCGTCAGATCAGGGTTTGCCCGCGTCATCCGCCAGCCAAGCAAGGATCGCCGCACGGTCGCCATCCAGTGCAGGCGCAGGCGCGCGGGCGGCCTTTTCCGGCAAACCCGTCATCTTGATCGGGTTTCCTGCCGACGTGAAAACAGGCCCTTTGCCCTGCGCCGCCACGGGCAGCACCATGTTCCGCGCCAAGACCTGCGGGTCGCGCATGGCGGCCGCCATGTCCTGTACGCGCCCCGTCGGCACCCCTGCCGCCTCCAGCACACCGATCCAATGCGCCACAGTTTCGCCCAGCGTCACCGCCTCGATCAGCCGTTTCAGAAGATGCACATTCTCGCATCGCGCGGCATTGGTCACAAAGCGCGGGTCACCGCTAAGCGGCAGCGCAAGGGCCTCGCACAGCCGCGCAAATATCGCGTCATTTCCCGCCGCAATGACAAAGAACCCATCCGCCGCGCGATAGGTGGAAAACGGCGTGATCGTCGGATGCCGCGCCCCCGTCGGCCCCGGTGGCACCCCGGTCGCCGCCGTGATGGCAAGGCTATGCTCCTGTATCGCGATCTGGGCATCCAGCATCGCCACATCGACCATCCGCCCCTTGCCCGTGCGTTCCCGGTCGTAAAGCGCCGCCAGCACGCCCTGCGCCAGATACATCCCCGCCACGATATCGCCGATCGAAGCGCCCACGCGCACCGGCGGCCCGCCTTCCTCGCCCGTGATCGACATCACGCCGCCGCGCGCCTGCACCACCATGTCATAGGCGGGCTTGCCCGCCTCTGGCCCCGTCTGGCCAAAGCCCGACACCGCGCCATAGATCAGGCGCGGGTGGCGGGCCTGCAGCACATCCCAGCCATAGCCCAGCCGCGCCATCACACCGGGGCGGTAGTTTTCCAACAGCACATCCGCCCGCGCCAGCAATCGGTCAAAGATCGCCCGATCCCCCTCGGCCTTCAGGTCCAGCGCGATGGATTGCTTGCCCGCATTCAGCGCCGCGAAATAGCCGGACTGACCTTCGACAAAGGGCGGGAATTCCCGTGTGTCATCGCCCATGCCGGGGCGTTCCACCTTGATCACCTGCGCCCCCAGATCGCCAAGGATGCCCGCGCAGAAGGGGCCCGCCAGAACATGGGTCAGATCAAGGATGGTGATCCCGGCAAGAGGCGCTGTCATGGCAAGGGTCCTTTCGCGGTTGGTCACAGCAAAGCAAAGGCCGCCCCATCTTGGCAAGGGGCGGCCACAAAAGGATGACAAGGCCCGCAAAAAGCGGTGGCTGGATCAGCCCAGCGTCACCAAGGCATGCCGCTTTTTCCCGGCGGTCAGTTTCACCGGCTCTGCCAGATCCCCCGCCCCAAGGCGCAAGGCCGCATCGGTGACGATCTCGTCATTCAGCTTTGCGCCGCCTTCGGAAATCAGCCGTTTGGCATCCTTGCCCGATGCCGCCAGCCCCGCACGCACGAAGAGCTGCACGATCCCCACGCCCTCGGCCACCTCCGCAGGGGACAGCGCGACGGTGGGCAGGTCGTCGCCGATCCCGCCCTTTTCAAACACCTCGCGCGCCGTGGCCTCGGCCGCCGCCGCAGCCTCGGCCCCGTGCAGAAGGGTCGTCACCTCATTGGCAAGGATGATCTTGGCGGCATTGATCTCGGACCCCGCCAGCGCGCCAAGCCGATCACATTCCTCCACCGGCAATTCGGAATAAAGCTTCAGGAACCGCCCCACATCGGCATCGGTCGTATTCCGCCAGAACTGCCAGAATTCATAAGCGCTCAGCAAATCGCCATTCAGCCAGACCGCGCCCGAGGCCGACTTGCCCATCTTCTTGCCATCGCTGGTGGTCAAAAGCGGAGAGGTCAGGCCGAACACCTCGCCATTCACGATGCGGCGCGTGAGGTCCACACCGTTGACGATATTGCCCCATTGATCGCTGCCGCCCATCTGCAACAAACACCCATAGCGGCGATGCAGTTCCAGAAAGTCATAGGCCTGCAAGATCATGTAGTTGAATTCAAGGAAGGACAGCGATTGTTCCCGGTCCAGCCGCGACTTGACGCTTTCGAAAGACAGCATCCGATTGACGGAAAAATGCCGCCCGATATCGCGCAGAAAGCCGATATAGTTCAGCTTGTCCAACCATTCGGCATTGTTCACCATGATTGCATCATGGCTGCCATCGCCAAAGGTGACATAGGGCGAAAAGGCCCGCTTGATCCCGGCGATGTTGTCTTCGATCTGCGCATCCGTCAGCAAGGGGCGTTCGTCGGCGCGGAAGGACGGATCCCCGATCTTCGTCGTGCCGCCCCCCATCAAGACGATGGGCTTGCCGCCGCATTTCTGCAACCAGCGCAGCATCATGATCTGGATCAACGATCCGACATGCAGCGACTTTGCCGTCGCGTCAAACCCGATATAGCCCGGCACCACGCCCTTGAGAAACGCCTCGTCCAGCGCCTGATAATCGGTGCAATCGGCCAGATAGCCGCGCTCCATCATCACGCGCAGAAATTCGGATTTCGGATGGTAGGTCATGGGACACCCGTGCTTTAACAGTGGCAGGGCGCGGTATAGCGGCGGCGGGGGGTGAAAGGAAGATGCGATCCGGCGGGGCGGTTTGGGCGCTGGGGGCCATGTCGGGCACCTCGCTTGACGGGGTGGATGCGGCCATGGTCATGACCGATGGCGAACGCATCCTTGAATTCGGCCCCTCTGCCTTCCGCCCCTATAGCGCGGCGGAACAGGCGGTCTTGCGCGCAGGCCTTGGCAGATGGCCGGGCGAAGATGGGGTGGCCGAGGCCGCCGAAGTGGTGGAAACCGCCCATGCCGATCTTCTGTCGCGCTTCTCCGGGGCCGAGGTGGTGGGCTTTCACGGCCAGACCCTTGCGCATGATCCAAAAGGGCGCGGCACGCATCAGGCGGGGGATGGGTCCCTTCTGGCCCATGCGCTGGGTCTGCCGGTGGTTTGGGATTTCCGCACGGCGGATGTGGCCATGGGCGGGCAGGGCGCGCCGCTTGCGCCGTTTTTCCACTTTGCCTGCGCGCGCTGGATGGCGGCGGCACAGCCCTTGGCGATGCTGAACCTTGGTGGCGTGGGCAATGTCACTTGGATCGACCCGCGCCAGCCCGCCCCGGAAAGCTATGGCGCGCTTCTGGCCTTTGACACCGGGCCTGCCAATGCGCCGCTGAATGACCTGATGCTGGCGCGCACGGGCCAACCGCTTGATCCCGACGGCGCAACGGGACTGCGGGGCGCGGTGGACGAGGGGCGCATCGCGGCCTTTCTGTCCCATCCCTTTTTCCACCGGATGCCGCCCAAATCGCTGGATCGCAACGATTTCCACAGCAGTTTGGACATGGGCAACCTTTCGACCGAAGACGCCGCCGCCACCCTTGCCGCCGCCGTCGCCGCCGCCGTGGCGCGGGGGGCGGAACATTTCCCCGTGCCCGTCACCCGCCTTCTCGTCACTGGGGGCGGACGGCGGAACGCGCGCATCATGGCCGAACTCACCGCCCGCCTGCGGGTTGAGGCGGAACCGATCGAGGCGGCAGGCCTTGATGGCGATATGCTGGAAGCGCAGGCCTTCGCCTATCTCGCCGTCCGCGTCGCGCGCGGCCTGCCCACCTCCGGCCCCGCAACAACCGGCGTCGCCGCGATGGTCGGCGGTGGCAAGGTCAGCAGGCCAGACTGATCTGGCCCCCGTTCCCGCAGTTCGGCGGGGCTCAGCGCTTCAACATCGACCCGGTATAGATCACCAGCGCCGCCCAGATCATCGGGAAGGCCACCGCGCGGGCCGAACCGAATTCCTCGCCAAAGACGAAGACGGCGGTCAGGAAGATCATCGTGGGCGCGATATATTGCAGGATGCCGATGGTCGACAGGCGCAGCAGTTTTGCCCCATTGGCATAGACCATCAGAGGCACCGCCGTCACCACGCCCGCCAACAGCAACAGCCCCGTCAGCCCCGTATCGGCGCCAAAGACCAGCGCCCCCTGCGCCCCTGTCCAGATCAGAAACCCCAGCGCAAGCGGCGTCAGGATCAGCACCTCCAGCATAAAGCCCTGATTGGGGCCAAGCGGCAGGCGCTTTTTCAGATAGGCATAGAACCCCCAGCTGACCGTCAGACCCAGCGCCACCAGCGGCACGCGCCCCGCCTCCCATGTCAGCACGGCGACGGCAGCAGCGGCCAGCGCGATGGCTGCGACTTGTGCCCGGTTCATCCGCTCGCCCAGCAGCACCGCGCCAAGGAAGATGGAGAAGAGCGGGTTGATATAATAGCCCAAGGCGGCCTCCAACGCCTGCCCCGACTGGATCGACCAGACATATATCGCCCAGTTGACCGAGATCAGCCCCGCCGTCAGTGCCGCCATCCCGATCATCCGGGCTGACCGCAACGCCGCCCGCAAATCCGCCGTCCGCCCCAGCCAAATCAGGATCGCCCCCGCCACAGGCACCGACCAGACCACCCGATGCGCCAGCACCTCGAGCACCGGCACCGCCGAAAGGGCCTTCATGTAAAGGGGCAGGAAGCCCCACATCAGATAGGCCGCAATGGCAAGGGCAAGGCCCTTGGGGCTGTCTTCATTCTTCGGGGGCGCGGGGACAGGATCGCTCATGCCGCCTCTGCTAGCCCGTCGCAGTCAAATGCGCCAATGCCGAATTGTGACGGTAGCAATAATGCTGGACTATGACCTGAGATTAACCCATCACATTCGCCGCGCCAGATAGTCCCGCGTGAAGGCGGCATATCCGTCCGCCGTCACGGCAAGATGCGCGCGCATCCGCGCGTGCAGATCGGGCAAGCGGTGGAAAGGCACCGTTGGAGCCACGTGATGTTCCACGTGATAGGGCATGTTCCAGGCCAGAAACCGCACGATCCGGTTGGTGAATGTCGTCCGGGTGTTCAGGAACATATCCGCCACCCTTGGGCAATCGCCATGTTCCGCCAGCAGATACAGCCGAAGGAAAGGCTGGCCTAGCAAGACAGGCACCAGCCAGACCCAAAGCAGAGCATCCGTCCACAGAAACGACAGCGCCCCCAGACCATAGAGCGCCAGCATCCCCCACGCCTCGCGCCGCATCCGGGGCAGGGCGCCCTCTGGCAGATAGGGCGCACGCACCCGGCCAAGGGCAAGGCCCGCAATCAACCGCGCTTCGGATCGCCAATAGGGTATGCCTGACACATGCCAGACCCAACCCGCCCATGACTCGGGCTTGGCCCCCTCAAGTTCGGGGTCCTTGCCTTCAATATTCGTCCAGCGGTGATGAGCCAGATGAAAATAGCGAAACCACAGGAAAGGGAGGAAAAGAAGGAACCCCGACAGATACCCCGCCGCCTCGTTCAGCCAGACCCGCGCAAAGGGCGTCTGATGCGTCGCCTCATGTTCCAGCGTGAACAGAAAGATGATCAGCACACCCTGCACGGGCAACAGCAGCCACCATCCCGGCACGCCCGTCGCAATCAGCGTGCCGCCGGCGATGATCAGCCCCAGATGCAGCGCCAGATGGCGCAGCCCCGCCGCATCGGAACGGGTTGTCAGGTCGGCCTTCACCTCGGAGGGCAACCTTGCCAGCCATGCCTTGTGATCCATACCCTTCCCCCGGAAGCCGACAGGGAAGTTGACGCAAATTCCGCCGCCCGTCACCTGCGCAAAAGGCGCGCAATGCGATCTCTCGCGCCAGATTTCGCCCTACCGCCCGTCGATCATGACTCCCGGCTCCGCCAGTTCGAACCCCTCAAACCGGAACCCCGGCGCGACGCAGCAACTGACCAGCGCCCATCCTGACCTTGCCTCGGCCGCCTGCCACCATCCGGCAGGCACAACCGCCTGCGGGCGTTCCCCTGCCAGCACATCGCCGCCAAGCGCCTGCACCTTCACCGGGCCCGCCACCGTTTCGGCCATAAGCAGATCAAGCGACGCGCCCGCATGCCAAAGCCAGACCTCACCCGCATCGACTCGGTGCCAATGCGACCGCTCCCCCGCCTTCAGCAGGAAATAGATCGCCGTGCCCACCGCGCGCCCCGCAACTTTCGGCCCGGCCCAGGTCTCGCGATACCAGCCGCCTTCGGGATGGGGCGTCAGGTTCAGCGCGGCAATAATCCTTTCTGCATCATCCATGCTTCCCTCCGGCGGCAGACCCTGCCACCATGGGCCAAAGGAGCCGCCATGCAACCCCGTTTCCTTATCATCGGTGCCGGCATCACCGGTGCTGTCCTTGCCCATCGACTTGCGTGCGACGGGGCATCGGTCACGGTGATCGATCAGCAGGCCCCGGCCAGTGCAGCCTCTGGCCGAAGTTTCGGCTGGGTGAATGCCAGCTTCCATCTGTCAGAGGCACATTTCCACCTGCGCCGCGCCGCGATGGAATCACATCGGCGCCTCGCTGAAGATCTGTCGCGATCCTACCAACCCGAAGGGTGCTTGTGGTTCGAAGAAGAGGGTGAGGCCTTTGACCGCCAGCATGACGCGCTTGTCGCGCTGGATTATCCATTACGACTGTTGGATCGCGCCGCCATCTCGGCGCTTGAGCCACGGCTGGCCCACCCTCCGGCCCGTGCGCTGTTCTTTCCTCTCGAATCGGCTGTCGACCTTGCCTTGCTGACGCGCGCCGCTTTCGAGGCGGCGTCATCCCATGGCGCCCATCTGATCTGCGGCCTGACCGTGTCGAGGCTTTTGACCGATGACGGAAGGGTGACCGGCATCCGCACTTCGGCAGGGGATATTGCGGCGGATCATGTGGTGCTTTGCGCCGGAACGGGGACGCCCGCGCTTCTGGCCCCATTGGGCTTGCACCTGCCGATGCTGCATCGCCCCGGCGCGCTTTTGGTCACGCGGCCGCTGCCGCCCCTTTTGCATCATATCCTCGCCACCCCGGATCAGGAGGTGCGGCAGGATCACGAAGGGCGGCTGGTCGCCCCAGCTTCGGCCCATCATCAGGGCGACACGGCCGAGACTCTGCCTTCCCCGCCTGAAATGGAACAGGCCACGCTGATGCGGTTGCGTCACCTCTTTCCCAATGCCTTCATCCGGCCCGACCGCCTGCTGATCTCCGAACGCCCCGTGCCGGGCGATGGGCTGCCAGTGATCGGCGCGGTGCTGCCGGGCTTGTCGATGGCGGTGATGCATTCCGGGGCGACGCTGGCGCCGCTCGTTGCCGAGCTCATGACGCTGGAACTGGGCGGGCAGGGGGAGCAGCCGCTGCTGGCGCCCTTCCGTCCGGCGCGGTTCTTTGGGGCAACAGTGGAGACATAAGGAAAGGCCCCCGCCATGCGACGGGGGCCTTCTCATCAGGTGGCCGTGGCCACAGTTGTGGCCACAGTTTGCTGCACAAAACCCGGCACAAAACAGGGCACAGTCGATTAGCCCTTCAGGATCGACGCGCCCGCATATTCTGCCGTTTCACCCAGCATCTCTTCGATACGGATCAGCTGGTTATATTTCGCCAAACGGTCCGACCGCGACAGCGACCCGGTCTTGATCTGCCCGCAATTCGTGGCGACGGCGAGGTCGGCAATCGTGGCATCCTCCGTCTCGCCGGAACGGTGCGACATGACATTGGTATAGCGCGCACGATGCGCCATCTCGACCGCTTGCAGGGTTTCGGTCAGGGTGCCGATCTGGTTGACCTTCACCAGCATGGAATTGGCGCAACCCTTTGCAATCCCTTCCGAAAGCCGCTTGGGGTTCGTCACGAACAGATCGTCGCCCACCAGTTGGACCTTCGATCCAAGCGTATCGGTCAAAAGCTTCCAACCCGCCCAGTCGTCCTCGGAACAGCCGTCCTCAATGCTGATGATCGGGTAGTCGGCGGCAAGGCCTGCAAGGAAGGCCACGTTTTCTTCGATGGAGAGGGATTTTCCTTCACCCACCATCTCATAGCGGCCGTTCTTGAAGTATTCGGTGGCCGCGCAGTCCAGCGCAAGGAAGATATCCTCGCCGGGGCGATAGCCTGCCTTTTCGATAGATTTCAGAATGAAATCAAGCGCGTCACGGGCAGAGTTCAGGTTAGGCGCAAAGCCACCCTCATCGCCGATACCGGTATTGTGGCCCGCGGCCTGCAGTTCCTTCTTGAGGGTGTGGAACACCTCAGACCCCATGCGCACCGCATCGCGGATATTCTCCGCGCCGACGGGCATGATCATGAATTCCTGAATGTCGATCGGGTTGTCGGCATGTTCCCCGCCATTGATGATATTCATCATAGGCACCGGCAACATCCGGGCAGAAGTGCCTCCAACGTAACGGAAAAGTGGTTGACCCGTCGCCTCTGCTGCAGCCCGCGCAACGGCGAGCGAGACGCCCAGAATGGCATTCGCGCCAAGGCGCGACTTGTTCGGCGTGCCATCCATTTCGATCATGGTGCGGTCGATCCCGACCTGTTCCAGCGCATCGAAGCCGACGATTTCTTCCGCGATCTCGCCATTCACGGCGGCGACCGCCTCTAGCACGCCCTTGCCCTTGTAGCGGGCCTTGTCGCCATCGCGCCGTTCCACCGCCTCATGCGCCCCGGTCGAGGCCCCCGAGGGCACAGCAGCCCGGCCCATAAACCCGCCTTCAAGATGAACATCCACCTCAACGGTGGGGTTGCCGCGGCTGTCAAGAATTTCGCGGGCGTGAATGTCGATGATCGTGCTCATGGGCGGAATGGCCTCCGTGGCAAACGCGTGATGCTCTCGCGCGGGTCTTTACCCCGTGCCGCCCTTCATGGAAAGGGCGCGCTTGCAGGGGGATGCTTAAAGTGGCGGCAGGCAAGCGCCGGTATCGGCAAGCTGTTACGTCCAAGGACCCTAGCGATGGCCACCCGCGTAAATGGTGTTCCCCGTCGCAGCATTGGATGCAGGGGCCAGATGGGCAGAAGTCAGTTCTTTTTTAGCGGAATGCCCAGAAGTTCCAACCGATGGCCGATCAGCTTATAGCCCAGACGCGCCGCAATCTTTTCCTGCAAGGCTTCGATTTCGGGGTCTACAAATTCGATTACATCGCCGGAATTCACATCGATCAGATGGTCGTGGTGATCGCGTTCGGCATCTTCGTACCGCGCGCGCCCATCGCCGAATTCCAGCTTTTCGAGGATGCCCGCCTCTTCGAAAAGCTTCACCGTGCGATAGACCGTCGCAATAGAGATACGCGGATCAATCTTTGCCGAGCGGGCATAAAGCTCTTCGACATCCGGGTGATCGTCGGATTCGTCGATGACGCGGGCGACCACCCGGCGTTGATCTGTCATGCGGAGGCCTTTGGCCTCACAGCGGGCGATGATATCGGCCATCTCCTGCCTCGTTCCTGTTCCCTTTCATGCCGTTTACGTGAATTTCCATGCCCGCATCCAGTGCTAACGATTCGCAAGCTGCTTGTCTTTTCAGCGTGTTGCCCTAGCGACGAGTGGCGGGGCAGTTGACTTCGCCTGACGGCCAACGGAACTGTGGCGCATTGGTCGGGGAGGGGTGGGCTGCATGCGCAAGGAGAGGCTAGATGCCTTCGGTGGGGCGGCGCTTTTGGGGATCACGCTTCTTCTGGCCTTTAACCAGATCATCGTGAAATGGGTGAATGACGGGTTGCAGCCTGTCTTCTTTGCCGGGCTGCGGTCAGTTCTGGCCGTGCTGTTCGTCGGCGCATGGCTTTATTGGCGGGGGAGGCCACCGCAATTGCGGCGCGGCGATCTTGGGGCGGGGCTTCTGATCGGGACGGTGTTTGCGCTGGAATTCCTGTGCTTGTTCCTTGCGCTTGATCTGACGGCGGTCAGTCGCGCGTCCGTCATCTTTTATTCCATGCCGGTCTGGTTCGCGATCATGGCGCATTTCGTGCTGCCGGGGGAGAAGATCACGCCGATCCGAGCGGCGGGTCTGGGGCTGGCCTTCGCGGGCACGGCTTGGGCGATCCTGTCGCGGGCCCCGGACGCGGCGCAGGGCAGTCTTGCGGGCGATCTTTTGGCCTTGGGAGGGGCCTTTGGTTGGGCGGCGACGGCGCTTGTGGCGCGGGCGTCGCGGCTGCGAGAGGCTGGGGCAGAGATGCAGCTTTTTTGGATGGTCCTGGTTTCGGGGCCGATTCTGCTGCTGGCCGCGCCCTTCTTCGGGCCGCTGATCCGCGAGTTGGAGCCTGCGCATATCGGTGGGCTGATCTTTCAATCGTCCCTCGTGGTGGCTGGGGGCTTTATCGGGTGGTTGTGGCTCCTGTCTGTCTATCCAGCGGCGACGGTGGCGAGCTTTTCCTTCCTGACCCCGATCCTTGCCATCCTACTCGGTGTGGTGGTCTATGATGAGTCGCTGACCCTACAGGTGGTCGGTTCCGCCGCGCTGGTTGGGATGGGGATCGTGCTGATCAACCGGCGGCAGAAAGCCGTGAAAGAATCGGCAGCTGCGGGTGGGGCAGGCCGATAACGGCGTCGCCCGCTTTTCACGCATGCCATGAAAGCCCCGCCGCAACCCTAAGCCAAGGCGCGGAAATCCGGGCTTGTCCAAGATTTTTCGGCAGGTTTTCCCCAGAGTTTTCCCCGGAATCTGCCTAGGATCGGCGGCGTCCCGCCGCCCTGTTGCAGGAAAATCGTCAAGCAAAAAATCGCCTGTCAAAGGTTAAAAATGTAATTGATCCTGACGCAGCTTTACGACAGTTTGACGAAGTAAGCGGTGAGGCCACAAGATATAGTGGCGTATCGACAGGCAGGATCTGACCACCACGGAAAAAGGGCATCAACGCTGGTGCCATATTCTTCTGCCCTTGGGCAGTGGGACGGCGCAGCCTTGCCAACCGCACGAGATTTAACACGGATGGGGCGCAGGCCCCGCCAGAATTGGAGACGGGGCAGCAATGAAAATCGAACGCAAATTCACGTCCGAAGCGACCGGTGCCTATGGTGCAATGTCGTTCAGCACGACAACGTCGGAAATCCGCAATCCCGACGGCAAGGTCGTTTTCCGCAACGAGGCGGTTGAGGTTCCGGAGGGCTGGAGCCAGGTTGCCTCGGACGTTCTGGCCCAGAAGTATTTCCGCAAGGCGGGCGTTCCGGCACGGCTGAAGCGCGTGAAGGAAAAGGGCGTGCCGGAGTTTCTGTGGCGGTCGGTGCCCGATGAGGCCGCGCTGGCGGATCTGCCAGAGGGCGATCGTTTCGTAGGCGAAACCTCGGCAAAGCAGGTCTTTGACCGTCTGGCTGGCGCGTGGGCCTATTGGGGCTGGAAGGGCGGCTATTTCACGACCGAAGCCGACGCCCGCGCCTATTATGACGAGATGCGCTTCATGCTGGCCCGCCAGATGGCTGCGCCGAACAGCCCGCAATGGTTCAATACGGGCCTGCACTGGGCCTATGGTATCGACGGCCCGTCGCAAGGGCATTTCTATGTGGATTATCAAACCGGCAAACTGACGAAGTCGGATTCGGCCTATGAACATCCGCAACCGCACGCCTGTTTCATCCAGTCGGTCAGCGATGATCTGGTGAACGAAGGCGGGATCATGGACCTGTGGGTGCGTGAGGCGCGTCTGTTCAAATATGGCTCTGGCACCGGCACCAACTTTTCATCCCTGCGGGGCGAGGGGGAGAAACTGTCGGGCGGCGGCAAGTCGTCTGGCCTGATGGGCTTCCTGAAGATCGGTGACCGCGCGGCGGGGGCGATCAAATCGGGCGGCACGACGCGCCGCGCGGCGAAGATGGTGATCTGCGACATGGATCACCCGGATATCGAGCAGTTCATCAACTGGAAGGTGATTGAAGAGCAGAAGGTCGCCTCTCTTGTCGCGGGCTCGAAAGCGCATGAGCAGAAGCTGAACGAAATTTTCGCCGCCATCCGGCAATGGGACGGGTCGTCCGAAGATGCAGTCGATCCGGCAAAGAACGCCGCGCTGAAGGCGGCGATTCGGTCGGCCAAGAAGGCGATGATCCCCGACACTTATACCAACCGCGTTCTGCAATATGCGCGGCAGGGCTTCACCTCGATCGAATTCCCGACCTATGACACGGATTGGGATAGCGAGGCTTACATCACCGTTTCGGGGCAGAATTCGAACAACTCGGTCCGCGTGACGGATGCCTTCCTCAAGGCCGTGCAGAATGATGAGGATTGGGCCTTGATCCGTCGCACCGACGGCAAGGTATCGAAGACCATCAAGGCGCGCGACCTTTGGGATCAGGTGGGCCATGCCGCATGGGCCTGCGCCGACCCTGGCATCCAGTTCCATGACACGGTGAACGCGTGGCACACCTGCCCGGAGGATGGGCCGATCCGGGGGTCGAACCCCTGTTCGGAATACATGTTCCTTGACGACACGGCCTGCAACCTTGCCTCGATGAACCTGCTGACTTTCTTCAAGGATGGCCGGTTTGACGCGGATGCCTATGTGCATGCAACGCGGCTTTGGACGGTCACGCTGGAAGTTTCGGTGATGATGGCGCAGTTCCCGTCCAAGGAGATTGCCCAACTGTCCTATGACTTCCGCACGCTGGGCCTTGGCTATGCCAATATCGGCGGCCTTTTGATGAATATGGGTCTTGGCTATGACTCGGTCGAGGGCCGCGCACTGTGCGGCGCGTTGACCGCGCTGATGACGGGGATCACCTATGCCACCTCGGCCGAAATGGCTGCGGAACTGGGGGCTTTCCCGGGCTATCAGCGGAACGCCAAGCACATGCTGCGCGTGATCCGCAATCACCGCCGCGCAGCCTATGGCGAGATGTCGGGTTATGAGGCCGTCAACGTCAACCCGGTGGCGCTGGACCACGCGAATTGCCCGGATCAAGCGCTTGTTTCCCTTGCGAAATCGGCTTGGGACGAAGCGCTGGCCCTGGGCGAAAAGCACGGCTATCGCAACGCCCAGACGACGGTGATCGCGCCCACGGGGACCATCGGCCTTGTCATGGATTGCGACACGACGGGGATCGAGCCGGACTTCGCGCTGGTGAAGTTCAAGAAGCTGGCAGGGGGGGGTTATTTCAAGATCATCAACCAGTCTGTCCCTGCAGCGCTGGAAATGCTGGGCTATTCCTCGTCCCAGATCGCCGAAATCGTGGCCTATGCCGTTGGCCATGGGTCCTTGGGCAACTGCCCGGGCATCAACCACACAGCGCTGATCGGCCACGGCTTTGGCCCGCGCGAGTTGGAAAAGATCGAAAGCGCTCTGCCTTCGGCTTTTGACATCCGCTTTGTCTTTAACCAGTGGACGCTGGGGGAAGAGTTCTGCAAGGGCACGCTGGGTATCCCGGCCGAAAAGCTGGCCGATCCGACCTTTGATCTGCTGCGCCATCTTGGGTTCACCAAGGCACAGATCGAAGCGGCGAATGACCATGTCTGCGGGACGATGACGCTGGAAGGCGCGCCTTTCCTGAAGACGGAGCATTACCCGGTCTTCGATTGCGCCAATCCCTGCGGCAAAAAGGGTAAGCGCTTCTTGTCGGTGGAAAGCCATATCCACATGATGGCTGCGGCGCAGTCCTTCATCTCGGGTGCGATTTCCAAGACGATCAACATGCCCAACTCGGCCACGATCGCGGAAACGCTGGCGGCTTATGAACTGTCATGGTCGCTGGGGATCAAGGCAAATGCCCTTTATCGTGACGGGTCCAAGCTGAGCCAGCCGCTGGCTGCGGCGCTGGTCGAGGATGACGAAGAGGCCGAAGAAATTCTCGCCACCGGGTCGGCACAGGAAAAGGCCGCCGTTCTGGCCGAGAAGATCGTCGAGAAGATCGTGGTGAAGGAGATCATCCGCACGCATCGCGAAAAGCTGCCGGAACGCCGGAAGGGCTATACCCAGAAGGCGATCGTGGGGGGCCACAAGGTCTATCTGCGCACCGGGGAATATGGCGATGGCCGTCTGGGCGAGATTTTCATCGACATGCACAAGGAAGGTGCGGGCTTCCGGGCGATGATGAACAACTTCGCCATCGCGGTGTCGGTGGGCCTGCAATATGGCGTGCCGCTGGAAGAGTTTGTGGAAGCCTTCACCTTCACGCGGTTCGAACCGGCGGGGATGGTGCAGGGGAACGATTCGATCAAGAACGCGACCTCGATCCTTGACTATATCTTCCGCGAACTGGCGATCAGTTATCTGGACCGCACCGACCTTGCCCATGTGAAACCGCAGGGCGCGGCCTTTGACGACCTTGGCCGTGGCGATGACGAGGGTAAGCGCAACTTCGGTGAGGTGAGCGATACGGCAGCGTCGAAATCGGTGGAACTGCTGAAGTCGATTTCGTCGACCGGCTATCTGCGCAAGCGCCTGCCACAGGAGCTTGTGGTGTTCCAAGGCGGGATGGGGGCAACGGCCCTTTCGACCGGGACCGATGGCCTTGCCGCGATCAGCGCGATGATGCCCGAAGTGGGCACCTCAACCGCGTTGGGAACCGGGACGGTCAGCATGGATGCCCGCACCAAGGCCAAGATGCAGGGCTATGAAGGCGATCCTTGCGGCGAATGCGGCAACTACACGCTGGTGCGCAACGGGACCTGCATGAAGTGCAACACCTGCGGCGGGACAAGCGGGTGTAGCTGAGGCGGGTTCTAGGAGCTTAGGGTTTGAAAGGGGCGGCATCGGCGACGGTGCCGCCCTTTCCTTTGGGGCATCCCTTGGTCTGCCACCAATCCGCCTTGCCAGCCTGCCCATCCTTGCTGGATCGGTTATACCCTTTGCCATCCGCAACCGGAGGGCGGAACAGATGTCGCGCATCTTTGACCGGGTAACCCTCGCTGCTTCGCTTCTTGCGCCGCATGTGGCGCTGGATTGGACAAGGCCGCGTCGGCGTGGGGCGACCATGATTTCGACGGCCCGGATTGGCGCAGTGTCGGATGTGGTGATCCAGAGTGTTGATCCGCTTGAGGATGCTGGCGATCCCTGTGGTGGCCTGTCGGCCTGGAGCCGTGTGCAGACCGGCGATTTCGATCCCGTTCCCATCCGCTTCTGGGCCTATACGCGCCTGACCGATGCGCAGGCTTGGGCCGGGTTGCGGCAGGCCGTCCATCACCGTCTCCTTGTGCTGGCGCAGGCGCATGTCCTTCTGTCGCGCAGGCCCTTGGACGAGGTGATGTCGGGTCTTCGGTTGACAGATAGCGACAGCGCGCGCCATTCGGTGTCACTTTTGACCGGGCGGGACAGCGTAGCGGGGGATTTGGCCGGGTTGATTGCCGATCTGCATCGCCCGCCAGCAACCGGCCTAGATCGAACTGTAAGGCAAAGTTGACAGTTTATCTGGACGGATTGCTTGTCACGCACTAGCTTTGGCGAGGGGCCAGCCCGGCCCGCAAGCGAGGCGCAGATGCCTGACGGCCCATTTCCCAGTCTTCCCGGCCTTGAGGCCCCGCCTTTGCACGGTGCGGCGCGACCGGGGCTTTGCACCGATTGTGGCGTGTCGCGGATGGGGGATGGCAAGGCCTGCGGAAAGGCCTGCCAATTCATCGCGCCGGACTATCCGGCACGGGAAATTGCTGTGCATGGCCGTGTGGCTGATCCGGGGCAGGGTGAGGAGGGGTTCTTCGGCGTGACGCGGCGGATGCTGCGGGCGCGGATGACCGAACCTTTGCCGGGGGCGCAGTGGACGGGCATCACCACGGCTATTGCGGCGCGGCTTTTGGAATCGGGGGCGGTAACGGCGGTGCTGGCGACGGCGCCGGATCCCGACGATCGCTGGAAGCCGATGCCTGTGATTGTGACTGATCCGGCGGCCCTTGTCGGGGTGCGGGGGATGCGGATGGGCTTTGCGCCGACGCTTGCGCTTCTGGAACCTGCGATGGCGGCGGGGCATCGGCGGATTGCAGTTGTGGGCATTCCTTGCCAGATCCATGCCCTGCGGGTGTTGGAGGCGGAATTGGGGTTGGAGCGGCTTTATGTCATCGGCACGCCCTGTTCGGACAACACGACGACCGAGAATTTCCATCATTTTTTGGCGCAGATCGATCCGCGCCCGGACAGGATCAGCTATCTAGAGTTTCGCGCGGATTATCGGGTGGAATTGCGCTATGACGATGGCCGTGCGACGCGGACGGTGCCCTTCCTGAAACTGCCACTGTCCAAGCTGCCCGCCGATTTCTTTCCAATGACGTGCAAGACCTGTGTCGATTACACCAACCGTCTGGCCGATATCACCGTGGGCTATAT
This sequence comes from Fuscovulum ytuae, assembly GCF_029953595.1. Classification (NCBI taxonomy): domain Bacteria; kingdom Pseudomonadati; phylum Pseudomonadota; class Alphaproteobacteria; order Rhodobacterales; family Paracoccaceae; genus Fuscovulum; species Fuscovulum ytuae. Next base: position 999,136 of record NZ_CP124535.1, on the reverse strand, counting down.
GGGCGGGGATGGCGATCAATGGGTGATCGCGCGGAATGCGCGGGGCGAGGAGATGCTGTCGCTGCTGGCCGATCTGCTGACCCTGCGGCCTTTGACGGATAAGGGCAAGCGGCAGGCGGCGGTGAAGGGGTTTCTGGGCAATGTGGCGCGGGCGGCGGGTGGTCTGCCGCTGCGCGCCATGCCCGATTGGGCGCGGCCCATCGCGGCCTTCTTGCAGCCAAGGATCGGGCCGCGCGGATTGGAGTTCGCGCGGGCGCGGGTGGAGATGAAGGCAATCGAGACGGTGCTGCACCTACGCCGCAGCTTTCCGGCGCGGGTCAAGTCCATGGTGCCGGATCATGTCTGGCGACTGGTCGCGCCCTATGGGTTGGAACGGGAGCAGGACGAGGTGCCACATGATGAGCGGTGATCTTGCGGCGCGCTGACGCGCAAGCCTTTCCTGTCGCCTACGCGCAGTTGCGCTTCGGCTCCGCGTGAAGGGGCGTTCGGCCACCTCTTGTCCCGCCTGCAGCGTGCCAATTCACACCTTGAGGGTATTAATGAAGCTGCGTCAGAGGCCGACCATGCGGCGGATGTCCTGCGGGGTGGCCCCGTCGGCGCGGTATTTGACGATGGCACGGGCGTCGTCGCGTTTTGCCAGCCGCTTGCCCTGATCGTCGCGGATCAGGCGGTGGTGGTGGTAAGTCGGGGTGGGTAGGCCGAAGAGGCGTTGGAGGATGACTTGCACAGGCGTGAAGTCGAACAGGTCTTTGCCCCGGATGACATGGCTGATGCCTTGATCGGCGTCGTCAAAGGCAGAGGCGAGGAAATAGGCCACGATATCCTCGCCCTTGCGCGATAGGACGACATCGCCGATCTGGGCCAGGGCGGTGGCACGGTCGATCAGGTGGGTGCCCGCGTGGCGGGGGCCGGTTTCCACGAAAGAAGGGTTTTCTGGCAGGGCGTCGAGTGCGGCGGCAAGGTTCAGGCGCAGCGCATCGCCGGGGCGGCGGTCGGCCATGGGCCGATGGCGGCAGGTGCCGGGATAGACGGCGAAGGCCACGCCTTCCTGCGGGGCGGAAAGAGCCGCGCGGATATCGGCGCGGGTGCAGGAGCAGGGGTAGAGGAGGCCCCGGTCGGCCAGCGGTTCAAGGCGGGCGTTATAGGCGGCGATCTTATCGGATTGGCGGAAGATCGGGCCATCCCATGTGAGGCCAAGCCATGTGAGGTCTTCGACGATCTGCGCCTCCCATTCCGGGCGGCAGCGGTCGAGGTCGGTGTCTTCCATCCGAAGCAGGAACTCCCCCCCGGATGCGCGCGCCATGTCATGGGCGAGGATCGCAGAATAGGCGTGGCCGAGATGCAGGGGGCCGGTTGGCGACGGGGCAAACCGGGTGCGGAAGGTCATTGTGTGGCAAGCCAGTTGCGGAAGCTATCCTTCGCGCGGTCGGTATAGGCCTTGTAGCGGTCCTTGCGGCCCTTGCGCCCGCCCTTTGCATCGATCGGGGGGAAGAGGCCGAAGTTGACGTTCATCGGCTGGAAGGTCTTGGCATCCGCCCCGCCCGTGATGTGGGTGATGAGGGCCCCCATGGCGGTATCAGGGGGCGGGGGCGCAAGGTCGCGGCCAAGGATTTCGGCTGCGGCCATGCGGCCCGCAAGCAGGCCCATGGCGGCGGATTCGACATAGCCTTCGACCCCGGTGACCTGCCCGGCAAAGCGCAAGGACGGGCGGGATTTCAGCCGCATCCTATCATCCAGAAGCGTGGGCGAGTTGATGAAGGTGTTGCGGTGGATGCCGCCAAGGCGCGCGAAAGAGGCATTCTGAAGCCCCGGAATCATTTTAAAGACAGAGGTTTGCGCGCCGTATTTCATCTTGGTTTGAAAGCCCACGATATTGTAGAGCGTGCCAAGCTTGTTGTCGCGCCGCAATTGGACCACGGCATAGGGCTTTACATCCGGGCGATGTGGATTGGTCAGACCAACGGGCTTCATCGGGCCGAAGCGCAGGGTTTCGCGACCGCGTTCGGCCATCACCTCAATCGGGAGGCAGCCATCGAAATAGCCGGCTGTTTCGCCTTCGTGGAACTCGGTCTTTTCGGCGGCCAGCAGGGCGTCGATGAAGGCCTCATATTGGGCCTTGTCCATCGGGCAGTTCATATAGGCGGTTTGTTCTTCCTCTGTCTCGCCCTTGTCATAGCGCGACTGCATCCATGCGACCGACATATCCACGCTTTCGGCATAGACGATGGGGGCGATGGCGTCGAAGAAGGCAAGGTGTTCGGCACCTGTCGCGGCGCGGATGCTTTGTGCCAAGGCGCCGGATGTGAGGGGGCCTGTGGCGATGATCCAGTGGCCGGTCGTGGGAAGGTCGCGGATTTCGCCTTCCTGAATGGTGATCAGGGGGTGGTCGCGCAAGGCGCGGGTCACCGCTTCGGCAAAGGGGTCGCGGTCCACAGCCAGCGCTCCGCCTGCGGGCAGACGATGGGCGCGGGCGGTTTGCATGATGATCCCGTCGGCGGCGCCCATTTCCCAATGGAGAAGGCCCACGGCGTTGCGTTCGTCATCATCAGATCGGAAGGAATTGGAGCAAACCATTTCCGCAAGATGGCCGGTTCGGTGGGCAAAAGTGCCGACCTTGGGGCGCATTTCGTGGATGGTGACGGGCACGCCCATGCGGGCGGCCTGCCATGCGGCCTCGGCCCCGGCCATGCCGCCGCCGATGATGTGGAGTGTCTCGGTCATAGGGCGGATTTAGGGGGTTTGATGGAAATAGAAAAGGGCCGAGGCGGACGCCCCGGCCCTTTGTGTGCGGGATATCTATCAGGCCTTGTCGAGGGCCAGCTTGCCTGGGCCGTGAATGGCGAACATCAGAAGGCCGCCCGCGATGGCGAGGTTCTTCAGGAACATGGCCGCCTGCATCTGATCGGCGAAATTGAAGTGGTAGAGGAGCGCCGCCACCACGCAGAAGGCGGCGGTGGCGAGGGCCACGATCCGGGTCTGGTAGCCGATGATCAAAAGGATGCCGACGGCAAGTTCGAAGATCACCGCAGGCCAAGCGAGGAAGGCGGGAAGGCCGCCTGAGGCGAGATAGCCGGAAAAGCCCGCCACGTCGCCCAGTTTGCCCAAGCCGGCAAGCAGGAAAAGCAGGCCAATGAGGACGCGACCCGCGAGAGGGCCATAGGTGTTGAGTGCTTGCATGATCAGAAGGGTCCTGTCCCTGTGTGTGCTGCCCCGACACAGAACTGCCGGGATGGGAAAGGGCTAACATGAGTCTTTCGCGCACCAAATGGGCAAGGGCGCAAGGGTGATGTGCAACTATGCAGAGATGGCGCGGAGAGCGGCGCGCGTTTCGGCAATATAGGCCGCCTGGTCGGCGGGGGTGAGGCCGAGTTCGGCGAGTTTCAGGAAAAAGCCGGGGGCGGGGAGGCCGCCTGACAGGCGGCCCTCCATCAGGGCGGCGCGTTGGGGGGCGCCTTGGGCGGCATCCTCTTCCATCAGCCGTTCAAGAGCATCTGTCAGATCGGCGACGCGAAGACCCATATCACGGGCCAACGCGCCGTAAGTTATTGTTTTCCCTTGCGCGGCCAGCGTGGCCAGCCGCGCTGCAAGGTCATTCATCGCCCTGTTCGGCCACGCGGGCGACGGAAACGACTTCTTCATCAGCGCCGACATTGAACACCTTCACCCCCCCGGCCGAGCGGGAGCGGAAGCTGATCTGTTCCACCGGCACCCGGATCGATTGGCCGGTGGAGGTGGCGAGCATGATCTGATCCGACATCTCGACGGGGAAGGAGGCGACGAGTTTGCCGCCGCGCATTGCGCCATCCATTGCCTTGACGCCCATGCCGCCCCGGCCCCGGACCGGGTAGCCGTGTGAGGAGGAAAGCTTGCCCGAACCGCCTGCGGTGATCGTGAGGATCAGGTCTTCGGCGGCGGACATTTCGGCGTAGCGTTCGGTGGAAAGCTGGCCGACCGATGTGGTTACGCTTTCTTCATCATCATCGGCCTCGGCATCGTCTTCCACGGCACCGGCCATCAGGCGGCGCTGTTTCAGATAGGCCTCGCGTTCTTCTGGTGTGGCCTCGAAATGGCGGATGATGGCCATGGACACGACCTTGTCGCCCTCCGCCAGACGGATGCCGCGGACACCGGTGGAACCACGGGATTTGAAGACGCGGATATCGGTGGTGGGGAAGCGGATGGCGCGGCCGCCTGCGGTGACGAGCATTACGTCATCGTTTTCATCAGCAATGGCGGCATTCACCAAGCTGACGCCTTCGGGCAGGTTCATCGCGATCTTGCCGTTGCGTTTGACATTGGTGAAATCGGACAGATCGTTCTGGCGCACGTCGCCATCGGAGGTGGCGAAGACGATCTGAAGCTTTTCCCATTCTTCTTCCGGCACATCGACGGGCATCAGGGCCGCGATGGAGACGCCGTTCTGGATGGGCAGGATGTTGACGATGGCCTTGCCCTTAGCGGTGCGGCCTGCCAGCGGCAGGCGCCATGTCTTCATCTTGTAGACCATGCCGTCGGTCGTGAAGAAAAGCAGATGGGTGTGGGTATTGGCGACGAAGAGCGTGGTGACGACGTCATCCTCTTTCGTCTGCATAGAGGCGAGACCCTTGCCGCCCCGGTTCTGGGACCGAAATTCGGCCAGCGGCGTGCGCTTGATATAGCCGCCCGAGGTGATGGTGACGACCATATCTTCGCGTTCGATGAGGTCTTCATCCTCCATATCCCCGGACCAATCCTGAATTTCGGTCCGGCGGGGGACGGCGAAGAGGGCTTTCACCTCGCGCAGCTCGTCCGAGATGATGGTCATTATGCGGTCGCGCGACGACAGGATGTCGAGGTAATCCTTGATCTTGGCGGCGAGTTCTTCGAGTTCGTCGGTCACCTCTTTCACGCCGAGCGCGGTCAGGCGTTGCAGGCGCAGGTCGAGGATGGCGCGGGCCTGTGCTTCGGACAGGTTATAGGTGCCGTCCTCATTCATGGTGTGCGATGGGTCGTCGATCAGGCGGATATAGGCGGCGATGTCGGCGGCGGGCCAGCGGCGGGTCATCAGCTTTTCGCGCGCCTCGGCGGCATCGGCAGAGGCGCGGATGGTGCGGACCACCTCATCCACATTGGAAACGGCGACGGCGAGGCCGCAGAGGATGTGGCTGCGTTCGCGCGCTTTGCGCAGTTCAAAGGCCGTACGGCGGGCGACAACTTCTTCGCGGAAGGTGATGAAATGCGTGAGGAAATCGCGCAAACCGAGTTGTTCCGGGCGGCCGCCATTCAGCGCCAGCATGTTACAGCCGAAGGAGGTTTGCATCGGCGTGAAACGGTAGAGCTGGTTCAAGACGACATCAGGGGTGGCGTCGCGTTTCAGTTCGATCACCACGCGTACGCCGATGCGATCGGATTCGTCGGCAACGCCCGAGATGCCTTCGATCCTTTTCTCGCGCACCATTTCGGCGATTTTCTCGATCATCGACGCCTTGTTCACCTGATAGGGAATCTCGTCGAGGATGATAGCGAAGCGATCCTTACGAATTTCTTCCACCCGCGTTTTGGCACGGATGATGACGCTGCCGCGCCCTTCCAAATAGGCCTTGCGCGCGCCGGAGCGGCCAAGGATCACGCCGCCCGTGGGAAAATCCGGGGCGGGGATGATGTCCATCAGCGCCTCGGTCGAGAGGTCGGGGTTTTCGATAAGCGCAAGGGTGCCGTCAATGACTTCGCCCAAGTTATGGGGCGGGATGTTGGTGGCCATGCCGACCGCGATGCCGCCTGCGCCGTTGACGAGCATGTTGGGAAAACGGGCGGGGAGGACCGTGGGTTCACGGTCCTTGCCATCATAATTGTCCTGAAATTCGACCGTTTCCTTGTCGATATCGGCCAGAAGGAAGGCGGCTGGCTTGTCCATGCGCACTTCGGTGTAGCGCATGGCAGCGGCGGCGTCGCCGTCCATGGAGCCAAAATTCCCTTGTCCATCAAGGAGTTTGAGGGACATGCTGAAGGGCTGCGCCATGCGGACGAGGGCATCGTAGATCGCGCTGTCGCCATGGGGGTGGTATTTCCCCATCGTGTCGCCCACCGGGCGGGCCGATTTGCGATAGGGCTTATCATGCGTGTTGCCGGATTCCTGCATGGCAAAAAGAATGCGGCGGTGGACGGGTTTCAGCCCGTCGCGCAAATCGGGGATGGCGCGGCTGACGATCACGCTCATGGCGTAGTCGAGATAGGCAGTCTTCATCTCATCCGCGATGGAGACCTGGGGGCCGTGCCACGCGGATTTCGGTGCGGAATCGTCTGCGTTTTCAGGGGTTTCCGGGGTATCGTTCACGTGAGCCTCTGACTTCCGGCGCGCGGCCTATATCTTGTTGTCGGCGACCTTACACCATCCTGCATATGGGGTGCAATGCGCGAAGGGCTGGGCAATTGGCAGCATTGTTGTGTGAGTGACAACATATTGAAATCATTGCAAGAAAGTGCGAATCAATGCAGCCTTTCCGCAGGGGGGCAAGCAAGGAGGCGCGCATGGCAACATTGGACGGGCGCAGCGAGACGGAGTTGATGCTGCGGGGATATGGTCTGACGACGGCGGAGTTTTTCTACCGGATGCCAGATTATCGTAATGTTCTCAATACCTTCGTGTGGCAGCACTATGATCTGGCACCGGATTACCCGGAACTGTTCCGGTTCATCGAGTTCTGGCAGGAAAAGATCGAGGGACCGCTGCATTCGGTGCGGTTTACGCATCGGAAAATGATCAGCCCGGGCGAATGGCGGAACGTGGTGGGGGAGTTCCGGCTGCACTGAAAAGGGCTGCAACGGCTGTGCCCTGTTTTGTGCAGCAAACTGTGGGCACGTAGCGCGCGCCTTGTCAGGGTTTTGGTAAGGTGGGGTTTAACCCCACCCTCCGGTAAGTTGTGGGGGGCGGACCCCGGGGGCAGGGCGTTCATAGACGTCAGGCTGCGCGCAGGAGCATCCCGAAGAGGTCGCGCGGGTCGTCTGGGTCGGCGATCATGTCGAGGTCTTCGTAAAGGCCCGTCTCGGCCAGTTTCGACCGGATATAGGTGAGGGCCGAGAAATCCTCGATCGCGAAGCCGACGCTGTCAAAGAGGGTGACCTGCGCCGGGTCCCTGCGGCCGGGGGTGCGACCGGCGATGACTTCCCAGAGTTCGGTCACGGGGTGGTCGGGGGGGAGTTGCTGAATCTCGCCTTCGATGCGGGTCTGGGGTGGGTATTCGACGAAGATGGAGGAGCGCAGCAGGATGTCGCGGTGCAGTTCCGTCTTGCCGGGACAGTCGCCACCCACGCCGTTGATATGAACGCCGCTGCCGACCATGTTGTCGGACAAGATGGTGGCGTTGGTCTTGTCGGCGGTGACGGTGGTGATGATCTGAGCGCCGAGGATGGCGTCTTCGGCCGTGCGGCATTGGGTGATCTTCAGGCCACGGCCCGCAAGGTTCCGGGCGCATTTCGCCGTGGCGGCGGGGTCAATGTCGTAAAGCCTGAGATCGGTGATGCCGCAGACGGATTTGAAGGCCAGCGCCTGAAATTCCGCCTGCGCGCCATTGCCGATCAGGGCCATGGTAGTGGCGCCTTTGGGGGCAAGCCATTTCGCGGCCATGGCGCTTGTGGCTGCTGTCCGCAGGGCGGTGAGGATGGTCATTTCCGACAGAAGGACCGGGTAGCCGGTTTCAACATCGGCCAGAAGGCCGAAAGCGGTGACAGTTTGCAGCCCGCGCTTCATGTTGGAGGGGTGGCCGTTGACATATTTGAACCCGTAGGTTTGTCCGTCCGATGTCGGCATGAGTTCGATCACGCCCACATCGGAATGCGAGGCGATGCGGGGTGTTTTGTCGAATTGGCCCCAGCGGAGGAAATCGGCCTCGATGGCGGCGGCAAGGTCGGTGAGCATCCGTTCCACGCCGATGCGGTGGACGAGTTTCATCATCCGGTCAACGGACACGAAGGGGACGATATTCAGTTTATCTTGGGGGATCAGCATCACAGATGGCCTCTGGTTGGGCGGTCAAAGACCTTGCGACCCATGAGGGAGGCGACGAGGTCGACCATCAGCCGCGCGGTGCGGCCGCGTTCATCAAGGAAAGGGTTCAGTTCCACGAGATCAAGCGAGGTGACGAGGGCGGATTCGTGGAGAAGTTCCATCACCAGATGGGCTTCGCGGAAGGTGGTGCCGCCGGGGACGGTGGTGCCGACGGCGGGGGCGATAGAGGGATCGAGGAAATCCACGTCTAGCGAGACATGCAGCATGCCGCCCGCGTCGCGCACGCGGGTGAGGAAAGCGCGGAGGGGGGCGACGATGCCATTTTCGTCCAAGACGCGCATGTCGTTGATGGCGATGTCATGGGTGAGGAGGGCGGCATGTTCGGCCGGGTCGACCGAGCGGATGCCGTAAAGGCAGATGTTCTGCGGCGGGATCGGGGCCGGGAAGGGGGGGAAGGCGTCGAACCCATCGCGGCCCGCGATATAGGCCACCGGTGTGCCGTGCAGGTTGCCGGAGGTCGTGGTCAGCGGCGTGTGGAAATCGGAATGCGCGTCCAGCCAGAGGAGGAAGAGGGGCCGGCCATTGCGTTTGGCATGGGCGGCGGCACCCGAGACAGAGCCGAGCGCGAGGGAATGATCGCCGCCCATGATGATGGGCAGCCCGCCTTGGGACAGGGCGTCATCGGTGCGGTCGGCGAGCGTTTCCGTCCAGCCGACGGTTTCGGGCAAGGAATGGACGGAAGGGTTGGGGCAGGTGAGGGGTTTGAGGGCGGGGAGGGCCACATCGCCCCAGTCTTCGACACCATGGCCCAGATCGCGGATCGCCTGTGCGATACCCGCCACGCGATAGGCCGAAGGGCCCATCAGGCAGCCGGGATAGCGTTGGCCCGTATCGATGGGGGCGCCGATGAGGATGGTTTTGGACATGCGACTTCTCCTTCGTCGCAAGGGTCTTTCCGGGTTGCGGCAAAATCCAGCGTTGTTATGGTCGATCTGGACAGGGGATTGACCGAAACGGCGGAGAAATTGGCCATGATGGATGAGGTGGATCAGCGGCTGGTGGCGGAGTTGCGCCGGGACGGGCGGGCGGCGCTGTCCGATCTGGCCGATCGCTTGGGGTTGAGCCGGGCAACGGTGCGGGCGCGGATGGAGCGGCTGACGGCGAAGGGCGAGATTGCGGGGTTCACCGTGCTGACGCGGGCGGATGTGAGCGCGTCCCCGGTTCGGGCCTTGATGATGATCGGGATCGAAGGGCGGGGGGGCGAGAAGATCATGGCGCGGTTGGGCGGTCTGCCGCAGGTGCAGGCGGTGCATTCGACGAATGGGCGGTGGGATGTGATCGTGGAATTGGGGACGCAGACCCTGCTGGAGTTGGATGAGACGATCCACCGCATCCGGGCGATGGAAGGGGTGACGGTGTCGGAGACGAACCTTCTTTTATCGACGCGGAAGGCGGGGCGGCGGTAGGGTTGCGGGGGAACCCCCGGCCCCGTCGCCGTGAAGGACGGGGGAGGGGAGGAGGCCCGGTGATGCGGCCTGGCTTGGGTGGTGGCGGGGTGATTTGAGTATTTGGGCCAAGATGAAGGGGCGGGTGGCTTTGCGGCGATCAACCCTTCGTCAGGGGCTGCGACGCGGGGGCGCATCCCCATTGGAGTGGGCGGGATTTGCGCCTATGGTCGGGCCAAGCAATTGGGAGGGGCCGCGATGATCGTGGAGCTTGGGCATTTCGCGCTGATATTGGCGCTGGCGGTGGCCATCATCCAATCAACCGTGCCCCTGATCGGGGCCGAGCGGCGCAATGCGGCATGGATGGCGGTGGGCGATCCGGCGGCGGTGGTGCAGTTCCTGCTGGTGGGCTTTTCCTTTGCGGCGCTGACTTATGCCTTCGTGATGTCTGACTTCTCGCTTTCGCTGGTTGTCAGCAATTCGCACACGCTGAAGCCCATGATCTATAAGATTTCCGGGGTATGGGGGAACCACGAGGGATCGCTGCTGCTGTGGGTCTTGATCCTTGCCTTGTTCGGGGCCTGTGCGGTGTGGTTCGGGGGGAACCTGCCGCCGCAGTTGAAGGCGCGGGTCTTGGCGGTTCAGGGGATGATTGGGGTGGCCTTCCTTCTGTTCATGCTGCTGACATCAAACCCGTTCCTGCGCCTGGCCATTCCGCCGCTCGACGGGCAGGATCTGAACCCGTTGTTGCAGGACCCCGGCCTCGCCTTCCATCCGCCCTTCCTTTATTTGGGCTATGTGGGCCTTTCGATGAGCTTTTCCTTTGCGGTGGCCGCGCTGATCGAGGGGCGGGTGGATGCCGCATGGGGGCGTTGGGTGCGACCTTGGACGCTGGCGGCTTGGGTCTTTTTGACGATCGGCATCGCGCTGGGGTCTTGGTGGGCCTATTACGAGCTTGGCTGGGGCGGGTTCTGGTTCTGGGACCCGGTGGAGAATGCGTCCTTCATGCCATGGCTGATTTCGGCGGCCTTGTTGCATTCGGCCATCGTGGTGGAGAAGCGGGAAAGCCTGAAAGCCTGGACGATCCTTCTGGCCATTCTGGCCTTTGGCTTTTCGCTGGTGGGCACATTCATCGTGCGGTCGGGGGTCATCACCTCGGTCCATGCGTTTGCCAATGACCCGGAACGGGGTGTGTTCATCCTGTTGATCCTTGGCGTCTTCATGGGCGGGGCGCTGACCCTGTTTGCCGCGCGGGCGGGGGTTATGGAGGCGAAGGGTGTGTTCGGCGTGGTCAGCCGCGAAAGCGCCTTGGTGGCCAACAACATCCTGTTGGCCGTGTCAGCCTTTGTGGTGTTCTTTGGGACGATCTGGCCGCTTTTGGCCGAGATGCTGTTTGACCGGAAGTTGAGCGTGGGGGAGCCCTTCTTCAACGCGGCCTTTTCGCCCTTTGTGGTGGCGCTGGCGGTGATCCTGCCTTTGGGCGCAATGATGCCGTGGAAGCGGGGCGATGCGTTGCGGGGGATGCGGCCCCTGTGGCCCGTGCTGGTGCTGGCCTTGTCCTTGGGGGCGCTGGCTTGGGCGATGCAGACGGGGCGTAGCGCCCTTGGTCCGGTGGGTGTGCTGCTGGGGGTCTGGGTTCTGGGCGGCGCGCTGGCGGATTTCTGGACGCGGACGGGGCGCGGGGCCTTTGGGGGCCGGGTGGCGCGGATGGCGCGGCTGCCACGGGCCGATTGGGGGAAGATGGTGGCGCATGGCGGCCTTGGCATCACGATTTTTGCCGTGTCAGCCATGCTGGCCTGGAAGGTGGAGGATATCCGCGTGGTTCAGCCGGGGGAGAGTTTCCCCCTTGGCCCCTATGAGGTGACGCTTGTCGAGGTGCGCGAGGTGGAGGGGCCGAATTACCTATCCACCATGGCCGAGATGCGGGTGACGCAGGACGGTCAAGACGTGGCGCTGCTGTTTCCGGAAAAGCGGGTTTATCCGGTGGCGGGCATGCCAACGACAGAGGCCGCGATTGATTACGGGTTCCTGCGCGACGTCTATCTGGTGATTGGCGACCCGCAGGACAACGGTGGTTGGGCGGTCCGGTCCTATATCGAACCCTTTGCCAATTGGCTGTGGGGCGGGTGCCTTTTAATGGCGCTGGGGGGGGTGCTGAGCCTGTCTGATCGGCGCTATCGCGTGGCGGCGGGGGCGCGGCGCGTGCCTTCGGGGGTGCCTGCGGAATGAGGGCGGTTACTCTTGCGCTGATGCTGGCGGTGGCCTTGCCCGTGGCGGGGCCTGCGCTGGCGGTGCAGCCGCATGAAATGCTGGACGATCCGGCCCTTGAGGCGCGGGCGCGGGCGCTTTCCAAGGGGCTGCGCTGTCTGGTTTGCCGAAACGAGAATATCGATGACAGCGATGCGCAATTGGCCGCAGACCTGCGTGTCCTTTTGCGTGAGAGGTTGGTGGCCGGGGATACGGATGAGGAGGCGGTGGCCTTTCTTGTGGATCGCTATGGCGAATATGTGCTGCTCAATCCCCCGGCGACGGGGGTGAACCTTCTGCTTTGGGTGGCGGGTCCCGCGATGCTTCTGGCGGGGGTTGGGATTGCCTTTGCCACCTTCCGGCGGCGCGGTCAGGTCCGTGCCGAAGAGTTGAGCGAGGCCGAGCGCGCGCGGCTGACGGAAATCCTGAAGGAGTGACGCGCCGTCGGGCTTTTCCTTCCCTGCGGCCCGGATAGGGTGGGCGCAAAGGGGAGGCATGGCATGGCATATGAGACGATCACGGTGGCCGAGGCGGGTGGGGTGGCGACGATCACCCTGAACCGGCCTTCGGTGATGAATGCGCTGTCGTCACGGCTGCGGGGCGAACTTCTGACCGCATGGCGCGAGGTGGAGGCGCGGGCGCGCTGCATTGTGCTGACGGGGGCGGGGCGGGCCTTCTGTTCGGGACAGGATTTGCAGGATGCGATGGCGCTGGGGCAGATGGACCTTGGGCGCGTCCTGGCCGAGGAATATGAGCCGCTTTTGAAAGCGATCTATGATTGCCCGGTGCCGACGATTGCCGCCGTGAATGGGGCGGCGGCGGGAGCAGGGGCAAACCTTGCGCTGGCCTGCGATGTGGTGATCGCCTGCGAAAGCGCCTCATTCATACAGGCCTTTACGCGGATCGGGCTGATCCCTGATGCGGGGGGAACTTATTGGCTGCCACGTCAGGTGGGGATGGCCCGCGCGATGGGGGCGGCGCTGTTTGCCGAAAAGATCAGCGCGGCGCAGGCTGCGGACTGGGGGATGATCTGGGAGGCGGTGCCGGATGAGGGCTTTGCCGCCCATGTGACGGCGCGGGCGGGGGCCTTGGCTGCCGGGCCGACGGTGGCCTATCGGCTGGTCAAGCAGGCGCTGCGGGCGTCGCCGGGGAACGGGTTGGAGGCGCAACTTGCGCTGGAAGCGCGATTGCAGGGCGAGGCGGGGGCGACGGCCGATTTCCGCGAAGGGGTGGCGGCGTTTCTGGAGAAACGCCCGGCGCGGTTCACCGGGGCGTGACACGCAGATAGATTGGATCTTGTGCCGTTTTCGGGTTGTCCTGCCGCCGCCCCAGCCCCACTTTGCAAGGGAACCGGGCGCCGGAAGGGAAACGGATGCGGGATTGGCTGAAAGGTCTGGGGCGGATGCGGTCCTCGCTGGAGGGGAACCGCACGCTGCGGCCCGTGGCGGAATGGCTGCGCGCGCCGTCGATCTGGCATGTCAGCCGCCGCAGCGTGGCGCGCGGGGCGGCGATCGGGCTGTTCAGCGCCTTTGTGCTGCCGGTGGGGCAGGTCTTTCTTGCAGCGCTTATCGCGATCGTGACGCGGGGCAATGTGATTGTGGCCAGTCTGGCCACCCTTGTGACCAACCCCCTTGTGCTGCCTGCGATCTATGTCGCGGCCTGGCGGGTTGGGCGGGAAATCCTTGGCCCTGCGGAGGAAATCCGCGAGGTGCTGGAGGGGGAGCCTGTGGCGGCGGATTTCCTGAGCGGGCTGTCGGATGCATCGCTTTATACCGCGGTCGGGCTTTTGGTCTTTGCCACGGTTTCGGCGGTGATCGGCTATGTGCTGGTGCATGTCGTCTGGTGGGTGACGACCCGGGTCAAGATACGCCAGAGGCGGCGCAGAGCGGTGCAGCGCCGCGCCGCGCGGAGCGAAGTCTGAGGGAATGGTGATTGCCGCGCGGGCGGGGGGCTTGTCAGGCCCCACCCGCGCAGAGGACATCAGGCCCCGCGCGACAGGGCGGCGACGCCAGTGCGGGCCAGTTCGCGCAGGCCAAGGGGGCGCATCAGATCGGCGAAAGCGTCGATCTTTTCCGGCGTGCCGGTGATTTCGAAGACAAAGCTTTCCAGCGTCGAGTCGACGACATTGGCGCGGAAAATCTCGGCCAGACGCAGGGCTTCGATCCGTGCGTCACCCTTGCCTGCGACCTTGAACAGCGCAAGCTCGCGCTGCACGCAGGGGCCTTCCGCCGTCAGGTCATGGACTTCGTAGACGGCAACCAGACGGCCAAGCTGCGCCTCGATCTGGTCGATCACGGCGGGGGTGCCAGAGGTGACGATGGTGATGCGCGAGCGGTGGCCGGTATGATCGACCTCGGCCACGGTGAGGCTGTCGATATTGTAGCCGCGCCCAGAGAAAAGGCCGATGACGCGGGCAAGGACGCCCGGTTCGTTTTCGACGATCACCGCCAGCGTATGGCTTTCGATGACCGTGGCGTTGTGGTCGCGCAGGTCATAGGCGGAATGGCTGGTGGAGCCTTTTTTGATATTGAGCGCGGACATCCGCCACTCCCTTCATTTTCTGTCTAAATTATTTCCCATGCGGGTCCGGGGGCGGGTGAAACCCCCGGTCCGACGCATCACACCAGAACGGCGCCTTTGGCCCCGATGACGCCCTGCGTATCCGCCTCGCCCAGCAGCATTTCATTATGCGGCTTGCCCGAGGGGATCATCGGGAAGCAGTTTTCATGCTTTTCCACGAGGCAGTCAAAGATCACCGGGCCGTCATAGCGGATCATTTCCATGATCGCGTCATCAAGGTCCTTGGGGTGGTCGCATTTGATGCCCTTGCAGCCGAAGGCCTCGGCCAGTTTGACGAAATCAGGCAGGGATTCCGACCAGCTGTGCGAATAGCGTTCGCCATGCAGGAGTTCCTGCCACTGGCGCACCATGCCGAGGCGTTCGTTGTTCAGGATGAACTGCTTGACGGGCGCGCGGAATTGCATCGCGGTGCCCATTTCCTGCATGTTCATGAGCCACGACGCCTCACCCGCCACGTTGATGACCAGTGCCTCAGGATGGGCGATCTGCACGCCGATGGAGGCGGGCAGGCCATAGCCCATGGTGCCAAGCCCGCCCGAGGTCATCCAGCGGTTGGGATCTTCGAACCCAAGGAATTGCGCCGCCCACATCTGGTGCTGACCCACTTCGGTCGTGATGTAGCGATCCATGCCTTTGGTCAGCGCCTCAAGCCGTTGCAGGGCATATTGCGGCTTGATGGTCTTTTCGCTGTTCTTGAAGGACAGGCAATCGACGGCGCGCCATTCGTTGATCTGCTTCCACCACTTGGCAAGGCCGCCCTTGTTGGTCTTGGACCCGCGGGCCTTCCATTGGCGCAGCACCTCTTCCAGCACCAGCGTCACGTCACCGAGGATCGGGACATCGACGCGGATGACCTTGTTGATCGAGGAGGGGTCAATGTCGATATGCGCCTTGCGGGAATGGGGCGAGAAATCCTTGACCCGGCCCGTGATGCGGTCGTCGAAGCGCGCGCCGATATTGATCATCAGGTCGCAGCCATGCATGGCGAGGTTCGCCTCATACAGCCCATGCATGCCAAGCATGCCCAGCCAGTTCTTGCCGGAGGCCGGATAGGAGCCAAGGCCCATCAGGGTGGAGGTGATGGGGAAATCCGTTTCAGCCACCAGTTCGCGCAGGAGCGCACTGGCGCGGGGGCCGGAATTCACAACGCCGCCGCCTGTGTAGAGGATCGGGCGTTCGGCCTGTTCCATCATCTCAACCAGACGGGCGATCTGTTCGGGGTCGCCTTCGCGGCGGGGCTGGTAATGGCTGACGCGGGTCTTTTCCATCGGCGTGTATTCGGCCTGTGCGAATTGCACATCCTTGGGGATGTCGATCAGCACCGGGCCGGGGCGGCCGGAGGTGGCCACATGGAAGGCCTGATGGATGGTTTCCGACAGCTTCGCCGTGTCCTTCACCAACCAGTTATGTTTGGTGCAGGGGCGGGTGATGCCGACGGTGTCGGCTTCTTGGAACCCGTCGGTACCGATCATGAAGGTGGGCACCTGACCCGTCAGAACGACGAGCGGGATCGAATCCATCAGCGCGTCCACCAGACCCGTGACGGCATTGGTGGCACCCGGGCCAGAGGTCACCAGCACGACGCCCGGTTTGCCGGTGGACCGGGCATAACCTTCGGCCATGTGGACCGCGCCCTGTTCGTGGCGCACAAGGATGTGGCGGATGTCGTTCTGCTGGAAGATTTCGTCATAGATCGGCAGCACTGCGCCGCCCGGATAGCCAAAGACCACCTCGACGCCCTGATCCTTGAGCGCCTGCACCACCATCTTCGCGCCGGTCATCTGTTTCGTCATCTGCCATCACCTGTCATTCGGGGCCAAGCCCCCGCCATCGCGCAATAAAAAGCCCCCGGGTTTCGATCCGGGGGCGCATGGGAACCATAGGGTTTGCGTTACCGCCCCATGCGCCAAGACCCTACAAGTACGAGAATGCGGGACATGTCCGTTCCTCTGTTCGTCGCGGCGGACACTAGGGCGGGTGCGCAGGGGCGTCAACCGCAAAAGATGGCCTAAAGTGTCGCTGTGGTGCAAAAAATTGAAACTTCATTTCGTTTGGCGCGCCGTGAGGGCAATAAAAGGAAATCTCTGCGCTGCCGCACAGGGCTATCTGCCAGACTGAGTCGTCTTGCGCGTTGGTTGGCGTGGTGGTTCGGGGTAGATGCTGCCTTGGGGGCGGTTCGCCCCGGATGTAGGAGGGTCACCCATGAAGCTTTACTATTCGCCCGGCGCCTGTTCGCTGGCATCCCATATCGTGCTGGAAGAGGCTGGCGCGACTTATGAGGTGGAACGCGCCGATATCCGTGCCAAGAAAACGGCAGGCGGGGCGGATTTCACCGCGATCAGCCCGCGCGGGGCGGTGCCCGTTCTGGTGCTGGAGGGCGGCGAGGTGCTGACCGAGGGCGTGGCGATCATGCAATATGTGATGGATAGCGCAAAGCCCGGCGCGCTTCCTGCAGTGGGGACCCTGCAAAGGGCGCGGTTGCAGGAGGCGCTGAATTTCATTTCGACCGAGGTGCACAAGACCTATTCCCCCTTCTTCCGCGGGCTGGAGGGGGCCGCGCGCGAGGCGCAGCTGGCGCTCTTGAATGGGCGGCTTGCACTGATCGAAGGGCGGCTGGCGGATGGGCGGGATTACCTGCTGGGGGCGGCGTTTACGCCGGCGGATGCCTATCTCTTCACCGTGACCAATTGGTCGAAGGGGATCGGGCATGATCTTTCCGCCTTCCCGAAACTGGAGGCGCTGCGCGCGCGCATCGCTGCGCGCCCGGCGGTGACGGCGGCCATGAAGGCCGAAGGACTGATCTGAGCGGAAAGGGGGGTGCGGGGGGGCGGTTGCCCCCCCGTTGCCGTCATATCCCGGTCAGGACGATATAGCCACCATAGGCCGCAAGGAGCAGCACACCCGCGATGCGGGGCAGGCCGCCCAGAACGACGGCAAGGATTGTCAGGCCCACGGCGGTGGCGGCGACCCAAGGCATGTCGATTGCGGCAAAGCGCGGATCGGCGGGGATCGGGGTGATCAGAGCGGTGATCCCCAGAATGCTGAAGATGTTGAAAATGTTCGAGCCGACCACGTTGCCCACGGCAATCTCGGTCTGTTTGCGGATGGCGGCGATGGCAGAGGTGGCAAGTTCGGGCAAGGAGGTGCCGACGGCCACGATGGTCAGGCCGATCACCGCCTCGGACACCCCGAAGGCGCGGGCAATTTCGGTGGCGCTGTCCACAAGAAGGCGTGCGCCGATCACGAGGACGACCAGGCCACCCAGCGTCATGGCCCAGGCTTTCCATTGTGGGATATCGCCAAGCGTGGCCTCTTCTTCATCGACCTTGCCCGTCAGGAAGGCGGTGGTCAGGAAGGCGATAAGACCGATGGCAAGGATTGCCCCTTCCATCCGTGTCACCTGACCGTCAAGCAGCATGAACCAGACGGTGGCGGTGGCGGCGAGCATGAAGCCAAGGTCGCGCCAGAGTTTGCGCACCGGGATCAAAAGCGGCGCGATGACAGCGGAGACGCCTAGAATCAGCAGGATATTGGCGATGTTCGAGCCCAGCACATTGCCGATGGCAATGGCGGGTTGTCCGGCCAGCGCGGCCTGAACCGAGACCAGCAATTCCGGGGCGGAGGTGCCGAAACCCACGATGGTGAGGCCGATCACCATGGGCGAGAGGCGGAAATGGCGGGCCACGGCGCTGGCCCCACGGACGAGATATTCGCCGCCAAAGAAGAGGGCGACGAGGCCCACCACAAAAAGGAGATAGGTCATTCTTTTTCCCTGCTGCGGCCGCCAAAGGGGCGGCCCTTGCGCGCCCCCCCTAGGTCGGGTGCGGATTTGCGATGACAAGGGGCAGGGGTGGGAAAAAGCGCATCGTCGAGGCGGATGGACACGCCTGCCGTTGCGCGCCTGCCACTTTGCGGCGTGGTCCGACTGGGTCAGGCGGGCTGGATCAGGTCCCAGCGGTTGCCGAAGGGGTCGCGCCAGATGGCGACGGTGCCGTAGGGTTCATGGCGGGGGGCTTCCTCGAAGACCGCGCCGGCGGTGATCAGGCGGGCGGCGGTGGCCGCGAAATCGTCGGTTTCAAGAAAGAGCCAGACGCGGCCTGCGCCCTGCGCGCCGATGGTGGCCTGTTGTTCGGGGGTGGCGGCACGGGCAAGGACAATGCGGCAGCCGCCCCCCGGCGGTTCCACCGTAACCCAGCGCTTGGTGCCCTGATCGATATCGGCGCTCAGGCGGAAGCCCGCAGCAGTAAAGAAGCGGATGGCGTCGTCATAGTCAGGGACGATGAGGGCGATGGCGCCAAGGCGGGATTGGCCCATCCTTCAGGCGTCGCGGGGAACGCGGGTGTCGGGCAGAGAGATGCGGGCCACCTGTTCCGCGATGGGATCGACCGACAGGGGGTGAAGTTCCGCCCGATGATCGCCGGGCGCCCCGATATCCTGCCAGCGGCCACCCTTGTAAATCTCAAGCGCTGGGAAACTGGCCTTGTAGCCCATCTTGCGGCTGCCCGGCACCCAGTAGCCGAGGTAGACGTAGGGCAGCCCCGCCTCGCGTGCGAGGTCGATATGGTCGAGGATGACATAGGTGCCAAGCGAGAGGTCGGCGAGATCGGGGTCATAAAAGCTGTAGACCATCGAAAGCCCGTCATCGAAGACATCCGTCAGGCAGACGGCGGCCAGCGGACGGCCCGTTTCGCCGGGGCCAGCGGGGCGGCTGTATTCCACCACGCGGGATTTGATCGGCGTTTCCTCGATCATCGCGGCGAATTCGAAGATGTCCATGTCGGCCATCCCGCCATCGGCATGGCGGCGGTCGAGATAGCGCCGGAAAAGCGAAAACTGATCCTCGGTCGCCCAAGGCGAG
This sequence comes from Fuscovulum ytuae, assembly GCF_029953595.1. Lineage (NCBI taxonomy): Bacteria > Pseudomonadati > Pseudomonadota > Alphaproteobacteria > Rhodobacterales > Paracoccaceae > Fuscovulum > Fuscovulum ytuae. The sequence continues at coordinate 980,022 of NZ_CP124535.1, read as the reverse complement.
GTGGCGTTGCGGCGCAGGTCGCCGCCCTTTTTCAGGATGCGACGATGGGTGCGGCGGGGGGCGAAATCGGCCACCCGGATGCGCGCCGACAGGCATGCCGAACATTCCGCGCAGGAGGGGCGGTAAAGCACATTCTGGCTGCGCCGGAAGCCCTGCTTCGACAGGGTGTCGTTCAGTTTCTGCGCATGTTCCCCCTGCAGCGCGGTGAAAAGCTTTCGTTCCATCCGCCCCTCAAGATAGGGGCAGGGTTGCGGAGCCGTCACGTAGAACTGGGGCGCGATGGGGAGGGTGTGGCGCATGGATCGGGATTTATGGTGATAACGTTCAGCGTATCAAGCGGCTTGGCATCCGCCAAGCCGCATTTCGGGCGATTCCGGGGCATTCCTGCGGATTTGACCGGACCTCAGGCGTGGCGATTGATCGCCACGCTGCCCAAGACCATATCGGTCAGGCCTTGCCCGCGCCGGGTGACCAGCATCAGACCCACAGAGAGGATCTGCGGCAGGACGAAGGCCATCGAGAGCGAATAGCCCAAAGTGTGCAGGAAGGCGGTGCCTGCATCGAAGCGCTGGCCGTAGCGATCAAGGAATTCGATCGACATCACCCGCATGCCCCAAGTGGCCGAGCGACCGCTGAGCGTGACCCAGCGGTAGAGGAAGCCCACGGCGAGCCAGACGAGTGGGAAGATGAAAACCGCCGTCAGCGCCGTGAGGAGAAGGACAAGAAGGACGATCGCTGTGACGAAGATCGTGTCGATGATCCATGCCAGTGCGCGCTTGGCCGGGACGCCGGCATAGAATGCGGCATGTCGGTCGGGGTCGGGCAGGGCGTTCAGGCTGTGGTCGGGATACATCTGGCGTGTCCGGTCGGGGATAAAGGGATGAGGTGGCCCCGAAGGGCCACCGGATCAAGGTCTGTGCCGTCAAGCGTTGAGCGCGGGGGGCGATGCCTCGTCATTGCGCGGGCTGCGGGCGCGTTCTTCCATGAAGGCGTCGAACTGCTGTTTGTCCTTCGCTTCGCGCAGGCGGTTCAGGAAACCTTCGAAGGCAGCCTGTTCTTCTTCCAGACGGCGGAGCGTTTCGGCCTTGTAGGCGTCGAAGGCGGTATTGCCCGAGGATTGCTGCACGCGGCTGTTCCAATCGGGGGACCAGGCGGCGCGGCGGGATTTGCGGCAGGACGATCCGAACATGTCTTTGCTCCAACGGTTGGTGACGGTCATATAGACGACGAGGGCAAGGCCCACGGGCCAGAAGAAGATGAAGCCCAGCACCATTGCGGCGATCCAGGCCTTGCGGCCATGGCTGTCAAGCCAGGCTTCGGCCCGGCGGGGCCAGGACAGGAGGCCGCCCGAAATGCGGGGGGCGGCGGCGGGGTAGGTGTTCATCGGCGGTCTCCCTTGTTGCGCGGTGATGTGAATGTCTTTCACATGACGGAAGATGAGGAGGAGGCGGGGCGCATTCAAGAGGGTATGTTAAAATAATTTACATGGAGGTTCCGGGGGCTGGCCGCGGTGATCTCGCGGCGCGCGGGCAAGGGCCCGCGCAAGCCTTTTCTCCGCGCCGCCGCCTTCGGCTTTGGCGCGGGGGGGCGTTGCGCCCCTTTTTGCCCCGCCTGCGGGGGGCCAAGTCACCCCTTGAGGATATTCGAGGACAGAAAATAAGGGGGTAAAGAGGCGTTAGGGTGTCAGTCTTGCAGGCGGCCCATGCGGCCGCCCCGGCGTTTGGCAAGGCGTGGAGCGCGGGAGGGAAGGTCAGCCATGATGGCACCACGTGCCTCATGCGTCAGGCGCGACCAAGCAGAGATTTCCTCGATCGTGCGGTAGCAGCCGACGCAGATGCGTTCCGCGGGATGGATGGTGCAAAGCTTGATGCAAGGCGATTGAACCTCGTCACGCTTCCAAACTTCGTCTTTCAAGACGGCACCCCGTTTCCCAAATGGCCCATACGATCTAGGGCACCTTGCAAGATATAGCCCGCGGCGACGGCGTCGATCACCTCTTTCCGACGTTTTCGCGACGTATCCGCCTCAAGCAGTGCCCTTTCTGCCGCAACTGTGGACAGGCGTTCATCCCAAAACGTGATGGGAAGGTCCGTCAGGCGGGTGAGATTGCGGGCGAAGGCCTGTGTTGCCTGCACGCGCGGACCGCTGGAGCCGTCCATGTTGAGGGGCAGGCCAAGGATGATCCCTGTCACCTCACGCGTGGCAAGAAAGGCGAGGAGGCGGTTGGCGTCTTCGGTGAATTTCACGCGGCGAAGGGTTTCGGCCGGGCTGGCCACGATGCGGCGCAGGTCGGAAATGGCGATGCCGATGGTCTTTTCACCGAAATCCAGCCCGCAGATGGCGCGGTTCGGGGGTAGGGAGGCGATGAAGTCTTCGAGCGTCGCGCAGATCACGGGGTTAGGCCTGCGTTGAGGGCCTGTTCGCGCAAGAAGCTTTGCTGGGACGGGGAGCCTTCGAATTTCGTCAGGGCTTCGGCATAGATTTCCTGCGCGTCCTCCATGCGGTTCAGCACCGCCAGAGAGGAGATGAGACGCGCCCATTCTTCGACCGTGCCGCCTTCGGTGGCAAGGCGTTCGCCCAGTTGCGCGACCATCCCTTCAATCATGGCCTGCCGATCTTCGGTTGACATGTCCTGCGCTGCGGCCATCGCACCGGCATCCGGGCCGGGGAGCGCTGCGGGCAGGGTGAACTGAACGCCCGCCCGCATGGCGACATCTTCGATCTGGGCCCGGATCGGGGCGATCCATGGTGCATCCGCAGGGCCTTCATCGAGGAGGGGACGCCAGAGCGCAAAGGTGCGATCGAAGCGGCCCACTTGCGCGGCCATAAGGCCATAGTAGTAGCGTGCCGTGCCATTGCGGGCATCGAGCGTGAGGGCCCGGGTCAGCTCTGTCTCTGCCTCGGGCGAGACGAGGCCGCCTGCGGCCATGATCATCAGTTCGGCAAGCGCGGCATGGTCGTCGCCTGTGGCCGTGTTGCCCTTGATGCGAAGAAGGTTTTCCATCGCGGCGCGGGCTTCGCCAAGATTGCCAAGGCGCGCTTCATTTGCGGCGAGGAGTTCAAGGCCGCGCGCATCGTCTGGGCGTTCGGCCACCGCTTCGCGCAAGCGATCCATCAGTTCGGCGAATTCCGGTTCGGGCTGCACCGGGGCAGGGCGCGTGGCTGCGGCGGTCAACTCCATCTCGGCCTGAGAGGGGCGGTTGGCGCGCATCTCTTCTGACATGGCAAAACGGGCGGCGAGCGGCAAGTCGGGATAGCCCGGCGCGCCCAGACGCAGATAGAGCCAGTAGCTGCTGCCGATGAGGGCGAGGATCAGGGTCGCGGCAAGGGTGACACCTGCCGTGCTGGCCTTGCGGCTGGCCTGCTGGGCATGGCGGTCCGCGTCCAGAAGGCGGCGCGAGACTTCGGTGCGCAGGCGGTCGGCCTCTTCTGGGGGAAGGGTGCCGCGGGTGAGATCACGGTCAATCTCGGCCAGTTGGTCACGGTAGACCTTGAGGTCGAAATCAGCGGCGGCCGCGATTTCGGCCCGCGCGCGGCGCAGGGCCAAGAGGAATAGGGCGGCCACGGCAAGGCCCATTCCTCCGGCGGCGGCCCAGAAGGCGGCAGTCTCCATCGTGTCTTTCCCGTGTGCAACTTCTGTGGCGGATGTAGCGGCTTGAGGGCTGGATCGGAAGACGGAAACGCGAAAGTGACCTGTGCGACGCCGTCGCAGGCTGGTCATGTCGCATTTTTCCCGATTGTGCCGCTGGAAGGTGGGGCATAAATCGCGCGGCGTTCCAGAAGGGGCGCAGGTTCGCAGCGGGCCACAGGATCGGGGGTTTGCCATGACACGCTATTCGGTTTTCGCCATCGCGCGTGAGGCGCTGCGGCATCACACCGGGTGGGAACGGGCGTGGAAATCGCCAGAGCCCAAGAAGGAATATGATGCCATCATCGTGGGGGCTGGCGGGCATGGTTTGGCCACGGCCTATTACCTTGGCAAGAACCACGGCATTCGCAATGTGGCGATCATCGAAAAGGGCTGGTTGGGGGGCGGCAACACGGGCCGCAACACCACCATCATCCGGTCGAACTATCTTCAGGATTCAAGTGCCGCGATTTATGAGAAATCGCGTTCTCTGTATGAGACGCTGAGTCAGGACCTGAATTACAACGTGATGTTTTCGCCGCGCGGCGTGATGATGCTGGCGCAGACGCATCATGAGGTGCGGGGATATCAGCGCACGGCCCATGCCAATGCCCTGCAAGGGGTGCAGACGGAATTCATCACGCCGCAGCGCGTAAAGGAGTTGTGCCCGATCCTGAATATCGACGGGCCGCGCTATCCGGTGCTGGGGGCGCTGTGGCAGGCGCGCGGGGGCACCGGGCGGCATGATGCGGTGGCGTGGGGCTATGCACGGGCCTGTTCCGACATGGGTATGGACATCATTCAACAATGCGAGGTGAAGGGCGTTCGGTCGGAAAACGGCAAGGTGACGGGGGTCGAGACGACCAAGGGCTTCATCGGTTGCAAGAAGTTGGGCATCGTGGTGGCCGGCCATTCGGGGCAGGTGGCCGATATGGCCGGGTTCCGCCTGCCGGTGGAGGCTGTGGCGCTGCAGGCGCTGGTGTCGGAGCCGATCAAGCCCTGCATGGATATCGTGGTGATGGCCAACACCGTGCATGGCTATATGAGCCAGTCCGACAAGGGCGAAATGGTGATCGGCGGTGGCACGGACGGGTTCAACAACTATACCCAGCGCGGCAGCTTCCATCATATTGAGGAAACGCTGCGGGCGCTGATCGAGACATTCCCGATCATTTCGCGCCTCAAGATGCTGCGGCAATGGGGCGGGATCGTGGATATGACCGGGGACCGGTCGCCCATCATCTCGAAAACCCCGCTGGGCAACTGCTTCATCAATTGCGGCTGGGGGACGGGCGGGTTCAAGGCGATCCCTGGTTCCGGTTGGGCGATGGCGGAGTTGATGGCCAAGGGCGAGCCGGGGCCGCTGGCTGCGGAATTCGACATGTGGCGCTTCAAGGAAGGGCGGTTCATCGACGAGTCGGTGGCCGCCGGGGTGGCGCATTGATGCGGGCGCGCGCAAGGAAGAACGGGGTGCAAAATGCTGCTGCTTGAATGTCCCTATTGCGGCGTGAAGGCCGAAGAGACGGAACTGTCGCCCGGCTATGAGGCGCATCTGAAGCGGTTCGGGCCCGGATCCACGGATGAGGAATTCGAGGCCTATATGTTCGCGCGAAAGAACCCCAAGGGGGTTCATTTCGAACGCTGGCGTCATGCCTATGGCTGCGGGAAGTGGTTCCTTGCCGCCCGTTGCACGGCGACGCTGGAAGTGTTCGGCACCTATCCGGCGCAGGTGGGCGAGCCGCCTGCCGACATCATCGAAAAGATCAAGGCCCGCAGGCCGGACTGGAAGGGTTACAAATGAGCACCCGTCTTGCGAAAGGGGGCCGCCTGATCGACCGATCGGCGGCGATGGAGTTTTCCTTCAACGGCAAGCGGTTGAAGGGGTATCGCGGCGACACGCTGGCGGCGGCACTTTTGGCCAATGACCAGATGCTGGTGGGCCGGTCCTTCAAGTATCACCGCCCGCGCGGGATCGTTGCCGCAGGGCCGGAGGAACCGAACGCGCTTGTCAACCTTGGGTCCGGCGGGCGGTTGGAGCCGAACCAGCGCACGACGGTGACCGAACTTTTCGACGGGCTGGAGGCGACGAGCCAGAACCATTGGCCGTCGTTGGAATTCGACGTGGGCGTGGTGAACAACACGGTCAGCCGGTTCTTGCCCGCGGGCTTCTACTACAAGACCTTCATCCATCCGCGGCCGTTCTGGAAGCACGTCTTCGAACCGGTGATCCGGCATTCGGCCGGTCTGGGCAAGGCGCCTAAAGACCGGGATGCCGACCGCTATGAGCAGGCCTATGCCTTTTGCGATCTGCTGATCGTGGGCGGGGGCATCGCGGGCCTTCAAGCGGCTTTGGTGGCAGGCCGGGCGGGCGCGCGGGTTCTGCTGGTGGAGCAGAACGCCCATTGGGGCGGGCGCGCGCCGGTGGATGGCGATGTGATCGACGGCAAGCCTGCGGGCGAATGGGTCGATGAGGCGGTCATGGCGCTTGAGGGGATGGAGAACGTTACCCTGCGCACGCGCTGCATGGCGGCGGGGGTCTATGACCATGGCTATGTTCTGGCGGATGAAAAGGTCGCCGATCACACGCCCGGCGACGGGCGGCCCAAGCACCGGCTGTGGCGCATCCGGGCGGGCAAGATCCTGACAGCGACGGGGGCGATCGAACGGCCTTTGTCCTTTGCCGGGAACGATATTCCGGGGGTGATGCTGGCCTCGGCGGTGCGGGACTATGTGGTGAACTGGGCGGTGTCGCCGGGGGATCGCACGGTTGTTGTCACGAACAATGACGACGGCTATCGCACGGCGATTGCGCTGCGCGAGGCGGGGTTGGCGGTGCCGGCCATCGTGGATGCGCGGGCCAATCCTGCGGGCGATCTGGTGGCAAAGGCACGCGCCTTGGGCCTGCGGATCGAGGCGGGCCGCGGGATTGCCAAGGTGAAGGGTGGCAAGCGGGTGGCTTCGGTTGCTATCTGCCTTCAGGCAGGCGAGGGCGCGGTGATTGATGAGATCGCTTGTGACGCCGTTGCCATGTCGGGCGGTTGGTCCCCTGTCGTGCATCTCTGGAGCCATTGCGGCGGCAAGCTGGTATGGGATCGGGACAATGCCTGTTTCCGGCCCGATCCGGCGCGGCCCCCGTTGAACCATGATGGCGGCGCGATGGTCATGGCGGCGGGTGCCGCGAACGGTGCGATGAAGGCGGATGCCGCGCTGGCCGATGCGACAGCGCAGGCCGAAGCAGCGCTGGCGGCTGTGGGGATGAAGGCCAAGAAGGCCAAGGCCCCGGTCGCCGAAGCCGTGGCTGAGGGACCGATGGAAGCTGTCTGGATCATGCCGCAGGGGGCTTCGGTCGAGCTGAAGTCAAAGATGTGGCTGGATTACCAGAACGACGTGAAGGTGTCCGACGTGCAGTTGGCTGCGCGTGAAGGCTATGAATCCGTCGAACATACCAAGCGCTATACCACGCTGGGCATGGCGACAGATCAGGGGAAATTGTCTAATATCAATGGCCTTGCGGTTCTTGCTGACGCATTGAATGAAGATATCCCCCAAGTCGGGACGACAACCTTCCGCCCGCCCTACACGCCCGTGACTTTGGGCGCGCTGGCGGGTGAGGCGCGGGGCGAGATATTCCAGCCGCTGCGCCGCACGGCGATGCATGGCTGGCACGAAAAGAATGGCGCCTATTTCGAACCCGTGGGTCTGTGGCGCCGCCCCTATTGCTTCCCCCGCGCGGGAGAGACGCATGAACAGGCGGTTCACCGCGAAGTGGTCAATACCCGCGAACGGTTGGGGCTTTTGGATGCCTCGACCCTTGGCAAGATCATCGTGAAAGGGCCGGATGCGGGGAAATTCCTCGACATGCTTTATACCGGCGTGATGTCGACCTTGCCCGTGGGCAAATGCCGCTACGGCCTGATGTGCAACGAGCAGGGCTTCCTGTCGGATGACGGTGTGGTGGCGCGGATCGATGAAGAGACGTGGCTTTGCCATACGACTTCGGGCGGAGCGGATCGCATCCATGGCTGGATGGAAGACTGGCTGCAATGCGAATGGTGGGATTGGCAGGTCTATACCGCCAATGTGACCGAGCAATATGCGCAGGTCGCCGTTGTTGGGCCGAATGCACGCAAGTTGCTGGAAAAGCTGGGCGGTATGGATGTGTCGAAAGAGGCGCTGCCCTTTATGGGCTGGGCCGATGGCACGCTGGGCGGGTTTGCGGTGCGGGTCTATCGCATCTCATTCTCGGGCGAGTTGTCCTACGAGATCGCGGTGCCGGCGAGCCATGGCGCGGCCTTCTGGGAGGCGCTGCACGAGGCCGGGGCCGAGTTCGGGGCGATGCCCTATGGCACCGAGGCGCTGCATGTGATGCGGGCCGAAAAGGGGTTCATCATGATCGGGGATGAAACGGATGGCACCGTAATCCCGCAAGATTTGAACCTTGACTGGGCGATTTCGAAGAAGAAGGCCGATTTCCTTGGCAAGCGCGGACAACAGCGGAATTTCCTTGCCAGCGCGGATCGCTGGAAACTGGTGGGTTTCGAAACGCTGGACGGCTCGGTGATCCCGGACGGGGCCTATATCGTGGCACCGGGTCGCAATGCGAACGGGCAGGGGAACACGCAGGGGCGCGTGACGTCGACCTATTATTCGCCCACCTTGAAGAAGGGTATCGCGATGGGCCTTCTGTTGCGTGGGCCGGATCGGATGGGCGAGGTGGTGGAGTTCAACACCGTCAAGGGCGGCACCGTGAAGGCAAGGGTCGTTGACCCTGTCTTTTACGACAAAGAAGGGGAGAAGCAGAATGTCTGAACCCGTCAGCGCATTGAACGGTGCGGCATCGGAAGGCTTTGCCACGATCCGTGAGATCGGGCCGCTTGGCATGATCACGCTGCGTTGCAAGGCGGATGTGAAGGCCCTGCCCAAGGCCATCAAGGCGGCGGTGGGGACGGGCGTGCCCGCCCTGCGCCGTGTGGTGGTTGAGGGGGATCGCGCCTGTGGCTGGATGAGCCCGGACGAATATCTGCTGGTCATGCCCTATGTGGACGTGTCTGCATCGCTGTCGGCGATCGCCAAGGCGATGGGCAAAGAGCATCACCTTGCCGTTGACGTGTCAGATGCCCGTGCCGTGTTTCGCATCGAGGGCGCGAAGGCCGAGCAGGTTATGGCCAAGCTTTCTCCCGTAGATTTCGCCGCGTTGGAACCGGGCGAGTTGCGGCGGACACGGGCGGCGCAGGTTGCGGCGGCCTTCTGGAAAGACGGTGAAGGGTATACGCTGGTCTGTTTCCGGTCGGTGGCACGCTATGTCTTTGACCTTCTGGCCAGCAGTGCAACGCCGGGGTCCGAGCTTTTCTGAAGCCGTCGCGCCGTGCAAAGGCCCCGGGGGTTTCCTGCCCCCGGACCCCTGTGGGATATTTATACGGAAAATGAACGGCTTGCCGGGCGTTCTTCAATCTTGGCCGGATTTCATCGGGCGCAATATGCTGCTTTCGGCCTTGACCTTGGCGCGTTGTGCCATCTTATCTGCGGCATTCCGTGAACACGCGAACAGAGAGGATCACTCCCATGGCTTTCACGCTTCCCGACCTTCCCTATGCCCATGATGCGCTTGCCGCACTTGGCATGTCGAAGGAGACGCTGGAATATCACCACGACCTGCACCACAAGGCCTATGTCGACAACGGCAACAAGCTGATCGCCGGGACCGAATGGGAGGCGAAGTCGCTGGAAGAGATCGTCGTCGGCACCTATCAGGCCGGTGCAGTGGCGCAGAACGGCATTTTCAACAATGCCAGCCAGCACTGGAACCATAACCTGTTTTGGGAAGTGATGGGGCCGGGCGAAGACAAGAAGATGCCCGGCAGCCTTGAAAAGGCGCTGGTGGAAGCTTTCGGGTCGGTCGCGAAGTTCAAAGAGGATTTTGCGGCGGCAGGGGCCGGTCAATTCGGGTCGGGCTGGGCTTGGCTGGTGAAGGACAAGGACGGCGCGTTGAAGGTCACCAAGACAGAGAACGGGGTGAACCCGCTTTGCTTTGGTCAGACCGCGCTTCTGGGCTGCGATGTGTGGGAACATTCCTATTACATCGACTTCCGCAACAAGCGCCCGGCCTATCTGACCAACTTCCTTGAAAAGCTGGTGAATTGGGAAGCGGTTGCGGCCAAGCTCTGACCCTTCGCCCGTTGGATTTGGAAGGCCCGTCGCCTGTGTTGCGGCGGGCCTTTTTCTTTGGGCGTGGCGCGGGGGGGGAAAGCCCCGGGGGCGCTTTGCCCCCCGGACCCCCAAAGAGTATTTTTGCCAAGATGAAGGTGCGGCGGCTTGCAGTCGGTTGAGTGGGGTGCAAGGAAGGCGCCGATCGTCGGCGGATGGCGTTCGGGAGGGCGGGCGTGAGCGAGGCGGGCAAGGGCATTTTAGCCATCGTGGCGGCCTGCACGATCTGGGGGCTGGCGACGCTTTACTACAAGGCTTTGGCAGAGGTGCCACCCTTGGAGGTGCTGGCGCATCGCACAGTCTGGACCTTTGTCTTCTTTGGAATCCTATTGGCCTTGCAGGGGCGGTTCGGTGGTGCGGTTACGCTCCTGCGTGGGCCGCTCAGGGGCCGGGTCTGGCTTGCTGCCGGGATCGTTGCGGTGAATTGGGGGTTGTTCATCTGGGCCATACAGACGGGCCATGCGGTTCAGGCGAGCCTTGGATACTACATCTTTCCGTTGGTGTCGGTGGTTCTGGGTGTTTTGGTGCTGGGCGAGCGCTTGACGCGCGGGCAAGGGATGGCGGTCGGTTTGGCGGCAGGGGCGGTTATCCTGTTGACCTATGGTCTGGGGGTGGCGCCTTGGGTGGCGCTGGCGCTGGCCTTCTCATTCGCGCCTTACATGCTGATCAAGAAGCAGATGGCAGCCGCTGCCGCCGTGTCGGTGACGGCTGAGGTGATGCTTTTGCTGCCTTTGGCTGTGCTGTGGCTGGCACTGGCGCATGGGGGCGTGGTGGCAGGGGGCTGGTTCGGACAGGACGCTTTTGTGACTGCGATGCTGCCCTTGTCGGGGCTGATCACCGGGGGGCCGCTGATCCTTTTTTCATGGGGCGCACAGCGGGTTCGCCTCTCGACGCTGGGGTTGGTGCAATATCTGAACCCGACTTTGCAGGCGATTTCGGCCGTTCTGGTCTTTCGTGAGGCCTTCACAGGCTGGCATGTGGCGGCCTTTTCCCTGATCTGGGGGGCGCTTGCCCTTTATTCGCTGGAAGGCTGGCGTCAAGAGAGGGCCTTGCGCAATGCCGTGACAAGTGCGGGTACATCCGGCACGGTGCTGTAGTAATCAAGCATGCTGTTTTCGGCGAAGCCTTCGGCGACGACATGGCGGGCAAGGCTGGCAAGTGGCTGCCAATAACCTTCGGTATCCAGAAGGAAGATCGGCTTTTTGTGCAGGCCGATTTGCCGCCAGGTCAGCACCTCAAAAAACTCGTCCAATGATCCCGCTCCGCCCGGAAGGACCACGATGGCATCCGAGTTCATGAACATCACCTTTTTGCGTTCATGCATGTCTTCCGTGATCACCAGCTGCGACAGGTCGCGCTTGCCCTTTTCGCGCGCCATGAGATGTATCGGGATAACGCCCATGGTGCGCGCGCCAGAGGCTTGGGCAGCGCGTGCCACTTCGCCCATCAGGCCGACATCGCCCGCGCCGTAAACAAGGCGCCACCCTTCGTCGGCGATGGCCTGACCGAAAGCTTTTGCAGCCTCTGCATAAGAAGGGCGGGCACCTGCGCGTGAGCCGCAGAAGACACAGATGGAATGGAAGGCGGACATGGACTTGCTTTCGGGCTATGGGCGGAACGGTTCATCCGTGTTATCGGGCTTGCAGAGTTAAGGGAAGAAGGGGCCGGGAACAGGCCCTGATTTCGGGGAAACGGGATGAAATCTTGGGCGGAAATGGATGCAGCCGGGCGCGGGGGCGTTGTGGCTGTGGTTGGGGCGATTATCGCGCTGCTGTTCTACGGGGCTTGGTCAGTGAACCGCCCACCCGCGGTGGAAGAGGCGGCAGTGACAGCATCTGGGTCGCAGCCTGAGGCCGCGCCTGCGCCTGTCACGACGGAGGCGACGGCGACCAGCGCGGCGGAACCCGCGCCGCAGCCAGAGGAAACGACGGCAGAAGCGGCTGAGTCTGAGGCGGTGGCCGATCCTGCAACCGGGGCCCAGGCATCGGCGCCGGAGACTGTTGCAACCGAGGCTGAGACAGAGGTCGCCGTCACCGAAGCCGCCCCAGACGAAGCTGCCCCTGACGAAGCAGCGGCGGGCGAAACAGCGGCGAATGAGGCCGCGGCGGGGGAAGCGGTGGCCGAACCCGTGACAGAAGTGGCAGACGTGGCGCCTGTGGCGGAAGTTGCTGTTCCTGCCGAAGAGAATGCCGCAGCGGCAGTCGTGGAGGAAGCGGCACCGATCCCGCCGAGCTTTGACCTTGTTCGGGTGGAAAAGGATGGATCTGCGCTGGTGGCTGGGTCGGCCGCAGCCGGATCCACGGTTTCTTTGAGGGTCATTGGCGCGGAACTTGCCGCAGTGCCCGCCGATCCGCAGGGCAAGTTTGTTGCAATGTTCAACCTTGCGCCCAGTGCGGCACCGCGCGTGCTGTCCATGGTCATGCTGCTTGCGGATGGGACAGAGGTGCCGGCAGAGGCGACAGTGGTGATTGGCCCGACCATCGCGCCCGTTGTGGTGGCAGAGGCAGAGGTGCCCGAGGCGCCGACCGAGGCAGCGGAGGCCGCTGCAAGCACGCCAGAGCCTCAGCCCGAGACAGAAGCCCCGGCTGAAGCCGCTCCCGTCGCCGAGGCCCCGGCGGCCTTGCTGGTGACGGATGAAGGGGCGAAAGTGCTGCAATCGGCGGCAGAGATTGCGCCGGAACTCGTGGCCAATGTGACCATCGACACGATCACCTACACCGAGGCAGGTGCGGTGCAATTGGCCGGGCGCGGCACGGCCGGGCGGGTGGTGCGGCTTTACCTTGACAATGCGCAGATGGCCGAAGCGTCGATTTCCGCGGCAGGGGATTGGGCTGTAACGCTCCCTGAGGTGGCACCCGGGGTCTATGTTTTGCGCGCGGATCAGTTGGATGGGGAGGGCAAGGTCACAAGCCGGTTCGAGACGCCCTTCAAGCGGGAGACGGTTGAAGCGCTGGCAGCGGCTGCAGAGGCTGTGGCACCGACGGGCGTAACGCAAGCTGAAGCGGGTGATGGCGGGGCCGATCCGGCCGCAGCTGGGTCTGTGGACGCGGGTGCGAGCAGCGCCGGGCCGACGACTGTCACCGTGCAGCCGGGCTTTACCCTTTGGCGGATCGCAACCGAGAACCTTGGCGCGGGCATCCGCTATGTGCAGGTCTTTGAGGCGAACAAGGACCAGATCCGCGATCCGGACCTGATCTACCCGGGTCAGGTTTTCACGATCCCGGCGGCCGAGTGAACTTGCAGGGACGCACAGAGGGGGCTGCGCCACAGCCTCTGGTGCGTCCCGCCAAAGCGGCTTAGGTAGGGCGTCGAAAGGACGACCCACTATGCGCAAGACACCTGTCCGCACCGCCCAGGATACCGTGGAGAAACCGGCAAGCGGCCTTCACACGATACGGCGGGTGCTGCCCTATCTTTGGCCGGATGGCGAAACATGGGTGAAGCGGCGCGTGGTTGCCGCTTTCCTCATGCTTGTGGCGGCGAAGATCGTTTCAGTCTCGACCCCTTATTTCTACAAACAGGCTGTGGATGCACTGGCGGGTGAGACGCCGGATACTGGCACCTTGCTTGGGCTTACGGCTGTTGGCCTGACGGTGGCCTATGGGATGGCGCGTCTGGGGACGGTGGCTTTTCAGGAATTGCGCGATGCGATCTTTGTGCGCGTGGGGCAGCGGGCGCTGCGAAAGCTGGCGCTGGAGACCTTTACCCATATTCACCGCCTGTCGCTGCGCTATCACATCACGCGCAAGACGGGCGGACTAAGCCGGATCATCGAACGCGGGGTCAAGGGCGTCGACTTCCTTCTGCGCTTCATGCTGTTTTCGATTGGGCCCTTGATCCTTGAACTTGCGATGGTGGCGGTGATCTTCGCCACGGTGTTCGGCCTGTCTTACATGGCCGTCGTCGTCGGGGTGATCACGCTTTATGTCTGGTTCACGCTGGCCGTGACAGAATGGCGGGTGAAAATCCGGCGCGAGATGAACGAGCAGGATACCGATGCGAACCAAAAGGCCATCGACAGCCTGCTGAACTATGAAACGGTAAAGTATTTCAACGCCGAAACCCGCGAGGCGGCGCGCTATGACCACGCGATGCAGCGCTATGAGGCGGCGGCGGTGAAGACGGGGCTGAGCCTGTCTTTCCTGAACGGTGGGCAGGCGCTGTTGATCACGTCGGGGCTGGTGGCCGTGATGGCCATGGCCGCGATGGGGGTGCAGCGTGGCGAATTGACGGTGGGCGATTTCGTCATGGTCAATGCCTATATGATCCAGATCACCATGCCTCTGAACTTCCTTGGCACGGTCTATCGGGAAATCCGGCAGGCACTGGTCGATATGGGCGAGATGTTCGGTCTTTTGGGCCAGCCTGCGGAAGTGGTGGACAAGCCCGGCGCGCCCGCGCTGACCGTGCGGGGCGGCGCGGTGGAGTTTGATCAGGTGGAATTCGGCTATGACGCGGCACGTCCGATCCTGAAGGGGATCAGCTTGAAGGTGCCCGCGGGGCAGCGATATGCGCTGGTCGGGCCATCTGGATCGGGCAAATCGACCATCGGGCGGTTGATGTTCCGGTTCTACGACGTGAACGGGGGGGCAATCCGGATCGACGGGCAGGATTTGCGGGACGTGACGCAAAGTTCAATCCATGCCCAGATCGGGGTTGTGCCGCAGGATACGGTTCTGTTCAACGACACGGTGCGCTACAACATCGCCTATGGCCGCGATAACGCGACCGAGGACGAGATCGTTGCGGCGGCCAAGGCGGCGAAAATCCACGATTTCATCATTTCCCTGCCAGAGGGCTATGAGACGAAGGTCGGCGAACGCGGGCTGAAGCTTTCGGGTGGGGAAAAGCAGCGCGTCGGTATCGCGCGGACGCTTTTGAAAGACCCGCCGATCCTGATCCTTGATGAGGCGACCTCGGCACTGGATACCCAGACAGAGCGGGATATTCAGGACAGTCTGCGCGAGATGGGGCAGGGGCGGACGGTGATCACCATCGCGCATCGCCTGTCGACCATCGCGGATGCCGACCAGATCGTCGTGCTTGAGGCGGGCGTGATTGTAGAGCAGGGGACGCATGAGGATCTGCTGTCGCAGGGCGGCCGGTACGCCGCGATGTGGGCGCGGCAATCCTCCGAAGAGGACGAGACGCTGGCAGCGGAATGATCCTGCCTGACGCGCGCCGAAGGGGGCGGGGCTTGGCAAGCCTTCCCGCTTGCGTGTAAGACGGTGCAAAAGAATGTGGAGCGGCCCGTGAGCAACCCCGACAGCTTTATCGAAGAGGTGACCGAAGAGGTCCGCCGCGACAGGCTGTTTGCCCTGATGCGCAAATATGGCTGGATCGGGGTGCTATTGGTGCTGGCTGTGGTGGGCGGTGCAGGCTGGACCGAATGGCGGCGTGCGCAGGCCGAGGCGCAGGCCGAAGCCTTTGGTGATGCCGTGCTGGATGCCCTTGACCTTGGTGCGCCACAGGATCGGGTTGCTGCCTTAACCGCGACACCGGCGGATGGCGAACAGGCGGCGATCTTGAACCTATTGCTGGCCTCTGATCCGGTTGCGGATCGCGCAGGTGCGATTGCCGCGCTGGAACAGCTGGCCAATGACGCGACGATGCCACCGAGCTATCGGGATCTTGCAGCGCTGCGCAAGGTTGTGATCGCGGGGAGCGAGATGTCGATTTCGGATCGCCGCGCGGTGCTGGATCCGGTGGCCGCGCCGGGGCGGCCCTATCGCACCATGGCCTTGGAACAGATGGCCTATCTTTTGGTGGAAGAGGGCAAGACGGATGAGGCGATTGCCGCGTTGACCGCCCTTTTGAGCGATCAGGAATCGCCGGGTGGTGTGCGGGCGCGGGCGGAACAGATGATCATCGCGCTGGGCGGAGAGGTGGCGCCTGCCACAGTTCCATCTGCCGCGGTGGCCGAGGATGATGCGGGCTGACCGTGCCCCGCAGGGCGGCAAGGAACGACAGATGGGGGCCGGGACTTTGAAGCGCAGCGTTTGGGGAACGATCTCGGGTCTGGCCGTCGTGACGGTGCTGGCCGGGTGCGAGAGGGAACTTATCCTTCCGGGGGAGCGTTTTCCGGTGCGGGCCGATCTGGAGGCCTCGATCCAAGTGGAAGGGGAAGCGGCGCCTGTCGCCCCGCCGGATCGGCCGGAAAACCGGGCGGAGCCGATTTCGCTGCCCGCCGCTGTAAGCAATGCTGATTGGGGGATGCGGGGGGCCTCGGCCAACCATGCGTCGGTGCATGGGGCGCTGTCGCCCGCGCCTGCGCGGGCTTGGTCCGTGTCGATTGGGGCCGGGAACAGCCGAAAGAACCGGGTCAGCGCCGCCCCCGTGGTGGCGGATGGCCGTATCTTCACACTGGATGCGGCATCGGTGGTGCAGGCCACGTCGGCTGCGGGCGCGGTGCTGTGGCGTGCGGACTTGACGGCGACCTTCGACCGGGGCGGTGGTGTTTCCGGTGGTGGTCTGGCGGTAGAGGGCGGGCGCGTCTATGCCGCGACGGCCTATGGCGAATTGGTTGCGTTGGATGCGGCGTCGGGCGGTGTCGTCTGGCGGCAGCGGCTTGATGCCCCGGTGACGGGGGCGCCCGCGGTATCGGGTGGCACGGTCTATGTTTCGGGCCGTGACGGATCGGGTTGGGCGCTTGAGGCCGACAATGGTCGCGTGCGTTGGACGGTGCCGGGGGCTGTTGGTTCGACCGGTGTGGTTGGTTCCGCTGCACCGTCGGTGGGTGAGCAGCTTGTCCTTTTCCCCTTCGCGAATGGATCAATCACAGCAGCGCTGAAAGTGTCGGGTCTGCAGGTCTGGCAAGCACCCGTCACCGGACAACGGGTTGGGCGTGGTTATGCCGGGCTAACGGACATCACGGGGGATGCGGTGGTCCTTGGCGATGTGACCTATGTCGGCACGGCTTCTGGTCGGACGGCCGCGATGGATACCTCGTCTGGGGAACGGATCTGGACGGCCGTGGAAGGCGCGTTGAACCCGCCCTTGGTGGTGGGGGGATCCGTCTTCCTTGTGAATGACGAAAACCGCCTTGTGCGCCTTGATGCAGCGACAGGCGAGGTGATCTGGGCCGTGGATATGCCCTATTTCACAAAGGAAAAACCCAAGCGTCGCATCGCGATCTTCCCGCAATTCGGCCCCGTGCTGGCGGGCGGGCGGCTGGCGGTGGTATCGGGTGACGGGCAGTTGCGGCTGTTCAACCCGGTGGATGGCGCCTTGGTGGGCGGGGCCGAGATTCCGGGCGGGGCATCGGCCCCACCGGCCTTGGCGGGTGGGACGCTGTATGTTGTCTCGGACAATGGACAACTTCACGCTTTCCGTTGACGCAAACCCCGTGTAAGGGGTTCCTCTTCGGAAAACCGGGAGCGGGCGATGAGCTTTACCCTTGCGATTGTGGGGCGGCCCAATGTGGGCAAATCCACGCTGTTCAACCGACTGGTTGGCAAGCGTCTTGCGCTGGTGGATGACCAGCCAGGCGTGACGCGCGACCTGCGTGAAGGGGATGCGAAACTCTTCGACCTGCGCTTTACCGTGATCGACACGGCGGGGCTGGAGGAGGTGACCGATGACAGCCTGCAGGGCAGGATGCGGCGGCTGACCGAACGCGCGGTGGAGATGGCGGATGTTTGCCTTTTCCTGATCGATGGGCGGGTGGGCGTGACGCCTTCGGACGAGGTTTTCGCCGATATCCTGCGTAAAAAGAATGCCCGCGTGATCCTTGGTGTGAACAAGGCCGAAGGGGCGGCAGGGGATAGTGGCGCTTTGGAAGCGTGGAGCCTTGGACTTGGCGAACCTGTCCGACTGTCGGCGGAACATGGTGAAGGGATGGATGACCTTTATCGCATCCTGACCCCCTTCCGCGAGGAGTTTGCCGCGCGTGAGGCCGCCAATACCCCCGAAACGGAAGTGGAAATCGAGGGCGAGATTGGCGAGGATGAGGTTGATCCCGCCGCCCATCGCCCGACCGCCAAGCGCCCCTTGCAGATCGCGGTGATCGGTCGGCCCAATGCAGGAAAATCCACACTTATCAACAAGATCATCGGCGAAGATCGCCTGCTGACGGGGCCGGAGGCCGGGATCACGCGCGATGCGATTTCCGTGCGGGCAGATTGGCAGGGCACGCCGATCCGTATCTTTGACACCGCGGGGATGCGCAAGAAGGCGCGCGTGGTGGAAAAGCTGGAAAAACTGTCGGTCGCGGATGGGCTGCGGGCCGTGCGCTTTGCCGAGGTGGTGGTGGTCCTGCTGGATGTGGAGATCCCCTTCGAAACGCAGGACCTGCGCATTGCGGATTTCGCCGAAACCGAGGGGCGTGCCGTTGTCGTGGCGGTGAACAAGTGGGATTTGGAAGACGAGAAGCAGGAAAAGCTGGCCGAACTCAAAGAGATGTTCGAACGTCTTCTACCTCAGTTGCGCGGGGCGCCTTTGGTGACGGTATCGGCAAAGACGGGGCGGGGTCTGGACCGGCTGCATGATGCCATCTGCCGGGCGCATGACGTTTGGAACAAACGGATCACCACGGCACGGCTGAACAGCTGGCTGGGCGCGATGACCGAGGCGCATCCGCCGCCCGCGCCGGGCGGGCACCGGATCAAGCTGCGTTATATGACGCAGGTAAAGGCGCGGCCCCCGGGCTTCGTGGTGATGTGTTCGCGGCCCGATGAGATGCCGGAAAGCTATAAGCGCTATCTTGTCAATGGGTTGCGCGACCATTTTGAAATGCCGGGCGTGCCGATCCGCATCATGTTTCGCAGCCAATCGGACAAAAACCCATTCAAGGAACGCAAGTTCAATACGCCCTCGCGCCTGCGCAAGCATATCGAAGGGCGGAAGGGGTAATCCAAACCCGGAGCGGCGCTGCATCAGGGCGGCGTCGATTGAGTATTGGGGCCAAGGTGAAATGGCTTAGCGGTTGGCCTTCAACTGTTGCACCAGAGTCAGTGCAAGGGCGGCGATGCCAAGGCCTGCGGCGATCCCCACCGTGGGGTTGAGGCCGGCATTCACCGTAACGATGCCCGCAAGCGCCCAGATCACCGTCAGCCCATAGATTGGCATCGCGGGCTTTTGCCTTTGGACCCAAAGGCTTAAGGCAAGGGTAACAGCAATCATAGCAAGCGCTGAGGCGCTGTCGGAGAGCCAGCCATAGCCCGCGAGGACGACCCCGGTGGAAACTGCGGCGGCGGCAGAGAGCCATCCGGCAAGGATGGCGGTCGGGGCGGAGAGAAGCCAACGGTCGGTCTGTGGATCGGACAGAAGGAAGGCGGCGATGGCGGCGGCGGCCATGACGAGGATCGTCACCGTGGCCGCGATGGGCGCCACGGGCGCGATGGAAAGCCAAGCAGACCCCAGGGCGACGGCAATGATCAAGGGCAGGCGCGTGCGGTCCCATGCCGGATTTTCCGCGCGTTTCCAAAGGCTTGTGACGGCATGCGCGAAAAGCCAGAGGTAGATCACACTCCATATTCCGAAGGCATAGCCTGCGGGCTGGATCGAGGGGCGGGCAATCTGCACCGGGAAGAGGGCCGGGTCATAACCCCGGAAGGGCGGCGTCAGGAAAGGCGCCGCGCCGAAGGCAAGGGTGACAAGAAGGAGGAGGGCGGCGCGCGTCTTCATGCGAGCTGGCCGTCCGCTGTGATGTGGGTCTTGCCACCGAGATAGGGGTGGAGGGCAACAGGCAGGGTGACCGAGCCATCGGCCTGCTGGCCGTTTTCCAAGACCGCGATCAGGGTGCGGCCGACGGCAAGGCCGGACCCGTTAAGCGTATGAACAAATTCGGGTTTTCCGCCGCCCGCGGGCCGGAAACGGGCATTCATTCGGCGGGCCTGAAAGTCCCCGCAGACGGAAACGGAGCTGATCTCGCGATAGCGGTTCTGACCGGGAAGCCAGACTTCGAGATCATGGGTCTTTTGCGCGCCAAAGCCCATGTCGCCCGTGCAGAGGACGATGGTCCGGTAGGGGAGTTCCAGTTTTTCGAGGATGGCTTCGGCGCAGCGGGTCATTCTGTCATGTTCAGCCATGCTCGTGTCGGGGGTGGTGATCGACACCATTTCCACCTTTTCGAACTGGTGCTGACGGAGCATCCCCGTGGTGTCCTTGCCCGCGCTGCCTGCTTCGGACCGGAAGCATTGAGTATGTGCGGTCATGCGGATAGGCAGTTGATTTTCTTCCAGAATATCGCCCGCAACCGTATTCGTCAGGGTGACTTCGGAGGTGGGCACAAGCCACCAGCCATTGGTCGTCTGATAGCTGTCTTCGGCGAATTTGGGCAGTTGGTTGGTGCCATACATGGCGTCTTCCTTCACCAGGACCGGGGTCCAGGTTTCGGTCAGCCCGTGGTCGGTGATGTGGGTGTCGAGCATCAACTGCGCCAAGGCGCGGTGGACGCGGATCACGGCCCCTTTCAGCACCACAAAGCGGGAGCCAGAGAGTTTGGCCGCCGTCTCGAAATCCATCCCCGGCTTCACGGCCGGAATGTCGAAATGTTCCAAGGGCTTGAAGTCAAAAGTTCGGGGCGTGCCCCAACGGCGAAGTTCGACATTCTCTTCTTCATCCCGGCCCTCTGGCACATCGGCATGGGGCAGGTTGGGGATGCGCATCAGCATGTCGCGCAGGGCGGCATCCTGGGCATCCGCCTCGGCCGTAAGGCGGGCGATTTCCGCTTTCTTTTCAGAGACTAAGGCGCGGAGGCGTTCAAACTCGGCATCGTCGCCACGGGCCTTGGCGGCCCCCACGTCCTTGGAGGCGCGGTTCTGGTCGGCGGTGGCGGTTTCGGCGGCGGCGATCTTGGCGCGACGATCGGCATCCAGCGCAAGGATTTCGGGCGAGGCAGGGGACAGGCCACGGCGGCGCAGGCCTTCGTCAAAGGCTGCGGGGTTTTCGCGGATGGCGCGGATATCGTGCATGGGCCTGTCCTTCTGCGGAATGAACGGCGGCAGATATGCCCGTTTTGACGAAGAAGGGAAAGGGGGCGCTAAGCTGTTGATCTGGCTGCAAAGACTGTGCCCTGTTTTGTGCCGGGTTTTGTGCAGCAAAGTGTACATACAAATTTGGAGAGGTATGTGCCGCGCGAATTGGTTAATGGTGCGTGGTTGCACAGGTGGGGGCGATAGGGTGCACCCCCACCCTATGGGCGGAGAGATGCGCGTGCGGAGAGGCTGGTAAATCGGGGGCGGGTTCATATATGGGCCGGGATGGCGGGGTGCGGCGCGGGTGACCGGGCGGCTTCTTGCCTTCCCATGGCCCCGATTATAGGGTGCCCGCAAATTCGCCGGGGCTCTGCCTTGGCCACATCAGACAGTGAGGACGCCACGATGTTCGCAACCCCCGCCTATGCCCAGGCCGCCGGTGCCGGTGCCGGTTCTGCCTTTGCCTCTTTCATCCCTCTGATCCTGATCTTCGCGATCATGTATTTCCTGCTGATCCGTCCGCAGCAGAAGAAGATGAAAGAACATAAGGCGATGGTGGAGGCGCTGCGGCGCGGGGACCAGATCCTGACGCAGGGCGGGATCGTTGGCAAAGTGACCAAGGTGCAGGAGGATGGCCTTCTGGAGGTGGAGATCGCCGAGGGCGTGAAGGTCAAGATCATGCGCCACACCATCGTGCAGGTGATGAGCAAGACCGAACCGGCTGCGGCCTGAGCCGGATCGGACCTGCGTCATGCAATATGTCCCCTTGGTAAAAGCGCCTTTGTGGAAGCGGCTTGTGATCTGGGCGCTGGTTGCGCTGGGGGTGATCCTGTCGGTGCCGAACCTGTTTTACGGGCAGGTGGAGGCGCGCAATGACGCGGCGCTTGCGGTGGAGGCGGCGGGCTTTGCCACGACCGAGCAGCAGGCGGCGCTGGATGCCTGGCCGTCCTGGATGCCGTCGGGTCTGGTGAACCTTGGGCTTGACCTGCGGGGGGGCGCGCATCTGCTGGCCGAGGTGCAGGTCGCGGATGTCTACAAGGCGCGGATGGATGGCTGGTGGCCGGAAGTGCGCGATGCGCTGCGTGAGGTGCGTGATCAGGTGGGCAGCGTGCGGCGGCAGCAGACGCAGCTGCCCTATGAGCTGCGGGTGCAGATCGAGAACCCGGCAGGCATGGCGGCGGCGGTGGATGCGGTGCGGGCGCTGTCGTCCAATATCGTCAGCCTGACGGGTGTGGGGCAGACCGATATCGACGTGACGGCCGAGGGCGATGTGCTGATCGTGCAATTGTCCGAGCCGGAGCGTGAGGCGGTGGATTTGCGGACGATCCAGCAATCCTTGGAGATCATCCGCACGCGGGTTGATCAAGCGGGCACGCGGGAGCCGACGATCCAGCGGCAGGGGGCGGACCGTATCCTGATTCAGGTGCCGGGGATCGGATCGGCGTCGGAGTTGAAGGCGCTGATCGGGACGACGGCGAAGCTGACCTTCAACCCGGTGGTGCGGCGCGGCACGAGCGAGGATCAGGCGCCGGGGCCGGGCAATGTGAGCCTGCCGTCGCTGGACGAGGAAAATGTCTGGTACACGATCGAGGAAGTGCCGGTCGTGTCGGGCGAGGATCTGACCAATGCCAAGGGCGATTTCGACCAGAACGGGCGCCCTGCCGTGGCCTTTCAGTTTGATGCGCGGGGCGCGCGGGCCTTTGGCGATTACACGGCGCAGAATATCGGGGCACCTTTCGCCATCGTATTGGATGGCAAGGTGATCAGCGCGCCGGTGATCCAGAGCCATATTCCGGGCGGGTCGGGGATCATCACCGGGAATTTCACGGTGGAAGAGGCGAACCGTCTGGCAGTTCTGCTGTCGGCGGGTGCTTTGCCTGCCAGCATGATCTTTCTGGAAGAGCGGACGGTCGGGCCGGAACTGGGTCAGGATTCCATCGATGCCGGGCGCGTGGCGGCGGTCATCGCCATGGTGGCGGTCAGTGTGTTCATGATCGCGTCTTATGGGACGTTCGGGGTCTTTGCCGTGCTGTCGCTGGGCCTGAATATGACGATGATCTTCGGCATTCTGTCGGCCATTGGCGGCACGCTGACGCTTCCGGGGATTGCGGGGATCGTGTTGATCATCGGGATGGCGGTGGATGCCAATGTCCTTGTGTTTGAGCGTATCCGCGAGGAATTGCGCAATGCCAAATCGGCGGCGCGGGCGATTGAGATCGGCTATGAGCGGGCGCTTTCGGCCATCATCGACGCGAACCTGACGACGCTGATCACTTCTGCCGTGCTGTTCACGATGGGGGCTGGGCCTGTCCGGGGCTTTGCGGTGACGCTGGCCATCGGGATCGTGACATCGGTCTTCACGGCGCTTTATGTGACGCGGGCGATGGTGGAAACCTGGTATGGGCTGCGAAAGCCCACGACCGTGATCGTGTAAGGAGGGCGACATGGCCTGGCGACTGCGGCTTGCACCGGAAAAGACCAATTTCGATTTCTTTCGCCTGCAATGGATCACCTTTGGCGGGTCGATGGCCCTGATGGTTTTCGCCTTCATCGCTTGGGCGGTGATGGGGTTGAATTTCGGTATCGATTTCAAGGGTGGCACCACGATCCGGACGGAAAGCGCGCAGCCTGTGGATGTGGGGGCCTATCGCGCGGCGCTGTCGGGCCTGCCTTTGGGGGATGTGGCGATCACGGAAGTGTTCGACCCGACCTTTGGGCCGGATCAGAACGTGGCCATGGTGCGCATCGCGGCGCTGGACGCGACCGAGGCGGTGACGCCTGAGACGATCATGGCGGTGGAAGAGGCGCTGCGGACCATCGACCCGGCGATGACCTTTCCCAGTGTGGAAAGTGTGGGGCCAAAGGTTTCGGGCGAGTTGGTCTGGGGATCGATCATCGCGGTCACGCTGACCTCGATTGCGGTGCTGGGCTATATCTGGATGCGGTTCGAATGGCAGTTCGCCTTGGGCGGCGTGCTGGCCTTGCTGCATGACGTGTTCATCACCATCGGCATCTTTGCGCTGTTCCAGATCAAGTTCGATCTGACGATCATCGCGGGCCTGCTGACCATCCTTGGCTATTCGATCAATGACACGGTGGTGGTCTTTGACCGGCTGCGCGAGAATTTGCAGAAATACAAGACCATGCCGCTGCGCGATGTGATGAACCTGTCGGTGAACGAGACGCTGAGCCGGACGCTGATGACATCGGTCACCACGCTGATTGCGGTGGGGATCATGATGGTCTTTGGCGGGGATGTGATCCGGGGGTTCTGTTTCGCCATCTTTATGGGCGTGATTCTTGGCACCTATTCATCGGTCTATGTGGCCAAGAACATCGTTCTGATCATCGGGCTTGATCGCAGCGAGAAACCGAAGAACAAGGGAACCCCGGACGATTTTGCCCATGTGGACGCCTGATGCGGTTGGGTGAAACGGCCGTCTGATGCGAAGACCGGAGGAGGGCGCATGCGCCTGACCGAAATCAGCTATGGCAGCGCGCAGCCCGTCGAGGGCTATGGACCCGGCTTTTTCCGGCTGGGCGGGCATGTGTTGCGCGGGGCCTGCCTGATCACGCCTTGGGATGCGGGGCCTTGGGGTGGGCTGAGCGATACGTCCACGCCTTTGGCGATGGCGGGGCGGATCGATGTGCTGCTGTTGGGGATGGGGGCCGAGATCGGCCATCCGCCGCGCGCCTTTCGTGACGCGATGGAGGCGGCGGGGATCGGGGTCGAGGTGATGTCGTCGCCCGCCGCATGCCGGACCTATAACGTGCTTTTGGGCGAAGGGCGCCGCATTGCAGCGGCGCTTTTGCCCGTGATGCCGCCGGAGGGCGCGGTGTGAGGCGGGGGGACGAAAAGTTTTCTCCGAAAACTTTTCGGGTAAAATCTTCTAGGGAAGATTTTTTCTCCCCGATGCCCGGCGGGGGCATGGGATGGAGATGATCGTCGAGGATCTGGCCGTGGCACGCGGGGGCGTGCCGGTGCTGGAGGGTCTGTCCTTTCGGCTGGCGGCAGGGCAGGCCCTGATCCTGCGGGGGCCGAATGGCGTGGGCAAGACGACGCTTCTGCGCACGCTGGCAGGGCTTCAGCCCGCCTTGGGCGGGCGCGTTTCGCTGCCTGCGGAGAGCCTTGCCTATGCCGCCCATGCCGATGGGTTGAAGGCCGTGCTGAGCGTGGAGGAGAATCTGCGTTTCTGGGCCGCCATTCATGGCACGGGCACAGATGCGGTCGAGGCGGCGCTGGAGGCGATGGACCTGCGGGCCTTGCGGGGCCGGATGGCGGCGAACCTGTCGGCGGGGCAGAAGCGGCGGCTGGGTCTGGCGCGGCTCTTGGTGACGGGGCGGGCGATCTGGCTGCTGGATGAACCCACGGTGTCGCTGGATGCGGGGTCGGTGGCGCTGTTTGGGGCCGTGGTGCGGGCGCATCTGGCGGGCGGGGGCGCGGCGTTGATGGCCACGCATATCGATCTGGGGCTGGCGGAGGCGGGGGTTCTGGACCTTACACCCTTCCGCGCGCGGTCGCCCATGGCGGGCGGGCGCGTTGGGGCCTTTGACGAGGCCTTTGGATGAAGGGGGCGTGCGCTCTTTCCTGCGGCCTTGGCGCGTGCGGCGGCGTCGCGGTTGAGTATTTGGGCCAAGATGAAGCCGGGGGGCGAACATGTGGTCGCTTCTGACGCGGGATTTGCGACTGGCGATGCGGGCGGGCGGCGGGTTCGGGCTGGGTTTGGCCTTTTTCCTTTTGCTGGCCGTGCTGGTGCCTTTGGGTGTGGGGCCGGAGGGGGGCGTGCTGGGGCGGATCGCACCGGGTATCCTATGGGTGGGGGCGTTGCTTTCCTGCCTTCTGTCCTTGGACCGCATCTTTGCGCTGGATTTCGAAGACGGGTCCTTGGACCTGTTGGCGACCAGCCCCATGCCGCTGGAGGCGGTGGTGGCGGTGAAGGCCTTGGCGCATTGGGTGGTGACAGGCTTGCCCTTGACGGCGGTGGCACCTGTGCTGGGCGTGCTGCTTAATCTGCCGGTGGAGGGTTATGGCTGGCTGGTGCTGTCGTTGGCTTTGGGGACGCCCGCGCTTTCGGTGATCGGGGCGTTCGGCGCGGCGCTGGTGGTGGGGGTGAAGCGGGGGGGGCTTTTGCTTTCCTTGCTGGTGCTGCCGCTTTATGTGCCGACGCTGATTTTCGGGGCTGAGGTGGTGAAGCGGGGCGCGGCGGGGCTGGAGGTGGGGGTGCCCCTGCTTCTGCTGGCGGGGATCACGCTGGGGGCGGCGGCGCTGTTGCCCTTTGCGGCGGCTGCGGCAATCCGCGTCAATCTGCGATAGCCGCGCGCGTGATAGTGAATTGAGGCTTTGGGGGCGAGGGTTTAGGGAAGGCGCATGTCGATCTGGGAATATGCCAATCCGAAGAAGTTCATGCAGACATCGGCCTGGGCCCTGCCTTGGGTGATGGGTTTGGCGGTGGTCGCGCTGGTGGCCGGGCTGATCTGGGGGTTCTTCTTCACGCCGGATGATTTCCGGCAAGGGTCTACGGTGAAGATCATCTATCTGCATGTGCCCGCTGCGATGATGGCGATCAATGCTTGGGTGATGATGCTGATCACCAGCCTGATCTGGCTGGTGCGGCGGCATCATGTGAGCGCGCTGGCTGCCAAGGCGGCGGCGCCTGTGGGGCTGACATTCACGGTGATCGCGCTGGTGACCGGAGCCTTCTGGGGGCAGCCGATGTGGGGCACGTGGTGGGCCTGGGACCCGCGGCTGACATCCTTTCTGATCCTGACCTTGTTCTACATGGGCTATATCGCGCTTTGGGAAGCGATTGAGAATCCCGATACCGCGGCGGACCTGACGGCGGTGCTGTGTCTGGTGGGGTCGGTCTTTGCCCTTTTGTCGCGCTATGCGGTGCTGTTCTGGAATCAGGGGCTGCATCAGGGGGCGTCGCTGTCTCTTGATAAGGAGGAGAATGTGGCGGATGTGTTCTGGTTTCCGCTGCTGGTCTGTATTGCGGGGTTCGTGCTGTTGTTCTTGGCGCTGGTTCTGATGCGGACGCGGACCGAGATCAGGGCACGGCGGTTGCAGGCGCTCTTGGCGCGGGAGCGGCTGGCATGATGCCGGATCTGGGGAAATATGCCTTTGCGGTTCTGTCATCCTATGGGGCGTCTCTTGCGCTGCTTGGTCTGATCGTCCTGTTGACGCTGTGGCAGGGGCGGCGGGTGAAGCGGCGACTGGCAGAGGTTGAGGCGCGGGCCGAAACCCGAACGGATGGGGGGCGGGCGGATGGCTAAATGGCTGATGGCGCTGCCGCCGGTGCTGTTTCTGGGCTTGGCGGGGCTGTTTTACACCGGAATGCAGAGGGAAAACCCTGACGAGCTGCAATCGGTCTTTATTGATCGGCAGGCCCCGGCGGTGCCGGGGGCACCCTTGCCGGGCTATGCCTTGCTGACGGATGCCGATCTGCGGACGGGGCAGGTGACGGTGGTGAATTTCTGGGCGAGCTGGTGCCCACCTTGCCGGGCGGAACATCCGGTTCTGCTGGAGATGGCGGCCGATGGCATCCGGGTGGCGGGCATCAATATGCGCGACAAGGCCGAGGATGCGACCGCCTATCTGGAAGAGGAGGGCAATCCCTTCTTTGCATTGGGCTTCGATCCGAACGGGCGGGATCGGGTGGAATGGGGTGTGACCGCGCCGCCCGAGACATTCATCGTGCGGGGGGATGGCACCGTGGCTTTTCGGTTCATCGGTCCGCTTGTGGGCACGGATTACGAGGCTCGGTTCATTCCCGCGCTGAAGGCGGCGCTGGCCGAGGCGACGGGAAGCTGACGCCGGCGACGGTCTTTCGGGGAAAAAAATAGGGGGGGCATGGCCCCCCCTTTTTGATTTCCGGCCCAGAGAGGCCGGAACGGGCAATGCCCCAAGGTAAACGACAGGTTGCCGTCAGAACGAAGACAAGATGAACACAAGAAGAGTGAAGGCAACGAAGAGTTCACCCCAAGGCAGGGTTGCCCCGGATCGAAACAGCGACCGTTCAGGAGGAGGAGCGTGATCGGTTGCTGACATCTGGTTGGACCTGAAGAGAAGGGAAGGAACACTCGTACTCGACGAGATCACCATACCAGAATCGGTACCGGAATCAGCCCGACGATGTGGAAACAATGGGTTTCCAACACCACTCACAGCGCGGAAGGCCCCGTTTCGGGGGCTGCCGCCTTTTGCATGCGGTGTTCATGAACGCGAATTCGGGCAGGAGTTGGGCACAAATGAGAACACCCCGCGGCAAGGCGCGGGGTGTTGCAGATCGTCGGACTTAAGGGAGATCAGGCCGCTGCAAGGTTGCGAAGCACGTAGTGCAGCACGCCGCCATGTTCGACATATTCGATCTCGATCTCGGTATCGATCCGGCATTTGATCTGGATCGTCTTCACGCTGCCATCGGCATAGGTGATGTGGCAAGGCACGGTCGAGAGCGGCTTCAGATCGCCGTCCAGACCTTCGATGCTGACCAGTTCATCGCCTTTCAGACCCAGCGATTTGCGCGTGTCGCCATTCGTGAATTCGAAGGGGATGACGCCCATGCCGACGAGGTTGGAGCGGTGGATGCGTTCAAAGCTTTCCGCGATCACGGCCTTGACGCCCAGAAGCGCCGTGCCTTTGGCCGCCCAGTCGCGCGAGGAGCCTGCACCATATTCGATGCCGCCGAAGATCACCGTGGGCGTGCCCTGTTCCACATAGGCCATGGCGGCGTCGAAGATGGAGGTCTGCGCGCCATCCGGGCCTTTGGTGTAGCCGCCTTCGACGCCATCCAGCATCTCGTTCTTGATGCGGATATTGGCGAAGGTGCCGCGCATCATCACCTCGTGGTTGCCGCGGCGGGCACCGTAGGAGTTGAACTCGGACACCGGGACCTGACGTTCGTTCAGGTATTTCCCGGCCGGGGTCGTGGCCTTGAAGCTGCCTGCGGGCGAGATGTGGTCGGTGGTGATCATGTCACCCAGAAGCGCGAGGATGCGCGCGCCGGAGATGTTCTTGATCGTGCCGGGGGTGGCCGCCATGCCGCGGAAATAGGGCGGGTTCTGGATATAGGTGGACGTGGCGGGCCAATCGTAGGTTTCGGCCTCGGTCACCTGAACGCCTTGCCACTTGGTGTCGCCTTTGAAGACATCGGCGTATTTCTTCAAGAAGGCCTCACGCGTCACGGTGGCGTGGACGAGATCGGCGATTTCCTTGTTGGTGGGCCAGATGTCCTTGAGATAGACGGGCTGGCCGTTCGACCCGGTGCCGAGGGGTTCGGTGGTCAGGTCGATGTTCATGTCGCCCGCCAGCGCATAGGCCACGACGAGCGGCGGCGAGGCGAGGTAGTTGGCGCGCACATCGGGCGAGATGCGGCCTTCGAAGTTGCGGTTGCCCGACAGGACGGCGGTGGCGACGAGGTCACCTTCCGCGATGGCGGCCGAAATCTCGGGTTGCAGCGGGCCGGAATTGCCGATGCAGGTGGTGCAGCCATAGCCCACGAGGTTGAAGCCGACGGCGTCGAGGTCCTCTTGCAGGCCAGCAGCGTTGAGGTATTCGGACACGACCTGCGATCCCGGCGCGAGCGAGGTTTTCACCCAAGGCTTGCGGTTGAGGCCCAAGGCGCGGGCCTTGCGGGCCACCAGACCTGCGCCGATCAGCACATAGGGGTTGGAGGTGTTGGTGCAGGAGGTGATCGAGGCGATCACCACCTTGCCGGAGGAAAGCTTGTAATCCTCGCCCTTCACGGCGACCTCGACGCCCATCGGGCGCTTGAACGAGGCCTCCATTTCTTTGGCGAAAGAGGCTTTCGCGTCGGTCAGCGGCAGATAATCCTGCGGGCGCTTGGGACCCGAAATGGCGGGGACGATTTCCGACATGTCGAGGTGGAGGGTCGAGGTGTAGATCGGATCGTAATCCGGCCCGCGCCACATGCCATTGGCCTTGGCATAGGCTTCGACCAGTGCGATGCGGCCTTCGTCGCGCCCCGTTTGGCGGAGGTAGCGAAGGGTTTCATCATCGATCGGGAAGAAGCCGCAGGTCGCGCCATATTCGGGGGCCATGTTGGCGATGGTGGCACGGTCGGCCAGCGGCAGGTGATCCAGCCCTTCGCCGTAGAATTCCACGAATTTGTTCACCACGCCGTGCTTGCGCAGCATCTGCACCACTTTCAGCACGAGGTCGGTGGCGGTGGTGCCTTCGCGCATGGTGCCCGTCAGCTTGAAGCCCACGACTTCGGGGATCAGCATGGAAACGGGCTGGCCAAGCATCGCGGCCTCGGCCTCGATCCCGCCGACGCCCCAGCCGAGGACGGCAAGGCCGTTGACCATGGTGGTGTGGCTGTCGGTGCCGACGAGCGTGTCGGGATAGGCGACTTCGGCCCCGGTCTGGTCTGTGTCTGTCCAGACGGTCTGGGCAAGGTATTCGAGGTTCACCTGATGGCAGATGCCCGTGCCGGGCGGCACGACGCGGAAGTTGTTAAAGGCCTTCTGGCCCCATTTCAGGAACACGTAGCGTTCCATGTTGCGTTCATATTCGCGGTCCACATTCGCCTGGAAGGCGCGGGGGGTGCCAAATTCGTCGATCATCACCGAATGGTCGATGACGAGGTCGACGGGGACGAGCGGGTTGATCTTGGCCGCCGAGCCTTTCAGCCCGAGGATGCCGTCGCGCATCGCGGCAAGGTCCACGACGGCGGGGACGCCGGTGAAATCCTGCATCAGGACGCGGGCAGGGCGATAGGCGATTTCGCGCGGGTTCTTGCCGCCCAGTTTGGCCCAGTCGCCAAAGGCGCGGATGTCATCAAGGGTGACGGTCTTGCCATCTTCGAAGCGGAGCATGTTTTCCAGCACCACCTTGAGCGCGGCGGGCAGCTTGGAAAAATCGCCCAAACCCGCGGCCTGCGCGGCGGGGATCGAGTAATAGGCGACGGATGCGCCGCCTGCGGAAAGGGTCTGACGGGTCTTTGCGCTGTCATGTCCGACGGTGACGGTCATGGATGCCTCCTGCAAAATGGCTGTCGTCCGGGGGGCCGGAACGGGTGGCGATGCGGTCCCGATGCATCAGGGAATCTTGCGATGCAAGGGGGTCTGCGGTTTTGTATGCAATTGTATGCCGAAAATCCAGCCCTGATTTTCGCGGCGTGGCGGGGCAGGCTGCGGCAGGAAGGCCACGCGAAAGGGTGAAAAGGCGGGGCGGGACACTCGCAAAACCTTGATTGGCGGGGGAGACGTGCTTTTTGTAACAGGGATGAAGAGGAAGACGACCGGGAAGGAACCGATGCGACATTTCGTCAGCGCCCTGTGTGGCGCGACCCTTGCGCTGGCGGTGCCGGCCTTGGCCGAAGAGGCCGCAGGGACAGGTTCGCCCGAGGTTCGCCAGCCGGTGCTGGTGGAGCTTTATACCAGTCAGGGCTGCGCCTCTTGTCCCCCGGCGGATGAGTTTCTGGCGGAACTCGCGGCGCATGAAGAGGTTATCCCCTTGGCGCTGCATGTGGATTACTGGGATTATATCGGCTGGGAGGACAGCTTTGCCCAAGCCGCCTTTACCGAGCGGCAGAAAAGCTATGCCCGCGCGATCAAGAGCCGGATGATCTATACACCGCAGATGATCGTGGGCGGGATTGACCGGGTTGAAGGCAATACGCCCGACGCGGTGGTGCGGTTGATCGGCAAGCATCTGGCGGTGACGCGCACGGTGCATCTGACGCTGGAGCGGCGGGGGGATCAGGTGGTGATCCGGGCCGTGGCAGAGCCGCCTCTGAGCGGTGGGGCAGAGGTGCAATTGGTGCGCTATGTCCCCGAGGCGGTGGTGGAGATCGCGCGGGGCGAGAATGCGGGCAAGACGGTGACCTACCACAATATCGTGACGGAATGGACGAAACTGGCCGATTGGCCGGGGGTGGCGCCTTTGGAATTGACGGCGCAGGCCCCGGGAACGGAGCCAGTGGTGGTGATCGTGCAGGAGCCGGGGCCATCGACAGTGATGGCTGTGGCGCGGTTGAAATAGCGGCTAGGCCTTTCGCCGGGCCTGCGTTTCGCGGTGCCAGACGTAGAGCCCCGCGATCACGATGATCGCGGCGCCGAGCAGGGTCAGGGCGTCGGGCCATTCATCGTAAAGCACGATCCCCCAGCCTGTGGCGAGTATGATCCCTACATAACCGAAAGGCGCGATGGCCCCGGCTTCGGCCAGAGAAAAGGCGCGGATCAGGCAGATCTGGGCGGCGGTGCCAAGGCATCCCACAGTGGCGAAGAGCCACAGATCGCCGGGCGCGATGGGCTGCCAGACGGCAGGCATCAGGGCCGAGGTGACGATGGTGCCAAGAAGCGCACCGTAGAACATGGCGGTCCATGGGCTTTCCGTCATGCCGACCTTGCGGGTGAGCAGGGCCGAAGCCGCGTAGGAGACGGCGCAGGCAAGGGGGAGGAGGGCGGCCGGGGTGAAGACATCCGCGCCGGGGCGGATGATGATCATCGCGCCGATCATCGCGGCAAGGACGCCTGCGATGCGCCGGGGGCCAAGCTTTTCGCCAAGGAAAAGGGCAGCCCCCAGCGTGATCAGGACGGGGTTGATATCGGCAAGCGCCGTCGCCTCGGCGAGGCCAATATAGCTGAGCGAGGCAAAGAAGAAGCCCGTCGCGCCCATCTGGGTGAGGGAGCGCAGCGCGTGAAGTTTCGGGTGGCGCGTGCGCAGGGCGGGGCCGAGTCGGATATTGAGGATCAGGATGACAAGGAACAGCTGGCCCGCAAAGCGCGCCCAGACGACCTGTGCGGTGGGATAGGTCTGCACGAGGCCCTTGGCGAGCGCGTCCATCGCGGTGAAGAGGACGAGTGAGCACAGCATCAGGAGGATGCCGGTGCGGGTCGAGGCTTCGGTCGGGGTCTGCATCGGGCATTCCTAGCTGTGCGCGGACCCTAGGCGTGGGCGGGGGACTGTGCAAGCGGGTGGCAGCGGTGATCTGGCGGCGCGCCGGGGGCTGGCCCCCGATCCTTTCGCTTTCCGCGCGTCCGGCTTTGCCGTCAGGGGGCGTTCTGCCCCCTCTTGTCCCGCCTGTGGAGGGCCAATGCGCCCCCTGAGGATGTTTCAGACAGAAATTGGGGTTCAGCCTTCGTCTTCTTCCTGTTTGAGGGTGAGTTCGCCTGCGGCTTCGAGTTGGCGGATGGCAGTGACAAGGGCGGTATAGGCGGCATCGGCATCTTTCGGGTTGACCTTGCCGCGGGCGGCCATGTCGTCGCGCATTTGTTGCACCATGCGGGGAGAGAGGGCGGCAAGGATCGCCTCGACCACCGGGGCAAGGGCAGGGTCGGCGGTGGCGGCGGCGAAGGCGGTGGTGATCTGGGCCGGGTCTGTGGCGCGCAGGATGCGGGGCAGGTCGCGCGGGGCGACGCGGGCCGGGATATGGGCGAAGGTGAAGATCGCCTTGCGGACCTGTTCGGCGAAGGTGGCATCCCCTTCGTCGAGGCCTGCAAGCACGTCTTCGCGGGTAAGGGTGGGCGAGACGTTGAGGATCGCCCCCATACGGGCCACGGGTCCGTTCTGGAAGGCGCGGGGCGGGCGGGCATCGAGCTGGGCCACGAGGGACAGGCCGATGCGGCGCAGGGTTTCGGGCGCGGTGGCGGCGGTGCGGGACATGGCGAGCGCCACGCGGCGCGCGCGGTCGCCGGGCATTTTGGCAAGGAGGTCGGCAGCGCGGGGGACCGGCAGGCGCGACAGGGCGACGGCGGCGGTTTCGGGTGCCTCATCTGCCAGAAGGGGAAGCAAGTCTTCGGGGGGGAGGGAGGCGATGCGATCCCACGGGTCGGCGCGGGTCTGGCCTGCCGCCATGCGGCGCAGGCGGCTGGCGGCATCGGGGGAGATATGGCCATCGACAAGGGCAAGCGCGCCGGCAAGGCCATCGGGGAAGGTGAGACCGGTGGCATCGAGGGCGGCGAGGAATTCCTCGATCGTGGCCGTCAGGGTGGCGCGGTCGACAAGGCCCATGCGCGCCATCTGTTCGGCAAGGCGCGTCTGATGCTGTTCGGGAAGGTCGGCGAGGGGAAGCGGGATGCCTTCGGACAGGAGAAGGCGGACGATGATTGCCACCTTTTCCAGCGGCGTCGTCGGGCGCGGGACAAGGCGCGGGGCGAAGCCGATCCCGTTTGAGCCTGTGCCGATGGCCGAGGGAGCGGCGAGGAGCGCGTGAGAAACAGGGCTTTCGTCCTGCATGGTATCCCTTCCCGGTTGATCTTTTGGGAAGGGTAGAGGGGGCGGGTTAATCCGGGCTTAGCGCCAGAGGGTCAACCCGCCCGCGCCAATCACGAAGTGGTCTGCGGGATGCAGGTGCCGGTGGCTGCATCGTAGACGGTGCCTTCGATGCAGGAAGAGGCGGAAATCTTGGTCTTTTCGGAATTGCAGCCGCCGCCGGCGAGGGCGAGGGTCGGTGCAAGGGTCAGGGAAAGCGCAATCAGGGTGGTCTTGATCTTCATGGGTCGTCCTTTCTTTCGCGTTGGCTGTGCTGCGGCTGCTTTGGGCAGGGCGACCGGCGGTCGGAAAATCCGCATCCGGTGCGTAGCATGAAGGCTAGCACAGAATCGCGGCGGGCAAGGGCGGAATTTTTCGCCCCTGCGCTGTGACCCCTCACGCTTTCGTGAGGGGTGGGTCAGCTGCCGAAAACGCGGGCGAAGATCGTGTCGACATGTTTGGTGTGATAGCCGAGGTCGAACTTTTCCTCGATCTCTTCGCGGGAGAGGGCGGCGGTGACTTCGGGGTCGGCGAGGAGTTCGGTTTTGAAGTCGGCGCCTTGTTCCCAGACCTTCATCGCGTTGCGTTGGACGAGGCGATAGCTGTCTTCGCGGCTGACGCCTGCCTGCGTTAGCGCGAGGAGGACGCGCTGCGACATGATCAGACCTTTGAATTTGTTCATGTTCTTGAGCATGTTCTCGGGGTAGATCACCAGTTTTTCCACCACGCCTGCAAGGCGGTGAAGCGCGAAGTCGAGGGTGATGGTGGTGTCGGGGCCGATGGCGCGTTCGACGGAGGAATGGGAGATGTCGCGTTCATGCCAGAGCGCCACGTTTTCCAGCGCGGGCGTCACGGACATGCGGACAAGGCGGGCAAGGCCTGTGAGGTTTTCGGTCAGCACTGGGTTGCGTTTATGCGGCATGGCCGAGCTGCCCTTTTGGCCGGGGGAGAAGAATTCCTCTGCCTCCAGCACCTCGGTGCGCTGCATGTGGCGAATCTCGATCGCGATGTTTTCGATGCTGGAGGCGATGACGCCCAGCGTGGCGAAGAACATGGCGTGGCGGTCGCGGGGGATGACTTGGGTGGAGATGGGTTCGGGGGTAAGGCCCATCATCTTGCAAACATGCTCTTCCACCGCCGGGTCGATATTGGCGAAGGTGCCGACCGCGCCGGAGATGGCGCCGGTGGCGATCTCGGCCCGCGCATTCTCGAGGCGGGCGCGGTTGCGGGCCATTTCGGCGTAGAAGCGCGCGAAGGTGAGGCCCATGGTCGTGGGTTCGGCATGGATGCCGTGGCTGCGGCCGATGCGGACCGTGTCCTTGTGTTCATAGGCGCGGGTCTTGAGGGCGGCGAGGACGCGGTCGAGACCTGCCATAAGAAGATCGGCAGCGCGGGTGAGTTGGATGTTCAGCGTGGTGTCGAGGACATCCGACGAAGTCATGCCCTGATGAACGAAGCGCGCCTCGTCATTGCCGATGATTTCGGCGAGGTGGGTCAGGAAGGCGATGACGTCATGTTTGGTGACGGCCTCGATTTCGTCGATCCGGGCGACGTTGAAGGTGACATCCTTGGCCTTCCAGACGGCTTCGGCATTGGCTTTGGGAATGACGCCGAGCGCGGCCTGGGCGTCGCAGGCATGGGCCTCGATCTCGAACCAGATGCGGAAGCGGGTCTGGGGTTCCCAGATGGCGACCATGTCGGGGCGGGAATAACGAGGGATCATCGCGGCGCGGCCTTTGTGCTAGGGTGGCGGGCAAGGGTGAGGCGTGTCGCGCCCCCCTTATGCCGGGATGGGGCGGGTGGCAAGCTTTGGGGAGGTTGGGGTGCGCTGGATCGGGGTCGTGGTGGCGCTGTGGCCGATGGCGGTCGCGGCGGATGGGTGGGAGCGGCTTGACGGTGCGGGCGTGCGGGCCGCGCTGGAGGGGCGGGTGTTGGTCTATGAGAATGGGACCATGCAGGATTTCCGCGCGGATGGCCGGACGCTTTATGGCGCGGAAAGCTGGGGGCGGTGGCGGGTGGAGGGGGACCGCTACTGTTCGGTCTGGCCGCCATCGGACCGTTGGGCCTGTTATGACCTTGAACGGGACGGGGCGAGGCTGCGGTTTCTATCGGATGGCGGGGAGGAGACGGTGGGGGCTTACGGTGATTTGTAAGGAAAAGGCGGGGCCATCCCCGCCTTAGGTGCCGCTTGATGGAAGAGCATTGCCCCCGACCTAGGCCCCCATCAGCGCCTTGTCGAAGGGATAGCTTGTTAAGTTTTCACATCCGGTTTCGGTGATAAGCACCTGATCTTCCAGCTTTATCGAGAAATTTCCACCTTCGGGGCTGACCAGCGCCTCGACGCAGATCGTCATGCCGGGTTCAAGGACGGCATCAAAGGCGCCTTCCATCCAGCCATCGGGATAGGTGACATAGGGCCATTCATCGCAGAGCCCGACGCCGTGCATTTTGCAGGAATATTTCTGTTTCCAATATTGGTCATCCAATTGGTGCCCGCCGAACGTCAGTTCGCGGATCGACACGCCGGGTTTCAGCCGCGCCTGATGGTCGCGGATATGATCCAGCGCGTGGGCATAGGCCGAGATCATCGCATTCGTGGGGCGTTCGTCGCCCACCCACCATGTGCGCGAGATATCGATGCAGAAGCCATAGGCACCGATCAGATCGGTGTCGAAGGCGACAATTTCGTTGTTCTGCACGATGCGCGGCCCGCATTCCTGAAACCAAGGATTGGTGCGGGGGCCTGAGGCAAGAAGGCGGGTTTCGATCCATTCACCGCCACGGCGGATGTTTTCGGCATGCAGCACCGACCAGATGTCATCCTCGGAAATGCCGCCTTTGGGGACATTTTCGCGTGTGAAGGCCTCCATCGCCGCGACCGCGCTTTCGCAGGCATGTGCCGCGCAGCGCATGGCCAGCATATCATCGGGGCCCTTGATGGCGCGGGTGCGTTCGGTGACCTCTTCGCCCTCCATCACCTCAAACCCGATGGCTTCCAAGGCGCGCAGGCCATGCACCATGATCTTGTCCACCGCAAGGCGGCGGTTGGTGCCTGCATGTTCGCGCATCACCTCATCCACCTGTGCGGCGAAGGCCTTTGCGGCAGCCTCGCCCCGGTCGCCGGTGGAGTTGTAAAAGAAGGTCGCGCCGGAGCGGAGTTCCTTGACCAGCGGGTTGAAGGTCACAAGGAAAGGCGAGTTCTTGTATTCCCACATGACCATATGGCCATCGGCGCAGAGAAGGCAGGCGCGGAAGGGGTTGTGGGTGTTCCACAACTGCATGTTGGTCGTGTCGGTGGCGTAGCGGATGTTCAGGGGATCGAACATCAGGAGGCCACCGTAATCGCGGGCATGCAGCGCCTTGACCAGCCGATCCCAGCGGTAATGGCGCATGCGGGCGAGGTCGGGCGGGGTGAGACCTGCCGCCTCCCATTCCTTGAAGGCAAGCTGGGTGGGGCCGATTTCCACCCGGTCATTGTCATTTGGGCTGCCATCGCCAAGGCGCGGGCCGCGGGTCGGGTCGATCTTGCGGCGGTCGGCGTGGTATTGGACGGTCATTGGCGATCCTCCCTTGTCTTCGGGTGATGGTGGCGGGGGGCTGGCGCCTTTGGTTGCCGGGGGGCGACGGGGCGCGTCGGTTTCAGACGCTTGCGGGTCATTTGGCAGGGCGTTAGGCATTGCCTATGCGTGCGCCCGTGCTTCAGGACAGATTGCCTCATGTGCCGTGGCTGGACCCGGCCACCGCCCGCCTGCCGGGGATGCGGCCCTGTGGGGCCGAGGATTGGCTGCGGATGGATGAGGCCTATGCCGGGCAGATGGCCGAGCGGGATTGGTTGATCGCCACACGTCAACCATTGGTCCATGCGCTTTTGCCTGAGGGGCGGGCGGCGGCGGCGGAGCTTTTGGATGCAGCGCTGGAGCTGCTGGCGCGGCGCGCGGGATTTGCCGTGGGGGCGGCGTCTGTGACGCGGCCAGATGGCGTTGTGGTGCCGGTGGATCGGGCCTTTCCCCTGATCACCTTGGGCCGTCTGGTGCAGCAGGACCTGTGCCTGATGCAAAAGCAGGGCGAAGAAAGCGTGCTGACCGGGGCGATCCTGTGCTTTCCGGCAAGCTGGACCTTGGCGCAGAAGATTGGCAAGCCGATGACGGGCATTCATGCCCCGGTGGCGCATTATGACGAGGCCTTGGCGCGAAGGGTGCAGCGGTTGTTTGACATGGTGCGGGTGGGGCAGCCGATGGAGAGGTTCAACGCGCTGGTTTATGATGACCCGACGCTGCACCAGCCCCGGCTAGAGAATGCGCGGCGGCCGCGCCCGGTGGCGCGGACCTATCTGCGATCCGAGCGGCAGGTGGTGTTGCGTCTGCCTGTGACGCAGGCTGTGGTGTTTTCGATCCATACGATCATCGTACCGATGACGGCGTTGGACCCAGAGGCCCTTTCGGCTATGGACGCAGCGGGGATCTGACGGCGGTCAGATCGTCATGCCAACCGGCGTGATCCCGAAGAAATGCGCGATCCCCAGCATCGTGCAGGTCAGCGCCATCACACGGGCAGAGGCGTTCACATCACCGCCGCGCAACAGCGAACAGGTCAGCATGGCGGCCCCCATCGGCAAGTAGACGACCATCAGCGTGACATCCAGCGTCGATGCGGCAAGGCGCATGCGGACGTTTTGCGTCGGGGTTTCCTCGACCGGGTAGAGGGCGGCGCGCACGCGGCTCAGTTCGGGGCCCAGTTCGTGGCTGCGCGTGGCATCGGGGCGCGTGTCATTGGCGGGCTGTGGGGCAGCCGGGCCAGATTGCATGGCGCGGAGGCGTTCGGCCTTGGCGGCGCGGATGGCCATTGCCTTTTCCACGAAGGAGACGGGCATGCCTTCATCCGTTTCGGGGAAGGCGCGGATGGCTTCGGCCGGGGCGGAGCGGCGGGTCATCGGGCGGGGCGTGCCGTTTGACAGATCGGGAAGGCGGTCGAACAGATCATCCACCAGATCGGTGGTGACGGGACCGGCCACCTGATGCCACAGCGTTTCGCGCGGGGCAAAGCGGGCGCGAAGGCGTTCCGCGATAAGACGGCAGAGGCCTTCATAGCGGCGACGGTCGGCGGGGTCATGTTGCCGGTTGGGGCCGGGGCCGACGGAGATCATCAGGCTTGCCGGAAGGCCGACCGCTGCCTCGCCCGTGTAGGACAAGGTAAAGCGCACAGCATCAAGGTCGAGGATGGCGACGTCGTCGCAATCCCAGGTTATGTTGCGCCGTCCTGCACCCGACCGTTCGAGTGCGGCATCCAGTTCCTTGACCAAAAGCGCCAGATTGAGCGCCGGGTCACGATCGAACACGAACTGGGCGATGGTGCTGTCATCGAAAGCCATCGACCAACCCTCCTTTTCCCGTTCTGCCCCCCACGGGCGTCGCGTGTTCTTAAGGATGAAGATGAATTGTGCCGTTTTTCGGATCAGTTTGTGGAAATCGGTCT
The DNA here is from genome assembly GCF_029953595.1 of Fuscovulum ytuae. Taxonomy (NCBI): domain Bacteria; kingdom Pseudomonadati; phylum Pseudomonadota; class Alphaproteobacteria; order Rhodobacterales; family Paracoccaceae; genus Fuscovulum; species Fuscovulum ytuae. The sequence continues at coordinate 940,586 of NZ_CP124535.1, read as the reverse complement.
GATCAGTTGGTGAAGATGCCCAATTGTTGCCCCGATTGACCCCGTTCCGGCGGAAAGCCGCCGATGGGTGGGGCGTTGTGTCGGGAACGAGAACAGAGCAGGCGGCGCAATCATGGGATGAGTCGCGCAGATCTGGATGTTACAAGAAGGGAAGACTGTCGATCGGAATGGCGATGGCCGCCAGCGTTGCCGCCGCCGTGGTAAGGCGCGGGGCGAAGGTGAAGGAGGGGAGGGCCTTGGACAGGGCCTTGGACAGGGCCTTGGACAGGGCCATCGGCAGTGCCATTGGTCGGGCAGCAAGACCTGTGCGCCCGGTCTGACCCGCATTTTGGAAGAGGGCGGAGGCAAGGGCAAGCAAAGGCAAGAGCAGCGCCAGCGCCATGGCATGGATCGGCTTCCGCGCCGGTTTGGCGACGGCGGTGGCCTCTGCCTCGTCAGGGCTGGGGGTGTAAAGGATGTCGCGCAGGTCGCGGAGGCGGTCGCGCAGCGGGTCTTGGATCTGCGGGGCAGGGCGCGGCGTGCGGTTGGCATCCGATGGCGTCAGATGGCGCACGGGGCGGCGCGGCATGGGCACGCCCTCGCCACGGGTGACCACGGTGTCAAGCGCGGCCATGGTCGGGGCGGTTTGGGGGCCTGCGTCGGGCTGCACTGTCGGGGCCGGGGCCACGGCTTCGGGCGCATCATCGTGCCAGAGGTTGCGTTCCACGGGGGAAAGCGTTGCCTCTATCGCAGCAAGACGGGCAAGGGCGCGGGCGCGGCTGCGTTGCAGGCGCGGGTCGACATTCGGCCCGTCAAGCACGCTGTCTTCAAAGACGCCTTCGAAAAGGTCAAAGCTGGGGAGCGAGACAGGGGTTGCCTCATCCGTGCTGCGGGCGGCGGTGAAGCGGAGCGGGCGGCGCGGCGTGACGGGGCGTGCCTCGGCATCTGCTGTGGCATCTGGAATGGACAGGTCAGGGGTGGCCTCGGCCTCTGCCGGGGCGGCGGGCGAGGTGAAATTGCGGGCTGCCTCGGCGCGCAGGTCGGCCAGCGGCGGCACTGGGATCGGCGGCAGATCGCTGGTGGGAAGATGGTCGAAGAAGGCCGGTTGCATGGCGGCGGTAAAGGTTTCGCCATTCTGCCGTTCTGCCTTATGAACGGGGCTGGACCCGGATTTGGCGACGGCGTCCTGCCGCCCGTCGCGCAGGGCGGTTGCGCCCATCAGACTGGCGGGGAGGGAGCGACGGATCGAGGCAAACTCGGGCACCGAAACGAAAGAGGCATCGCAATCAAGCATGGCAGCATTCCCCTGTTGTTTGGGGAAGGCAAACACCGAATCGTGTCCATAATTTGGCCTTTCTGTGGACCGGTTCGCGGCAATACCTGTATTTGTTGGGATCTGAGAGCGATTTAGTGTTCGTTAATGTCAAGAAACCGCCCGTTCGTCGCCCCCCCACTATGTCGGAAAAAAGTAAAGGGCCGCAGATTGCGGCCCTTTTGCGATGATTGTGGCGGCCAATCCGGGGATCAGCAGCTGTAATACATCTGGTATTCCACCGGATGCGGTGTGTGTTCGAAGGCGTAGACCTCTTCCCACTTGAGCGCCATGTAGCCTTCCAGCTGGTCCTTGGTGAACACGTCGCCTGCGAGCAGGAATTCGTGGTCCTTTTCCAACTCTTCCAGCGCCTCGCGGAGCGACCCGCAGACGGTGGGGATGGCGGCCAGTTCTTCCGGCGGCAGATCGTAAAGGTCCTTGTCCGAAGCCGGACCCGGATCGATCTTGTTCTTGATGCCGTCAAGACCAGCCATCAGCAGCGCCGAGAAGGCCAGATAGGGGTTGGCCGACGGATCGGGGAAGCGAGCCTCGACGCGCTTGGCCTTGGGCGATTCCGTCCACGGAATACGGACGCAGCCCGAGCGGTTGCGGGCGGAATAGGCGCGCAGAACCGGGGCTTCGAAGCCGGGGATCAGACGCTTGTAGCTGTTGGTCGAGGGGTTGGTGATCGCGTTCAGCGCCTTGGCATGCTTCAGGATGCCGCCGATGAAATAGAGCGCTTCTTGCGAGAGGTCGGCATATTTGTCGCCCGCGAAGAGCGGCTTGCCGTCCTTCCAGATCGACATGTTGACGTGCATCCCCGAGCCGTTGTCGCCCTTGATGGGCTTGGGCATGAAGGTCACGGTCTTGCCATAGGCGGCCGCAACGTTGTGGATGACGTATTTGTATTTCTGGATGTTGTCGGCCTGCTGGGTCAGCCCACCGAAGATCATGCCGAGTTCGTGCTGGCAGGTGGCCACTTCGTGGTGGTGCTTGTCCACCTTCATGCCCATCCGCTTCATCGTCGAGAGCATCTCGCCGCGGATATCCTGCGCCTCATCGATCGGGTTCACCGGGAAGTAGCCGCCTTTGAAATTGGCGCGGTGGGCGAGGTTGCCCCCTTCCATGACGGTGTCGGTGTTCCAAGCGGCGGCTTCGGCGTCGATCTGGTAGGCCACCTTGTTCGGCGACACGGAATAGCGCACGTCGTCGAAGATGAAGAATTCGGCCTCGGGGCCGAAATAGGCCGCATCGCCGATGCCGGAGGATTTCAGATAGGCCTCGGCCTTGGCGGCGGTGCCGCGCGGGTCACGGCTATAAGCCTCGCCCGTATCGGGTTCGACGACGTTGCAATGCACGCACATCGTCTTTTCGGCATAGAACGGGTCGATATAGACCGAACCCGCATCGGGGATGAGCTTCATGTCGGACTGGTCGATCGACTTCCAGCCAGCGATGGACGAGCCGTCGAACATGAAGCCTTCTTCGAAGAAGTCCTCATCCACGAGGTCGGCCACGAGGGTGACGTGCTGAAGCTTGCCCTTCGGGTCGGTGAAGCGGATGTCGACATATTCGACCTCCTCGTCCTTCATCAGCTTCAGAGCATTCTTAACTGCGCTCATCATGATGCCTTTCGGTTGGTGTGTTGCAGTGGCCTGCCCGCGCGGATGCGGGCGGGTATTCGTGTGACCGCGCCCTTAGACGGCGTCGTCGCCGGTTTCACCGGTGCGGATGCGGATCGCTTGTTCGATGGGCGAGACGAAGATCTTGCCGTCGCCGATCTTGTCGGTGCGGGCTGCGGAAACGATCGCCTCGACGGCGGCGTCGACCATGTCGTCGGTAAGGACGACCTCGATCTTCACCTTGGGCAGGAAGTCGACGACATATTCGGCGCCACGGTAAAGTTCCGTATGGCCCTTCTGGCGGCCGAAGCCTTTGACCTCGGTGACGGAGAGGCCCTGAATGCCGGCTTCCTGAAGGGCTTCCTTCACCTCGTCCAGCTTGAACGGCTTGATGATCGCCTCGATCTTTTTCATGGGCCGACTCTCCCCCCGCGTGGCTTGCCAATGACCTCTCACCATGTTCGCATGGGGGCGACAATTGCAGGCCGTTTGGATGAGACGCTTCGCCACGGGTTTCGGAGTATTGTGATTAAATTTTAAGCAATCTGACGCTCGTTTGGGCGATTTGCGAACGAAATGGGCGGGAAAATGACCGAATTGCTTACCTCTGCTCAAATGCGCGCCATCGAAGCCGCCGCGATTGCCGGCGGCGCGGTGACCGGGCTGGCGCTGATGGAACGCGCCGGGCGGGGCGTGGTGGAGGCGATCTTTGCGGAATGGCCGGATTTGCGGGCGGGGTCTTTCCGGGCGGTGGTGCTGTGCGGGCCGGGCAACAATGGCGGCGACGGGTTCGTGGTGGCGCGGCTGTTGAAGGAATGGGGATGGGAGGTGGAGGTTTTCCTTCACGGCGACCCAGAGCGGATGCCTGCGGATGCACGGGTGAATTACGGGCGGTGGGTGGAGATGGGGGAGGTTCGGCCCCTGTCGGCGTTGCGGGGCGCTGACGCGTCGCTTGCTGCCTTTGGGCCGGATTTGTTTGTCGACGCGCTGTTTGGCACGGGACTGTCGCGGCTGTTGGATGACCAACTTGTGGATATTCAGGAAAAGGTGTCGCTCGGGTGGGATGCGCGCGGGGCAATTCCGCGTTGGGTGGCGGTGGATGTGCCGTCTGGGCTTTGCGCCGATAGCGGGCGGAGTTTGGGGTGCCGTCTGCCCTGCGACCTGACGGTGACCTTCCATGCGCGCAAGCGCGGGCATGTTCTAGCAGAGGGGCCGCATTTCTGTGGTGTGGTGCGGGTCGTCGATATCGGGCTTGAAGGTGCCGGGGGCGGGGATGTGGTCGAGATCACTGCGCCAGGTCTTGGGCTGGGGAAGGGCGGTGGGCACAAGTTCCTTTATGGTCATGCCTTCGTTCTTGGCGGCGCTTCTGGTCGTGGTGGCGCGGCGCGGCTGGCGGCGCGGGGGGCGTTGCGGATGGGGGCGGGGCTGGTGAGTGTGGGCTGTCCGGGGGAGGCCTTGGTCGAGAACGCGGCGCGGCTGGATGCCGTTATGTTGCGGGTTGTGGAGGAGGGGGCTGATCTGGCGCGGGTGCTCGAGGATGGGCGGATCAGGGCTTTGTGCCTTGGGCCGGGGCTGGGGACCGGGGCGCGGGAGGCGGGATTGGTGGCTGCAGCGCTGGGGATCGGGGGCCACGTGGCCAGCGGCGGTGAGGATGTTGTGGGAGGTTCCGGGTCCGGCCCAGGACGCGGTTTGGTTCTGGATGCGGATGCGCTGACGATCCTTGCTCGGGATGGGGACCTGTTCGGGGCGCTGCATGGCGCTTGCGTGCTGACGCCGCATGGCGGGGAGTTTGCGCGGCTTTTCCCCGATATTGCGGAGCGACTGGCCACCCCTGCGGTGGCGGGGCCTGCCTATTCCAAGGTGGATGCGACGCGCGAGGCTGCGGTGCGGGCGGGCTGTGTGATCCTGTTCAAGGGGGCAGATACGGTGATTGCCGCGCCGGATGGGCGATGCGCGGTGCATGCGGCGGCCTATGATCGGGCGGCGCCCTGGCTGGCGACGGCAGGGGCGGGCGATGTGCTGGCGGGGTTCATCGCCGGGCTGATGGCGCGGGGGTATTCCCCTTTCGATGCGGCCTGCGCGGGCGCGTGGCTGCATGTGGAATGCGCGCTGGACTTCGGGCCGGGGCTGATTGCCGAGGACCTGCCCGACATCCTGCCGAATGTCTTTCGGCGGCTGGGGCTTTAAGGGGGCGATTTTTGGCACAAAAATCGCGTCGGAATTTGTCGCAAATTCCGCTTTGGGGCGGTGGCGCGGGGTCCGTTTCCTGTGTCAGGAAACGGCTCGAAATCTGCGTCAGATTTCGCTGGCATTTTCCTCTCGCATCCCCCTTGGGGCTTTGCTAGAAGGGCGCGGAATTTTCAGGGCGCGTGCGGGCCGGACCTGAGGGGACGGACGGGCGCGTTTTGGGCAGTTTGCGGGCGTGGCGGAATTGGCAGACGCACCGGATTTAGGTTCCGGCGCCTTACGGCGTGGGGGTTCAAGTCCCTTCGCCCGCACCAGGGATGAGATGAGAAGGACGAAAGAATGCAGGTCACCGAGACCCTGAACGAAGGTCTGAAGCGCGCCTACACCATCACGGTGACGGCGGCCGAGCTGGACGCGAAAGTGCAGGAAAAGCTGGTCGAGGCGCAGCCCGAGATCGAGATGAAGGGTTTCCGCAAGGGCAAGGTGCCGCTGGCGATTCTGAAAAAGCAGTTCGGGCAGCGTCTGCTGGGCGATGCGATGCAGGATGCCATTGACGGCGCGATGAAGGATCACTTTGACAAGACCGGTGATCGCCCCGCGCTGCAACCCGAAGTGAAGATGGTCGATGGCGAAACCTGGGCCGAGGGCAAGGATGTCATCGTTGAGATGTCCTATGAGGCGCTGCCGCCGATCCCGGATCTGGATTCGGGCAAGATCGTGCTGGAAAAGCTGGTCGTGAAGGCGGCTGACGCCGATATCGAAGAGGCGCTGGCCAATCTTGCGGGCAATGCCAAGAATTTCGAAGACCGCAAGAAGGGCGCGAAGGCCAAGGATGGCGACCAGATCGTGATCGACTTCAAAGGGTCGGTCGATGGCGAGCTGTTCGAGGGTGGCTCGGCGGAGGATTATCCGCTCGTCCTCGGCTCCAATTCCTTTATCCCCGGTTTCGAGGATCAGTTGGTCGGTGCCAAGGTGGGCGACGAGGTTTCGGTCAATGTGACCTTCCCCGAGGAATATGGTGCCAAGCATCTGGCCGGGAAGGCCGCTGTCTTTGCCTGCACCGTGAAAGCGGTGAAAGAACCGAAGCCGGCTGAGATCGATGACGAATTGGCCAAGAAATACGGGGCGGAAGACCTTGCCGCGCTGAAGGGCCAGATCGCCGAGCGTCTGGAATCGGAATACAAGGGCGCGTCGCGCGCCGTGATGAAGCGGGCGCTTCTGGATCAGCTGGACGGGATGGTGAAGTTCGACCTGCCCGCGCGTCTGGTTGAGGCGGAAGCCGCGCAGATCGCGCATCAGCTGTGGCATGAGGAAAACCCGCATGAGCACGGCCACAACCACGGCAATATCGAACCGACGGACGAGCATAAAACGCTGGCCGAGCGTCGGGTGCGTCTGGGCCTGCTGCTGGCCGAGATTGGCCGCAAGGCCGAAGTGACGGTGACGGATGCGGAAATGACGCAGGCCGTGCTGGCGCAGGCCCGCAACTATCCGGGGCAGGAGCGCGCCTATTTCGAATTCGTTCAGAAGAACCAGCAGGTGCAGCAGCAGCTGCGCGCGCCGATCTTTGAAGACAAGGTCGTTGATCACATCGTGGCAGGCGCCAAGGTGACCGAGAAGGAGGTTGCCAAGGACGAGTTGCAGAAGGCCATCGAGGCGCTGGACGAAATGTAAGGTTTTCCCGTTTCGGGAAGGCGGGAAGGGCCGGGGCGATACCCCGGCCCTTTTACTTTTTCAGGGACTCGCGCCAGAGGATGTAGAGACCCGCACCCACGATGATGGCGATGCCAGCCCAATCGCTGCCATTGGGCCAATCCTGCCAGAACACCCAGCCATAGATCACCGACCAGATAAGGCCGGTATATTCAAATGGGGTCACGACCGAGGCTTCGGCCACGCGATAGGCCTGTGTCAGCAGTGTAAGGCCCACGGCGGCGATGACGCCACAGGCCATCATCAGCATCAGGTCATAGCCCGACGGCATGACCCAGCCGCGCAGAAGGAAGGCGAGGGAGGGGTGGGCGTCGCCCTCCCATGCGCCGGGGCCGAAGATCGCGGACAGGATCAGCGCGCCGAGGAGGAAAACCCCATTGCCCCAGAAGGCCAGGGCGGAGGCGGTTTCGGTGCTGCCCAGACGCCGTGCGGCGATCATTGAGATGGCATAGGTGAGGCCGGCAAGGACGGGCAGCAGCGCCGCCCAGTCAAAGAGCGCGCTGCCGGGGCGGACCATGATCAGAACGCCCGCGAAACCCGCCATCAGGGCGATCCAGCGGCGGGGTCCGACCTTTTCGGCCAGAAAGAAGACCGACAGGATCGTGATGAACAGCGGGGCCGAGAAATAAAGCGCCACCGTGGTGGCCATCGGCAGGGCCGCGAGGGCAAGGTAATAGCAGGTATAGGCAAGAAACATCACCACACCGCGCCAGATCATGGCGCGCGTGCCGGGGGTGAAAAGGCTGCGCAGCCCGCCTTCCCAATGCACGAGGATCAGCAGGAAGGGGATCGCGGTGAGCGAGCGCAACAGCATCGCCTGATGCAGCGGATAGGCCCCGGAGAGCAGTTTCAGGATCAGGTCCTGAATGGAAAAGACGGCGATGCCCGCGACGAGGAAGGCGATGCCTTTCGCGGTCTGGCCGGGGAGGGGCTGGGCGATGGTGGAGGTCATTCCTGCAAGCTAGGGCCGTGCGGCGGCGAGGGCTGCTGTGCGGGCGACATGGGCATGTCGTAGGTGGCAGTCAGAGCGCGGCGAGACGGGCTGCCGTTGAGGGCATGCGGGGGAGGCTGGCGTCAAAACGCATCTGCCAATTCGGGCCGCGAGAGCGTGCATCCTTCCACGTATTGGGCGGGTCATCTGGACCGTCTTCGGCAAGGACGCGGATTAGAAATGACGTCAGACCAATTGACGCGGCCGCTCCTATCCTCGCGCGGGGGCGCCCCGGAAATCGCGGCGATCTGTTCTTCCCAGAGAGAAGAGATCGGGTCCAGAACGACGGCATGGGCGAGGTGGCTGTGTCGGTCCATCCTACGATGGGCAACAAACGATTTGTGGTGGTGTCCAAGGCATGTCGTTTCCCGCCAAGGACTATGTCCAACAACAGCTCGTGTTTGTTGTGCAGACTTGAATAACAGAAAAACCGCGCAGGTTGCCCTGCGCGGTTTCTATTGGTTTGATGTCGAAGGACGCTTACGCGTCTTCGGAGGCCGCACCGCCGATATCGTCGAAAAGTTCGGCGATTTCGAAATCGGCTGCGGCATCGGCTTCTGCCGCCAGTTCCTGGATCGACTTGCCCGAGGCTTGCAGTTCGGCCTCTTCGGTCGAACGGGCCACGTTCAGAGTGATACGGACGGTCACTTCGGGGTGCAGCACGACGCTGACGCTGTGCAGGCCCAGATCCTTGATCGGACGGTCCAGCACGACCTGCGCGCGGTTCACGGTGAAGCCTGCGGCGGTGGCGGCATCGGCGGCGTCACGGGTGGTGACAGAGCCGTAAAGCGCGCCCGCGTCGGAGGCAGAACGAATCACCACGAAGGCCTGACCGTCGAGCTTGGTTGCGACGGCATCGGCTTCCTTCTTGGTCTCGAGGTTTTGGGCCTCGAGCTGGGCCTTTTTGGCCTCGAAGGATTTGATGTTCGCCTCATTGGCGCGGAGCGCCTTGCCCTGCGGCAGGAGGAAGTTGCGGGCGTAGCCGTCCTTGACGTTCACGACTTCGCCCATCTGGCCAAGTTTGGCCACGCGCTGAAGGAGGATGACTTGCATGTGGGTCTCTCCTTACTTCACGGCGTAGGGAAGGAGCGCGAGGAAGCGGGCGCGCTTGATCGCCTGCGCCAGTTCACGCTGCTTCTTTGCCGAGACGGCGGTGATGCGGGACGGAACGATCTTGCCACGCTCGGAAATGTAGCGCTGCAGGAGACGGACGTCCTTGTAGTCGATCGCAGGAGCATTGTCGCCCGAGAAGGGGCAGACCTTGCGGCGGCGGAAAAACGGTTTGTTCGCCATGGTTTATGGTCCTTTCCTGGGCCTGATCAACGACGGAAGCCGCCACGGTCGCCCGTGCGTTCCGGACGGTCGCCGAAGCTGCGTTCGCGGCGTTCGCCACCGCCAAAGCCGCCTTCGGACCGTTCGCCACGGTCGCGGTCGTCACGCTTTTGCATTTGGACCGAGGGGCCTTCGCTGTGCTTTTCGACCTTGATGGTCAGCACGCGCATGACATCGTCATGCAGGCGCATCAGACGCTCCATCTCTTGCACGGCGGCAGAGGGGGCATCGGAACGCAGGAAAGCGTAATGGCCCTTGCGGTTCTTGTTGATCTTGTAGGCCATCGTCTTGACGCCCCAGTACTCCGACTCGACGACCTTGCCGCCATTGTCTGCGAGAACCGTGGAGAAATGTTCGATAAGGCCTTCGGCCTGCGCGTTGGAAAGGTCTTGGCGCGCGATGAAGACATGCTCGTAAAGAGCCATGTGCACTCCAGTTCTGACAAGGCGCATTTCATAGGGCGGGCGTTTGGCCTTTCCGCTGCCCGTCCACGAGAGGCTGCGCCGGTTCGTGTGAATGCGGAAAGGATGCGGCCTTATACAGAAAGGGCGCAGGAGTGCAAGGGTTCGCGGGGGAGTGGGGCGGGCGATTTCTGGCGCAGAAATCGCGGAAAATTCTGACACAGAATTTTGCGGGCGCTGCCCGCGAGGCGCGAAATCTTTACCGGCCTTCGTGGTGGTCACATGTCGGAAAACGGCCTAGCGCGCGGAGGCGGGCAGGCCGAAGAGGCGGTCGAAGACCCATGTGAAGGCCCAAGTGTAGATCAGGAAGGCGATGATGAGGGCGGCTTCGTAAGACAGGGCCTGAAGGAGGGTGACGGAGAACCACCACATCGTGAGAGGCAGCAAGAAGAGGACAAGCCCTGCCTCGAAGAGGAGGGCATGCGCCGTGCGGCGGGCAAGGCTGCGGCCTTTGACGGATTGGCGGGCTTCCCATGCCTCAAACCCCGCGTTGAAGGTGACGTTCCAAAGCATGGCGACGGTGGAAGCAAGGACGGAGAAGACGAGGCTGCTGCCCGCAGTGGTTTCTGCCATCAGGAGCAGGAGGATTGTGGAGAGCAGCACGCCGCCGGCTTCGAAGCTGGTGGCGTAGATCACGCGGCGCAGGCGGGGGTGATGGTGCAGGGCCATGTTGTCGGTGTGGCATGGCGGGGGGAAGGCGGCAAGAGGGCGAAAGGGGGGGGACGGTACTGGGATGCGCCCCCCCGTGATCCGACGTCAGACGCGATAGGCCAGCCGCAGGCCGCCCCAGTGGCGGCCCTGCACGAAGATCGGGGCCGAGACATCCTTCATCAGGGCAAAGGTGCCGCCGCCCATGTCGCGGCGGTAGGATTGGAGCAGGAAGGGTTTGGTGTTGCGGCCTGCGGCAAGACCCACGCGATCGTTAAAGATCCGGCGGTTGCGGCAATTGGCAGCGTTCCATGTGGGGTCGCCCGCGCGCTGCGGTTGCGAGAATTTGCGGTTATGGGTGGGCAGGTAGCCATTCACATCCACCGCCGCGCAAAAGACGACGGCCGGGGAGAGGTTCAGCAGCGGTTCTTGAATCGCGGGAAGCAGTCGGTCGGTCACCGGGGTGAAGGCGGCCATGATCTGCGCGGGATCGGTGCCGGGGATGGGGCGATAGCCGTGATCGAAAAGATCGCGGAGGGAGACACGGCCTGCCTCAACCTCGGCCGTGAAGGTGGCGGAGATTTCGGCGGCGGCGCTGCGAACGGCCTCGATATATGGTGTGTCCACGGTTTCCACGCCTAGGCGCGCGGTCGATGACACCAGGCGTTCGCTGGCATTGACGAGGTCGCCAAGGCTGCCCTTGGCGGCGGATAGGCGGCCTGCGGCCTGCGTCACGCCTGCGCCGATGCCATGGAACCCATCTTCGGTCGCGGCAACAAGGCCAGTGGCGGTTTCGGTCGTTTCGGTGATCTGATCCTGACGGTCGGCGATGGCGAGGACGGCTGCGTCAATATCGGTCATCACGCGCGAGACATGATCCGCCTCGCGCCGGACCTTGGCGGCGCGGTCAGCGGCGGCGCGACCGGAGTCGGCGAAGGCGGTGATTTCGCGGGTCAGGTCGGCAAGGTTGCCTTCGATTGTCCGCGTGGCCTCTTGCGTGCGACCGGAAAGCTGTTTGACCTCTTGCGCGACGACCATGAAGCCGCGTCCGGCGGCACCGGCACGCGCCGCCTCGATCGAGGCGTTGAGGGCGAGGAGGTTGGTGGTGCGGGCGATGGCGTCGATATCGCCAGCGGCGCGGGCGACCTTGGTCAGTGCGGTGGTAAGCGCCTCGATCCTTTCGCCGAAAAGGGCCACCTGATTGGCAAGTGCGGTGACATCGGTGAGGGCTGCGTCAATGCGTGTTTGACCGGAGGCGACGGTATTGCGCGCCTCAACCGTGGCGGCAAGCGCGCTGCGGGCGGCATCGCGGATGGCGTCATTGCCGCGGGCCAGAGATTCCGACAGGCCGCGCAGGTCGCGCAGGGTTTCCACCTGGCTATGCATAAGTTTGTCGACATCGTCGACCGCGCCTGACACATCGGCGAGCGAGACGGAGAGCGTCCCCACTTCGACCGCGATATCCTTGATGACGGCGATTTCCAAACCGCCGCCCGGGCCGGATTTGGACTGAAGATGCGTTTCTGGGGGCACTGTGACAGGGAGGGAGCCATGCTCTGCTTCAAGCGGCATTTCGGCGTTGGACACGTCTTTCATGGTAACCTTACATGGGCTGGAGGGCGGCCGACTGTTGGGCCCGGCCGTCAATGCTCATAACGACGATAGCGGCATTTGATTTACCGTTGGTTGAGATGCCTGCAGAGATTGTGCCAGCTTTGGGCCGCTCCGCAGTTATTGCACCGACGGGGCGCTTTGGGTAAGCGGGCCGGGGGCCGGGTGGGCCGAACGATCAGGGAGGGCGGGCGATGAGCCGTGCATTCGTGTTTCCGGGGCAGGGGGCGCAGACCATCGGGATGGGGCGGGCCTTGGCCGAGGCCTATCCTGCGGCGCGGGCCGTCTTTGACGAGGTGGATGCGGCGCTGGGCGAAAAGCTTTCAGCGCTGATCTGGGAGGGCGATATTGCCGAATTGACGCTGACGCAGAATGCCCAGCCTGCGCTGATGGCCACCTCGATCGCGGCGCTGCGGGCACTGGAGGCGGAAGGGATCACGGTGGCGTCGCATGCGGCCTTTGTCGCCGGCCACAGCCTTGGGGAATATTCGGCGTTGTGCGCGGCGGGGGCGTTGAGCCTTTCGGACACGGCGCGGCTGTTGCGCATCAGGGGGCGCGCGATGCAAGAGGCGGTGCCGGTGGGCGTGGGGGCGATGGCGGCGCTGCTTGGCCTTGATTTCGAGGCGGCGGTGGCGGTGGCGGCAGAGGCCGCGCAGGGCGAGGTTTGTCAGGCGGCCAATGACAATGACCCCGCGCAGGTTGTGGTTTCGGGCCATAAGGCGGCGGTGGAGCGGGCAGTGGAGATCGCCAAGGCCAAGGGGGCGAAACGGGCGCTGCTGCTGCCGGTGAGCGCGCCTTTCCATTGCGCGCTGATGCAGCCTGCGGCGCGGGTGATGGCCGAGGCGCTGGCCGCTGTGGTGGTCGAAAAGCCTGCGGTGCCGGTGGTGGTGAATGTGCGGGCCGAGGCGGTGACGGAACCGGACCGCATCCGCGATCTGTTGGTCGCGCAGGTGACGGGATCGGTGCGTTGGCGCGAATCCGTGATCTGGATGGAAGGCGCGGGGGTCGGTGAATTCTGGGAGATTGGCGCGGGGAAGGCGCTGTCTGGGATGATCAAGCGGATCGTTTCGGGTGAGGTCACCTTGCGCGCGGTGGGCACGCCTGAGGATGTGGCGGCGGTGAAGGGCTGATCGGGCTGCAAAGCGGAGCCGCGTGCCGCGGCACGCCTATCCTTTCGCCTTTGCATGCGCTCCGGCTCGGGTCCGGGGGCCTGCGCGGCCCCCGCGGCGACGCGAAGGGGCGGCGCTTTTCCCTGCGGGAAATTTGGAGGCAGAACATGGATGGCGACAGCGTTGAGGTCGAGGGGTTCGGGGTATTGCCTTGCCTTGCCTTTGGGTCCGAGGGGATGCAGGAGCGGCTGGCGGCGCTGGTGATTGCGGGGCGCAAGCGCGCGACGGTCTGGGATGGACGGGAAGAGAACCCGACCGAACCGGGGATGCGCTGGGCGGTGATGGCCGGCGGGCGGGCCGTGGCGGTGATCGAGACGGTGGCTGTCGGGCGGCGGCGGTTTGACGAGGTTGATGCGGATTTCGCCGCGCTGGAGGGCGAGGGCGATGGATCGCTGGCCTTCTGGCAGGCGGCGCATGAGGCATATTTCCGCAAGGCGGGTTTCTATACGCCGGAGATGGCGCTGTGGTGGGAGGAATTCCGTCTGGTTGCCGTAACGGATGCGGCCTTTGCCGCAGAGGCAGCAGGGCATGTGGCGGCGGAAGAGGCGGAGGCGCGCGCCATGTTGGCGGGGCGGGCGTGACGGGTGGCGCGGCGGGCGGGATGCTGCTAGGAGAGCGCGCGGGAATTTGGTGAGAGGGCGGACGATGTTCGATCTGACGGGGAAGGCGGCGCTGGTCACCGGCGCTTCGGGGGGGATCGGGGCCGAGATCGCGCGGGCGCTGCACGCAGCCGGCGCCACGGTCGGGCTTTCTGGCACACGGGTGGAGCCCTTGGAGGCGCTGGCCGCCGAACTGGGGAGCCGTGCGCATGTCCTGCCGTGCAACCTGTCGGTCGCGGAAGAGGTCGAGGGTTTGGTGAAGCGGGCCGCCGAGGCGATGGGGTCAGTGGATGTCCTTGTAAACAATGCCGGAATCACGCGGGATGGCCTTGTGATGCGGATGTCGGACGAGGATTGGGCGAGCGTTCTGGACGTGAACCTGACCGCGACCTTCCGGCTGTGCCGGGCCGCCGTGCGGGGGATGATGAAGGCCCGCTGGGGGCGGATCGTGAATATCGGGTCGGTGGTCGGCACCACCGGGAATGGCGGGCAGGTCAATTATTCGGCGGCCAAGGCCGGTCTTCTGGGCCTGTCGAAATCGCTGGCCGCAGAAGTGGCGAGCCGGGGGATCACCGTGAACGTGGTGGCACCGGGCTTCATCGCCACAGCCATGACCGACAAGCTGAACGAAGAGCAAAAGGCGCGTATCCTGACCGCCGTGCCGGCGGGGCGGATGGGCGCTCCGGAAGAGATTGCGGCGGCGGTGCTGTATCTGGCATCGCAGGAAGCGGCCTATGTGACCGGTGCCACCTTGCATGTGAATGGCGGGATGGACATGGTCTAAGGATCGTGCGCGCCAAAGCGCCATGGAAAGCGTTTGCCTTGCGGGAACGCCCTTGGTATAGGCGCGGCGAAAGGCCCGGGCGAAACCCGGCCGACCCGCCCGAAATGGCGGGGAAGGTGCCCTTCGGGGTAGGGACAAGGGACGGGCGCGCCCGCCACGGAAAAGAGGAAGAGACATGAGCGACATCGCTGCACGCGTGAAGAAGATCGTCGTCGAGCATCTGGGCGTCGAAGAGGACAAGGTGACCGAGAACGCCTCGTTCATCGATGACCTGGGCGCGGATTCGCTTGATACGGTCGAGCTGGTCATGGCTTTCGAGGAAGAGTTCGGGATCGAGATCCCGGATGACGCGGCCGAGACCATCCAGACCTTCGGCGATGCGGTGAAGTTCATCTCGGAAGCCGCCTGATCCACGCATCAGGACTGCTATGACGGGCGTCCCGCAAGGGGTGCCCGTTTTCTTTTGCGTCTCTTGGCAAGCGCTTGTGACGGCAGGTTAATCCGGGGGCGGGGCTGGACAGGGACTGTGCCCTGTTTTGTGCCGTCTTCTGTGCCGCAAACTGTGGCCACGCGCGGTGGGTTTTCGGGGCGTTAAGGATAACCTGCGGGTGGTGCGCGTTATGGTAGTGCGGGTTATGCATAAGTGTAAGTTATGGGTTGGCGTAAGGCCGACCGGGGAATTGTGAACGGCTCTTTCGAGCGGTGATGCGCGGCGTGGATGGCGGCGGGGACGGGGGGCTGTCTGCCCGTCATGACGCGTGGGGCGCCTTTCGCACGGATATCCTTAATCAGAAAATGCAGGGGGGGGCGGATGGAAGGGACGAAAGGGCCTTCTGTGTCAGGGGGACGTGGGTTGTGAGCTTGATGCTGCGCGGCGGTTGATGCGCGGATGATGCAAGGGTGCCACGTGTGGCGCGGGCGGGTCTTTTTGGCGGGGTGGGATTCGGCCGACGGTAAGGTGTGTGGGACTGTGCCGCTTTAGGACAGCCTCCACTCCAGCAGCGGGAGGCGGCGGCCGGGGATGGCGTCGGAGGGGGCGGTGCCGATCTGAACCGCGCCTTGCGATCGGTAGAAGGCGGCGGCGTTGGGGTCTGACAGAACGCGCAGGCGGTGCGCGCCCTCGGCCCTTGCGGTGAGGCGTGCGTGCTGCAACAGCGCCGTGCCGTGGCCTTGGCCCATCGCGGGGGGATCGACGAAGAGGAGGGCGAGATCGATCAGGCCTGTTGCATCGGGTAAGCTTAGCGCCATCACGCCGAGGGGGCGGGGGTCGCCGTCATGGGAGACCCAGACACGGCCCGCAGCAAAAAGGTCGGGGGGAATGGCCAGATGCGGCGCTGCAAGCGCCATGAAGGTGGCATCATAGCCCCAATGCGCCTTGGAACGGATGGCAAGCGCGGTGAGGGCGGCAGCTTCATCAGGGCGGGCGGGGCGGATCGGCATCGCAACAGTCTGTCGGGGGTGGCGGGACTTGGCAAGCGACCCCCTTCTAAGAGAGGGCCCGTGTTGCACGGGCCTGCCCCCCCGTGTATCACCCCTGCGGAAAGCTTTCATCGCGCGGAGGGGCGGCATGCGTCGGGTCGTAGTCACGGGTCTGGGGATGGTCACGCCTTTGGCTTGCGGGGTCGAAGAGACCTGGAGCCGCTTGCTGGCCGGGAAGTCGGGTGCGGGGCCGATCACGCGCTTTGATGCGTCGAATGTCGTCACGCAATATGCCTGCGAGATTCCTTTTGGCGATGGCACGGACGGCACCTTTAATCCGGATGACTGGATGGAGCCGAAAGACCGCCGGAAGGTGGATGATTTCATCCTGTATGGGATGGCGGCGGCGGAGCAGGCGGTGCGGGATTCGGGCTGGATGCCCGAGGAGGAAGAGGGCCGTTTGCGGACGGGCGTGATGATCGGGTCGGGGATCGGGGGGTTGACCTCGATTGCGGAAACGGCGGTCCTGATCAAGGAGAAGGGGCCCAAGCGCGTGTCGCCCTTCTTTATTCCCGGCGCGCTGATCAACCTGATTTCGGGGCAGGTGTCGATCCGCTTTGGCTTTAAGGGGCCGAACCATGCGGTGGTGACGGCCTGTTCGACCGGGGCGCATGCCATCGGGGATGCGGCGCGGCTGATCCAATGGGGCGATGCCGATGTGATGGTGGCAGGCGGGGCGGAAAGCCCGATCAGCGAGATCGGGATTGCCGGGTTCAATGCCTGCAAGGCGCTGTCGACGAAGCGGGCGGATGACCCGACCAAGGCATCGCGCCCCTATGATGCGGATCGCGACGGGTTCGTGATGGGCGAGGGGGCGGGGGTTGTCGTCCTTGAGGAATACGAACATGCCAAGGCGCGCGGGGCGAAGATTTATGCCGAGGTGCTGGGCTATGGCCTGTCGGGCGATGCCTATCACATCACCGCGCCCTCTGAGGATGGCGATGGTGGCTTCCGGTCGATGTCTGCCGCGTTGAAGCGGGCGGGGCTGCGGCCGGATCAGGTGGATTACATCAACGCCCATGGCACCAGCACCATGGCGGATACGATCGAACTGGGCGCGGTGGAGCGGTTGTTGGGCGATGCGGCGGCGGGGGCGACGATGTCTTCGACGAAGTCGAGCATCGGGCATCTGTTGGGGGCTGCGGGCGCGGTGGAGGCGATTTTCTGCGTGCTGGCGATCCGCGATCAGGTGGCACCGCCGACGATCAATCTGGATAATCCGGCGGTTCAGCCGAAGCTGGACCTTGCGCCGAATGCGGCGGTCAAGCGGAAGATCGACGTGGCGCTGTCCAACTCGTTTGGTTTTGGCGGGACGAATGCCAGCCTTGTGCTGGGGCGGGTGGCGGGCTGATGTGGCGGTCCATCGCGTCGAATGCGCTGACGCTGTTCATCGTTGTCTTGGTGCTGGCGGCGGGGCTGCTGGCCTGGGGGCGGGAGCAGTTCGGCGGGCCGGGGCCTTTGGAGCAGGCGATCTGTTTCCGGGTGGAGCGGGGGGATTCCTTGTCCGCCGTCAGCCGCGCCTTGGAAGAGCAGGGCGCGGTGAGCGATGCGCGCATCTTCCGCATCGGGGCGGATTATTCGGGCAAGGCGGATGATCTGAAATTCGGGTCCTACCTCGTGCTGCCGGGGGCAAGCATGGCGCAGGTTCTGGAGGCGATCACGGTGGGCGGGCAATCGACCTGCGGGCGCGAGGTGAATTTCCGCATCTCGGTCGCGCGGGCCGAGGTGGTGCTGCGCCAGTTGGACCCGGCGACGAACCGCTATGTGGAAGTGGTGGCCTTTGATCCGGCAACCGAGGCGGCACCTGCGGAATATGTGGCGGTGGCCGAGGCGGATGATATCCGCTGGCGGGTGACGCTGGCCGAAGGGGTGACAAGCTGGCAGGTGGTGGATGCGCTGCGGCGGGCAGAGTTCATGTCGGGCGAGATTGCCGAAGTGCCACCCGAAGGGACGCTGGCGCCCGACAGCTATGAGGTGACGCGGGGCGCGGATCGGGCGGCCTTGTTGGCCCTGATGGCCGAGCGGCAGGCGGCGACCTTGGCCGAGCTTTGGGCGAACCGGGTGGAGGGGTTGCCCTATGACACGCCGGAAGAGGCGTTGATCATGGCGTCGATCATCGAAAAGGAAACGAGCGTGCCAGAGGAACGGCGGCGCGTGTCGGCGGTCTTTGTGAACCGGCTGGAGCAGGGGATGCGGCTGCAGACGGACCCGACGGTGATTTATGGGGTGACGCGGGGCGAGGGTGTGCTGGGGCGCGGGCTGCGGCAGAGCGAGCTGCGGCGGGAGACGCCGTGGAACACCTATGTGATCGACGGCCTGCCGCCGACGCCGATTGCCAATCCGGGGCGGTTGTCCATCGCTGCGGCGCTGGACCCGGAGGAGAGCGATTACCTTTACTTCGTGGCCGATGGCACGGGCGGGCATGCCTTTGCGCGCACGCTGGCCGAGCATAACGAAAACGTCGCCCGCTGGCGCGCGATTGAGCGGGAACGGGGTGAGGCAGAGGCGTCGGGCGTGCAGGATTGATCCTGCGGCTTGGCCGAATGGTTAATGCGCGGTTAACGGTGCGCGCGGTAAGCCTTTGATACCAATGGGGAAAAAGCTTGACCTGGCGCGCGGTCCGGCGTATAGATTGTTGCATGATGGCACAGGTGGGCAAGCGGCACGGGGGTAACCCCGGCGCCGCTTTTCCTTTTCCGCCGTTCGGGGTGACAGGGGGCGGGCCGTTCAATGCAGGAACGAGATGGGCGGGCCGCCGGACGGCAGGGCACCGAGGCGCTGGACCACGCGCTGGGGGTGATGGACCGGGCCGCGCGGGATCTGGCCACGGCTTTGGCCGGGGTGATGGCGAACCATGGGGATGGCGCGGGGCGGGCACGGCGGGCCGTGATCGAATTGCAGATGGCCCTTGGGGTTGTTCTAGAAGAGAGGGTGAGAGTTGACAGGCTTCGCAACGAAGTGGCCGGTGTCGTCGGAGGGCGTGCCCTCGACCTCGATGCTGCGCGGGTTGAGATCGGGCGCCGTCTGGCTCGCCTCCGCGACGCCGGAAATGGTGAATGAGTTTCTGCACGGGTTGAGCGAGGCGGCCTTTCTGGCGCTGCCTTGGCTGTTCGAATTCTGGGCGCTGCCGCATCAGATCGCGCCGGATGGCGCGTGGCGGACATGGGTGATCATGGGGGGGCGTGGCGCGGGCAAGACGCGCGCCGGGGCGGAATGGGTGCGCGGGCAGGTCGAGGGCGCAGGCCCCGCCGATCCGGGCCGCGCGCGGCGTGTGGCCTTGGTGGGTGAGACGGTCGATCAGGTGCGCGAGGTGATGATCTTTGGCGAAAGCGGGATCATGAATTGCGCGCCGCCCGACCGCAGGCCCGCATGGGAGGCCGGGCGCAAGCGGCTGGTCTGGCCGAATGGGGCCTTGGCGCAGGTGGTTTCTGCGCATGATCCCGAAAGCCTGCGGGGGCCGCAATTCGATGCGGCCTGGGCCGATGAATATGGCTGTCCGGCGATTGACCGGGGAACGAACCAGCCCAACCTGTTCTACGACCCCGCCTCGTCGGAATCGGCGGTGCCGCGGGCATCAAGCGGGCAGCGCGACGATCTGATCCAGATGCAATATGTGCGCGCCTTCAATGCCCATTGGGCCGAAGCGGACGCCAATCCCATATCGCCGCTTTATGGGGGGCGGATGGTGGATATGGGGCATGCCTATCTTTGGGCCTGGGATGCGCGGCCCTATCCGGCCTTTCCGTTGCGGTCGGATGTGTGGACGGATGGGCCGAACTATCAGCTTGGCCATTGGCTGAACGGGCGGGCGACGGCCCAGCCCATGGATGCCGTGATCTGCGAGATCATGGAGCGGGCTGGAATGGCGATGCCGGATGTGACGGGAATGCATGGCCTGGTGCGGGGCTATACATTGACCGATGTGGGGACGGCGCGTTCGGCCATGCAGCCGCTTTTGCTGGCGGGAGGGGTGGATGCGTTGGAGCGGGAGGGTGTCATCCAGTTCCGGTCGCGCAGCGCGAAGGTGGCCGCCGTTCTGGATAAGGCGCGGTTGGTTGCGGATGAGGATGGCGATCTGACCCTGCGCCGCGCGGCAGAGGCAGAGGCCACAGCGCGGCTGCGACTGACCCATGCCGATGCCGAGGGAGACTATCAACGGCTGGTGGTGGAGGCAAAGCGCAGCAGCGATGCCGGAGCCCCGACGATGGATCAGGAGACGCCTGTCGCCCTGTTGCCGGATGAGGCGCGCCATATGGCGGAGCGCTGGCTGTCTGAGGTGCGGGTGGGGCGCGAGGTGGCGGAATTCGTGCTGCCCCGGTCGCGCATCGATCTGGGCGTGGGCGATGTGGTGGCGCTGGCCGGGCAGCGCTGGCGGATCGACCGGATGGAACAGGGCGAGGCGTTGAAGGTAGAGGCGGTGCGAGTGGAGCGCGGCCTTTACCTGCCGGGGCCGGACGGTGGGCTGGGCAGCCGAGTGACGCCTTTCGTGCCGGATGTCCCGGTGGAAGCGGTGTTCATGGACCTGCCATTGATGTCGGGGGATGAGGTCGCGCATGCGCCGCATCTTGCAGTGGCGGCCGATCCTTGGCCGATCCGGGTTGCGGCATGGTCTTCGCTGGATGGGGAAAGCTTTGACCTGAACCGTATCCTTGGGGCGGCGGCGGTGATGGGGGAAAGCCAGAATGCGATGGCCGCTGCGCAAAGCGGATTGTGGGATCGCGGTGCCCCCCTTGTGGTGCGGCTGTCCGGCGGGCAGGTCGCGGGGCGCGCGCCCGATGCGGTGCTGAACGGGGCCAATCTGGCGGCCATCGGCGATGGGCGTGTGGACGGATGGGAACTGTTTCAATTCGCCGGGGCCGAGATGGTGGGGCCGGAGACATGGGCCCTTTCCACGCGCCTGCGGGGGCAGGCGGGGACGGAGGCGGCGATGCCCGCCTTTTGGCCTGCCGGAAGCCGGGTTGTCATCATGTCGGGGGCGGAGGCGCAGCTTGAAATGCCCTTGGCGGCGCGTGGGTTGGAGCGGGTGTGGCGCGTCGGATCGGCGCTGCGTGGGGTGGAGGATGCCGATGCGGTGGAGCAGCGGCTGGCCTTTGCGGGGTTGGGCTTGCGACCCTATGCCGTGGCGCATCTGCGGGCGAGGGCGACGGCAGAAGGCCTGCTGCTGACATGGATCAGGCGGACACGGATCGACGGGGATAGCTGGGCCTCGGTCGATGTGCCTTTGGGCGAGGAGCGCGAGGCCTATCTGGTGCAGGTCTGGCGTGGCGGCGATCTTGTTCGGCAGCTGGAGGTGCAGGTGCCGGAATGGGCCTATCCTGCGGCGTGGCTTCTGGAGGATGGGCCGGGACTGCGGGTCGCGGTGGCGCAGCTGTCGCAGGCCTTTGGTCCGGGGCCGTTCCGGGTGCTGGAGCTGCCCTGATGCGGCGGGTGCTGATCGGGGATGTTCTGGCCTTGGCCGCGCGGATCGGAGGCCTGACCGAGGCCGAGGTGGAGAGCCGCATCGCCGAGGCGCATGCAGCGCATCGTTTCGCCCGACGTATGGGGCGGATGCATCCCGATTGGGGCAATGGCAGCCTGATGTCGCGGTTGGGTCCGGGGGTGTTTCCGGTTGGTTTGGACAGGGCGGCATTGACGGCGCTGGGTGCTGCGTCCTTGGCGCTGGCGCGGTGGAAGGCGAGACGATGGTTGGCCTGTCCAGCGGCGTGCCTATATGATATGGCGTTGCTGAACGATGGAGGGCGCGTCATGGCCGAAGTGAAGGCGAAAGTCACCACGGTTGATCCGGTCTGGTCGCGAGTCTGCGACGAGGCGCGCGAGGCGATTGCGGCCGAGCCGCTTTTGGGTGGGTTGATCCATTCGAGCCTTCTGCACCATTCCAGCATGGAACGCGCGCTGGCTTATCGGTTTTCGCTGAAGCTGGCGTCCGGCGAGATGAGCGAGCAGATCCTGCGCGAGATTGCGGATCGCGCCTATGACAGCGACCCGGAATTGGGGGCGTCGGCGCGGGCGGACCTGATGGCGGTCTATGACCGTGATCCGGCCTGCCATCGGTTCATCCAGCCCATCCTGTTCTTCAAGGGCTATCAGGCGGTGCAGGCCTATCGGATCGGGCATTGGCTGTGGACGCAGGGCCGCAAGGACCTTGCCTATTTCGTGCAGATGCGGGTGTCTGAGGTGTTCGGCGTGGACATCCATCCGGCGGCGCGGGTGGGCAAGGGTCTGATGATCGACCACGCCCATTCCATCGTGATCGGCGAGACGGCGGTGGTGGGCGACAATGTGTCGATGCTGCATTCCGTGACGCTGGGCGGCACGGGCAAGGAAGATGGCGACCGTCACCCGAAGATCGGCAATGGCGTGCTGATCGGGGCGGGGGCGAAGGTTCTGGGGAATATCACGATCGGCAATTGCTCGCGCATCGCGGCGGGGTCTGTGGTGTTGCAAGACATTCCGCCGATGAAGACGGTGGCCGGGGTTCCGGCCAAGATTGTGGGCGAGGCGGGCTGTTCGCAGCCCGCTGTGTCGATGGATCACAAGCTGACGGGTTGCGTTAACTGCGACTGATAGTGTGAATAGAAAAGCCCCCGGAAGCGGTTGCTTCCGGGGGCTTTTTCATTTCCAGACCCGGCTTAGGCCAGCATGGCCATCGGGTTTTCCAAATTGTCCACGATGGCCTGCATAAGTTGCGCACCAAGCGCGCCGTCGATGACGCGGTGATCGACAGAAAGCGTCATGGACATGACCGTGGCCACGCCGATGCTGCCATCCTTCATGACCACCGGCTTTTTGATCCCGGCACCTACGGCAAGGATCGCGCCATGGGGCGGGTTGATGACGGCATCGAAATTCTCGATCCCCATCATGCCGAGGTTCGAGATGGCGAAGCTGCCGCCCTGATATTCATGGGGGGCGAGTTTCTTCGTCTTGGCGCGCGTGGCGAGGTCTTTCATTTCGGCCGACAAGGTCGAGAGCGACTTTTGATCGGCATCCTTGAGGACGGGGGTGAAGAGGCCCCCTTCCACAGCGACGGCCACGGCCACGTCCGACGGTTTCAGCTTCAGCATCCGGTCGCCCGCCCAGACGGCATTGGCATCGGGCACAGCCTGAAGCGCAAGCGCGCAGGCCTTGATGATGAAGTCGTTGACCGACAGTTTCACGCCGCGGGTTTCAAGCTGCTTGTTCAGCTGTTCGCGGAAGGCCATCAGGGCATCGAGACGCACCTCACGCCGCAGGTAGAAATGCGGGATGGTCTGCTTGGCCTCGGTCAGACGTGCGGCGATGGTGCGGCGCATGCCATCAAGCGGCACTTCGGTGAAGGCCCGGCCCTGATACATCTTCAGCACGGTTTCCGCAGCCGGGCCCGTGGGCATTGCGGCGGGGGCTGCTGCCGGGGCGGAAGCTGCGGCAGGGGCCGCGACCGGGGCAGGGGCTGCGGCGGGTTTCGCGCCTTCGACATCAGCCTTCACGATACGGCCATGCGGGCCGGAGCCTTGCACTTGCGTCAGGTCGATGCCCTTTTCCGCCGCGATGCGACGGGCCAGCGGCGAGGCGAAGACGCGCGCACCGCCAACCTTGGGCGCGGCGGGGGCCGGGGCGGCGGCTGCGACCGGTGCGGCAGCAGGAGCGGCTGCCGTGGCAGGGGCTGCCGCCTTGGCCGGGGCAGGAGCGGCATCGGCGGATTCGCCTTCCTCCACCAGAACCGCGATGGGGGTGTTGACCTTTACGCCTGCGGTGCCCTCAGTCACGAGGATGCGGCCAACGATGCCTTCATCCACGGCCTCGAATTCCATCGTGGCCTTGTCGGTTTCAATCTCGGCGAGGATTTGGCCGGATGTGACGGTGTCGCCTTCCTTGACCAGCCATTTCGCAAGCGTGCCTTCCTCCATCGTCGGAGAGAGGGCGGGCATCAGGATTTCGGTTGCCATGTTCCCCTCCCTTACCGGTAGCAGACGGATTTGACGGCGGCGACCACTTCGGCGGTCGTCGTGAGCGCGAGCTTTTCGAGGTTTGCGGCATAGGGCATCGGCACGTCTTTCCCTGTGCAGTTCACCACCGGCGCGTCGAGGTGATCGAAGGCGCGCTGCATGATGGTGGCGGCGATATGGTTGCCGATGGAGCCGACGGGGAAGCCTTCCTCGACCGTGACGCAGCGGTTGGTCTTCATCACGGAAGCCAGCACTGTGTCATAGTCGATGGGGCGCAGGGTGCGGAGGTTGATCACCTCGGCGCTGATGCCGTCTTTCGCCAGTTCGTCAGCGGCTTGCAGCGCATAGGTCAGGCCGATGCCGAAGGAGACGATGGTGACATCGCTGCCCGCGCGCAGGATCGAGGCCTTGCCGAAGGGGATGGTGAAATCGCCCTCGGCCGGGACTTCGAAAGAGCGGCCATAGAGGATTTCGTTTTCAAGGAAGATGACCGGGTTCGGATCGCGGATCGCGGTCTTCAAGAGGCCCTTCGCATCAGCCGCCGAATAGGGCATGGCGACCTTGATGCCGGGGATGGCGGCATACCATGCGGCGTAGTCTTGGCTGTGCTGGGCCGCGACGCGTGCGGCGGCGCCGTTCGGGCCACGGAAGACCATCGGGCTGCCCATCTGACCGCCGGACATGTAGAGCGTTTTGGCGGCAGAGTTGATGATATGGTCGATGGCCTGCATCGCGAAGTTGAAGGTCATGAATTCGACGATGGGCCGCAATCCGCCCCAGCTTGCGCCGACGGCGATACCGGCAAAGCCATGTTCGGTGATGGGCGTATCGACCACGCGGCGGGCACCGAATTCATCCAAGAGCCCTTGGGAAATCTTGTAGGCACCTTGATATTCGCCAACCTCTTCGCCCATCAGGAAGACCGATGGATCGGCGCGCATCTCTTCGGCCATCGCCTCGCGCAAGGCCTCACGCACTGTCATGGTCTTGGTCGGCACGCCTTCGGGCAGGTCGGAATGGGGCCAGCCCTGTGCGGCGGTGGGTGCGGCGATGGGGGCGGACGGGGCGGCGGCCTGTGCGGCGACAGGGGAGGCCGCGGCTGCGGTTGCAGGTGCGGCGGCGGGCGCAGGGGCCGCGTCCGCGGATTCGCCTTCTTCGACCAGAACGGCGATCGGCGTATTCACCTTCACGCTGGCAGTGCCTTCGGCGACCAGCAGTTTCCCGATGATCCCTTCATCGACGGCCTCGAATTCCATCGTGGCCTTGTCGGTTTCAATCTCGGCGATGATCTGGCCGGATTTGACGGTATCGCCTTCCTTGACCAGCCATTTGGCCAAGGTGCCCTCCTCCATCGTCGGGGAAAGCGCGGGCATCAGAACTTGTGTTGCCATGTGTTGGTCCCCCCTTACGCGTAGATATCGGTCCAGAGCTCTTCCAGCGGAGGCTCTGGGCTGTCTTTGGCGAATTCGGCGCTTTCGTTCACAAGCGCCTTGATTTCCTTGTCGATGGCCTTGAGGTCGTCATCCGAGGCAAGGCCGCCTTGCAGGAGAAGATCGCGCACATGTTCGATGGCGTCTTTCTCGCTTCGCATCTTTTCCACCTCTTCCCGGGTCCGATACTTCGCCGGGTCGGACATGGAATGGCCGCGATAGCGATAGGTCATCATTTCAAGGATATAGGGGCCGTTGCCCGCCCGGCAGTGCGCCACGGCCTTTTCGCCCGCAGCCTTGACCGCCAGCACATCCATCCCATCGACCTGTTCGCCCGGGATGCCATAGGCAAGGCCACGACCGAAGAGGGTGGTGGATTTGGTGGAGCGCTTCACGCTTGTGCCCATGGCGTATTGGTTGTTCTCGATCACGAAGATCACGGGAAGCGACCAAAGCTCGGCCATGTTGTAGGTTTCGTAGACTTGGCCCTGATTGGCGGCACCGTCGCCGAAATAGGCGAAGGTGACGTTGTCATTGCCAAGGTATTTGTCGGCAAAGGCAAGACCCGCGCCGAGCGGGACCTGCGCGCCCACGATCCCGTGGCCGCCGTAGAAGTGGCGCTCTTTCGAGAACATGTGCATGGAGCCGCCCTTGCCTTTGGAATAGCCACCGATGCGGCCTGTCAGTTCGGCCATGACACCTTTGGCATCCATCCCGCAGGCGAGCATATGCCCATGATCACGGTATGACGTGATGCGCTTGTCGCCTTCCTTCGAAGCGGCCTCAAGGCCGACGACGACGGCCTCTTGCCCGATATAGAGGTGGCAAAAACCGCCGATCAGGCCCATGCCATAAAGCTGGCCCGCCTTTTCTTCGAAGCGGCGGATGAGAAGCATCTCGCGGTAGTATTTCAGAAGGTCTTCCTTCGACACGTTCGGTCGATCGGCTGGCTTCTTCGCGGCCATCGGCGGTGTCCTCCCCTGGCAGGCTGCAAAAGTAGTTCAACGTTAAACGACCTATACGCCATCGGGGATTGTTGGGTCAAAGCAAAAACGCCGCCCCGGAATGGGGGCGGCGCATGGCTGCCATGCAGCAGAGGAAAGGGTTGATCGGGAGGGCAGGGCCGTTCCGGCCCTGGTTTACTGGATCACGATCTCGTCGGCGCGGACATAGCCCAGCACGCTGCGGGCCTGTTCATCCAGAAGATCGATGTCGAGGAAATCATCCGACAGCCGCTTGGTGCGGTTCTGCATTTCGGCAAGTTCGGTGGCAAGGCGGTCGCGTTCGGCGCGCAGGCCGTCTTTTTCGGCGGCGATTTCGACCTGACGGAAAACACCGTAATCCCCCTGCACGGCAGCAAAGGTGAAATAGCTGCCCAATGTGCAGGCGATCAGGACATAGACCATAGCGCCAAGAGAGGGGCGCGTGGAGGATGGGTTCATCTGCTTTGCCTCAGTTGCCCCTCTGAAGGGGGCTTTGCGATAGTTAACCGCAAAGGCCCAGCTGGACCAAGGGGAAGCGAAGCAGATGCCATAACGCGACGCGGCAGATGGGGCATCCGTGCCACAGCATAGACAAAGGCCGCGCTTGCGGGCGCGGCCTTTGTCCTGCGTGAAGGGAGGGTTCAGCCGCGCCCTTTGTAGATATCGATCAGCTTGGCGAGCATGGCCAGCGCATCGGCGCGCGGGCGCTGGAAGCTGTTCCTGCCGATGATCGAGCCGTTGCCGCCGCCGTCGCGGATGGCGCGGGCGTCGTCATAGACCGCATCCTCGCCCTTGGCTGCACCGCCGGAGAAGACGACGATGCGACGGCCCGCAAAGCAGGCGTCGACGATGTGGCGCACGCGGGCGGCCATGGTCGATCCGTCGATCTGCTGTTTCAGATAGACTTTCTTCGCCTCGTCCTGTTCCAGATGGTCGGTCGGCAGTTTGACCTTGATGATATGCGCGCCCAGCATGGCGGCGATATGGGCGGCATAGGCGGTGACGTCGAAGGCGGTTTCACCTTCCTTCGACAGCGCCTCGCCGCGCGGATAGGACCAGATCACCGTGGCGATGCCGCAGGCGGCGGCTTCGGCGCGGAGTTCCTTGATCTCTTCATACATATCCAGCGCCATGTCGGACCCCGGATAGATCGTGAAACCGATGGCCGAGCAGCCAAGCCGCAGCGCATCCTGCACCGAGGCGACCACCGCCTGATTCTTGCCCGCCGTGTTCGACATCAGGCTATTGGCGTGGTTCATCTTGAGGATCGTTGGGATCTGGCCGGCGAAGGTGTCGGCCCCTGCTTCGAGGTTGGCAAGCGGCGCGGCATAAGCGGAAAGGCCTGCGTCGATGGCGAGTTGATAGTGGTAATGCGGGTCATAGCCTGCCGCATTCACCGCAAAGGACCGGGCCGGGCCGTGTTCAAAGCCCTGATCGACCGGAAGAATGATCATCTTGCCGGTTCCGCCCAGCTTCCCCTCCATCAGCATGCGGGCGAGATTCGCCTTCACGCCGGGGGTTTCGCCTTCGTATTGGCTTAGGATCTTCTGGACGGTCTTGGTGGCGCGCATGATCGGTCATCCCTTTGGGTCGGAACACGGGTTTTTTCCGCTTTAGGCAAGCGG
The DNA here is from genome assembly GCF_029953595.1 of Fuscovulum ytuae. NCBI lineage: Bacteria > Pseudomonadati > Pseudomonadota > Alphaproteobacteria > Rhodobacterales > Paracoccaceae > Fuscovulum > Fuscovulum ytuae. The sequence goes on along the minus strand of NZ_CP124535.1, from coordinate 912,736 downwards.
AGCGGGCATTACAAACAGGTTAGCGCAACCAGATGGTGGGTGGCTGCGCTTTTTTCCGGGTCATTGCATCAGGGCCGATACGCCGGGCAATTCCTTGCCTTCCATCCATTCGAGGAAGGCCCCGCCTGCGGTGGAGATGAAGGTGAAGTCGGCGGCGGCACCTGCGGCATTGAGGGCGGCAACCGTATCGCCCCCGCCCGCGACGGAGACGAGCTTGCCCGCTCGGGTCAGCGCAGCGGCCACCTTGGCGGCGGCATTGGTGGCGGCGTCGAAGGGGGTGATTTCGAAGGCACCGAGGGGGCCGTTCCAGATGAGGGTCTTGGACGCCTCGAACACTGCCGTCAGGGCGGCGACGGTGGCGGGGCCTGCATCAAGGATCATGGCATCGGCAGGGCAGGCGGTGGCGGCGACGGTTTCGCTGGCGGCACCGGCCTTGAATTCGCGGGCGACCACGACATCGACGGGCAGGTGGATGGTGCAGCCTGCGGCCTTGGCCTTGCCCAGAATTTCGCGCGCGGTGTCGGCCATGTCGCGTTCGGCGAGCGACTTGCCGACCTCAACCCCTTGGGCGACGAGGAAGGTATTGGCCATGCCGCCGCCGATCACGAGGTGATCGACCTTGGTGACAAGGTTGCCAAGAAGGTCGAGCTTGGTCGACACCTTGGCCCCACCAACAACGGCCACGACGGGCCGGACCGGAGTGCCGAGGGCGGCATCAAGGGCCTTGAGTTCGGCCTCCATCAACCGACCTGCGGCGGCAGGCAGAAGGTGCGCGATTCCGGCGGTTGAGGCATGGGCGCGGTGCGCGGCGGAAAAGGCATCGTTGACATAGATATCGCCCAGCGCAGCCAGATCGGCGGCCAAGGCGGGGTCATTCTTTTCTTCACCCGCGTGGAAACGGGTATTTTCCAGAAGGACGACATCGCCGAGTTCCGCCGCCGCTATGGCCGCTTGGGCAGGTGCGCCAATGCAATCTTCGCCGAAGACCACCTTGCGCGACAAGGCGGCGGCAAGGGCGGGCTGGACATGGCGCAGGCTCATCTCAGGCACGATTTTGCCTTTTGGGCGGTCGAAATGGGCCAGCAGCACGGGCTTGCCACCACGGGCGATGATGTCTTCCACGGTGGGCACGATCTTTTCGATACGGGTCGCGTCGGTGACGCGGCCTGCCTCCATCGGCACGTTGATATCGACGCGCAAAAGCACGGTCTTTCCTGCGAGTGCCACGTCATCAAGCGTCTTCCAGCCCATTGCTGCCTCCATCACCGGGGTCGTGCCCCTCTTTCCGCCGCTTCGGCCCGCCCGTCAACCGTGCCGCAGGGGGGGAATGCCATTCGCCCTTCCCTTGCCGCCCTTGCAACAGTAGGTTCCCGGCCAGACAAAACCGGAAGGACAGCCCTATGGCCGACATCAAGGATCCCGAAAACACGATCATCCTGACGCTGAAGGACGGCGAAGTGGTGATCGAGCTTCTTACCGATATCGCCCCGAAACATTGCGAGCGCATGAAGGTTCTGGCCCGCGAAAAGGCCTATGACAATGTGGCCTTCCACCGTGTGATCGACGGCTTCATGGCGCAGACGGGCGACGTGGAAAACGGGAATATGGAGAAGGATTTCAACCTGCGTCGTGCGGGAACGGGTGGGTCGTCCTATGACGATCTTCCGGCGGAGTTCAGCCGTATCCCGCATGATCGCGGCACCTTGGGTGCGGCGCGGTCGGCCAATCCGAACAGCGCCAACAGCCAGTTCTTCATCAACTTCACCGACAACCATTTCCTGAATGGGCAATACACGGTCTATGGCCGCGTGATTTCGGGGATGGCGCATGTGGACAAGATCACGCGGGGCGAGCCGCCAGCGACTCCCGATCGCATGATCACGGTAAGGGTGGCGGCCGATGTTCTCTGATCGCGTCATTGTTGCCGGGCTGTTTGCCGTTGGTTTGGCTGTGGTTGGCGGCTTTGCCCTGAGCCAAAGCGCTGTGGCGCAGGATGTGGTCGATGGGCCGGGTCCGAATCTGGTGATCGAGGTGGCGGGGTCTGTGACGGGGACTGTCGTGATCGACATGGCCTCGGATGTGGCGCCGAACCATGTGGCCCAGATCACCCAACTTGCCAAAGATGGGGCTTATGACGGCGTCGTGTTCCATCGGGTAATCGACGGGTTCATGGCCCAAACGGGCGATGTGGAATTTGGCAGACAGGGCGGCGATCTGTCGATGGCGGGGATGGGCGGGTCGGCCATGCCCGATCTGGCGGCTGAGTTTTCCTCGATGCCCTTTGATCGGGGCGTTGTGGGCATGGCGCGGTCGATGAACCCCAACAGCGCGAACAGCCAGTTCTTCATCATGTTCGCCCCTGCACCTCATCTGGACGGGCAATATACCGTTGTCGGCCATGTCGTGTCGGGGATGGATGTGGTGGATGCGATCAAGAAGGGCGATCAGGCCGCGAATGGCGCAGTGGATGCACCTGATTACATGGCCAGCGTGACCGTGATCGAATAAGGGCGCGCCCTTTTCGGAAAAGCAAAAGGCCCTGCCGGATGGCAGGGCCTTTCTTCTGATGGGGGGTCCTCAGGCGCGGGCGCGGCGGCCGCCACGGCGGCCACTGGCGGCCTGCGAGGCGGCGGCGGAGGCTTCGGCAAAGCTCAGCCCGCCTTCGACGGCTTCAAGCACTTTGGCAAAACGAATCCATTCGCCGCCGTTCGGATCGTGATTCATCAGGAAGTTTGCAGCGCGGATCGCTTCCATTTCCTGCTGACGCACCGGGTTCATGATGGCGCTGGTCATGCCTGCGCCGATGGCCATGGGCAGGAAGGCCCCGTTGATCCCGTGGCGGTGCGGCAGGCCAAAGCTGATATTCGACGCACCGCAGGTGGTGTTGACGCCCAGTTCGTCACGCAGGCGGCGGACAAGGGCAAAGACCTGCTGACCGGCCGAGGCCATGGCACCAACCGGCATGACCAGCGGATCGACCACGATGTCATGTGCCGGGATGCCGAAATCGGCGGCGCGTTCGACGATCTTCTTGGCCACGGCAAAGCGGACATCCGGGTCGGGCGAGATGCCGGTGTCATCGTTCGAGATGGCGACGACGGGGACGTTGTACTTCTTGACCAGCGGCAGGACGAGTTCGAGGCGCTCTTCCTCACCCGTGACCGAGTTCAGCAGGGGACGGCCTTCGCAGGCGGCAAGGCCTGCCTCCAGTGCGGCGGGGACCGACGAGTCGATGCAAAGCGGCACGTCGACCGTTTGCTGAACGATTTCGATCAGCGCCTTCATCAGCGGGGGTTCGACAAAGTTGTTGTCGGCATAGCGCGGGTCTTCGGCCATCTTGTTGGTGAAGACGGCACCAGAGTTCACGTCGAGCACGGTTGCGCCACAGGCGACCTGTTCCAACGCGTCCTTGATGACGGTGTCGTAATTCCCGGCTTCAAGTTCGGCGGCAAGTTTCTTGCGGCCTGTCGGGTTGATGCGTTCACCGATTACGCAGAAGGGTTCATCAAAGCCGATGATGACGGTTTTCGTTTTGGATTCGAGGACGGTACGGGTCATCGGGGAACCTTTTTTCAAGCGTTGGCCGGACGGCCCGAGGCGCCGCCGTTTTCGGTGGTCCAGGTGGCATTGGTCTTGATGCCGCCGAGGGGGAAGAAGTGGACGGATTCGATCCCGAAATCCGGGTTCTTGGCCTTGTGCGCCGCCAGCGCCCCCACGAATTCGGTGGGTTCATAGGGCAGCAGAAGCTTGGTCACATCCATCGCCCGCTTTTGCAGGACGCGCAGGGACGGGCCGACGCCGCAGGCGATGGCGAATTTGATCAGCGTCTGGAGTTTTGCGGGGCCTGCGACGCCGATATGGACGGGCAGGGCGATCCCTTCCGTCTTGAGCCGATCCACCCAAGCGATGACGGGGTCGGCCTCAAAGCAGAACTGGGTGGCCATGGCCATCTTGGCATCGGTGCGTTCGGCGAAGGCGGATTTCCAGCGCGCAGCTTCCATCACCATGCGGTCCGACCCATCGGGATCGATATCCTTGTTGCCCTCGGGGTGGCCCGCCACATGCAGACGTTCGAACCCGTCAAAGGCACCCGATTCCAGAAGCTGCATGGAGGTGTGGAAATCGCCCACGGGCTGTGCCACGCCCCCGGCAAGGATGAGGCCCTGCTTCACATCCGCCTCGCCCTTGTAGCGGGCGACCCAATCCTGAAGCGTGGCTTTGTCCTTGATGATGCGCGCCGGGAAATGCGGCATCACGGGGAAGCCTTCGGCATTCAGGCGCTTGGCGGTGGCGACCATGTCTTCGATCGGGGTGCCATCGATATGGGCGATGTAGACGCGGGTGCCTTCGGGCAGGATATCGCGGAGGTTTTCCACCTTTTCGGCGGTGCGCGGCATCACCTCGATGGAGAAGCCCTTGAGGAAGGCCTCCAACTCGGAGGGCGCAGTGGCGACAGGGGCAGTGGCTTCGCGACGGAAGTTGAACAGGGCCATCAGGCTCTCCCTCAGGGTCATGGTGTCAGGCTTTCGCCCAACCCTCGGCGTCAATCAGCGCTTTGAGGCGCGCGGTGTCGTATTCGGCTTCCAGCCGCGCCGCTTCGGTCTTGGCGATCTCGTCCTGATCACCCTCAACTTCATACGGTGCGGCTTTGCGCCATTCGGCGAGGTAGCTGTCGGTGTCGCGCGCGCCCACTTTCATGGCGCAGCGGTCGATGGCCTGTTCGAACCGTTCCGTCAGTTGCACCTTGGACCCACGCCGCCCCTTGCCCACGATGACCTGGGCTGGGATGTCGCGCCAATAGACGATGGTGACTTCGGGCATTCGATTCCCTCGCGTTGTGTTGACCCCGTTGATAGCGCCGATCCCCGACAGCCGATGTCGGTTTTCGACATGGTGCGCGCGGAAGGCGACCCGGCCTTCCGGCCAAGCGGAGATAGCGCAAATGCGCCACGCCTGCGACGGGGGCGGTGGGAAAACGGCCTGAAAAGTTTTCATGCAAATCATGAGGCGATGCGAAAGCGTCATCGGACTGTCACCTGTGCTTGCCTTGGGGGGTGAAAGGCGGCTACCATCGGGTCAACCACAGATGGAGGGCGGTTATGACGCCCGAGCGTCCCCGGAGGGCGGACGCGATCCCGCAGCGCAAGGCTGCGCCCGAGGGCGTGTCGCCTGCGGTCGAACCGTCGCCCTCCTTTCCGCTGGGGGCGGGCACGCTTTATGCGGCGCTCGACCTTGGCACGAACAGTTGCCGGATGCTGATTGCCCAACCGAAGGGCAGTCAGTTTCAGGTTGTGGACAGTTTTTCAAAGACTGTCCAATTGGGTGTGGGGCTTGAAGCCTCGGGCCGGTTATCGCGCGCCTCCATGGGGCGCACGGTCCAAGCCTTGCGCATCTGCCAGAAAAAGATCGAAAAACACGGCGTCCGGCGCATGCGGTTGGTGGCGACAGAGGCCTGCCGCCGCGCCCGTAACGCGAAAGAATTCATCCGGCAGGTGCGGCGCGAAACAGGGCTCTCGCTGGAAATCATCGCGCCCGAGGAAGAGGCGCGGCTGGCCGTCATCTCTTGCGCGCCGCTGGTTAGCCCGCGGACAGAGCAGCTTTTGGTCGTGGATATCGGAGGCGGATCGACGGAGTTGGTCTGGATCGACCTGTCTGCCGTGCCGCCAGAAGAACGCGCGCGGTCGATCATGCGGCTGCATCGCGGGTTTCAGCCGCAGGGGGAACAGGCGGCGCGGGTGGTGGACTGGATTTCGGTGCCGCTTGGGGTGGCCACGCTGAAGGACCAGTTCGGTGATGTGGAGGATGACGCCGCGCGCTTTGCTTTGATGTCGTGGTTCTTCGAGGAGAACCTTGCAAGCTTTTCCCCCTATAACGCCCAACAGGCGCGGGACGGGTTTCAGATCATCGGCACCAGCGGGACAGTCACGACGGTGGCGGCCAGCTATCTCAATCTGCGCCGTTATGACCGCACGAAGGTGGACGGGTTGCAGATGACCTCGGACCAGATCGATCTGGTGATCCGGGAATATCTTCAGCTCGGCCCGGAAGGGCGGCGTACCGATCCGCGTATCGGGCGGGACCGGCATGCCTTGATCATGTCGGGGGCGGCTATCCTTCAGGCCCTGATGCGGATATGGCCGACGGATCGCCTTTCGGTGGCCGATCGGGGCCTGCGCGAAGGGCTGCTTTATGCACAGATGAGCGCGGATGGCGTTCTGGAAGATGGGCCTTATGCATGACGACTGGCAAGAACACATCGGGGCGCGGTCAGCGCGAATTGCGGGTCCGGGTGAAGACGGCGAAGGGGCGGAAGCTGTCTTCGACGCTGTGGCTCGAACGGCAGTTGAATGATCCTTACGTGCAGCGGGCCAAGAAGGAAGGCTATCGCGGGCGCGCGGCCTTCAAGATTTTGGAGTTGGATGACAAATACGGCTTTCTAAAGCCGGGCGCGCGGGTCGTGGACCTTGGTTGCGCGCCGGGCGGGTGGTGCCAGGTTGCGGTGGTGCGGGTGAATGCGCTGGGGCAGAATCCGAAGAAACCCGTGGGAACGGTGCTGGGCGTCGACTTGCAAGAGGTGGAGCCGATCCCGGGGGCAGAGCTGCACCAGTTGGATTTCCTGTCGGATGACGCGGATGACAAGGTCAAGGGCTGGCTTGGTGGTCGCGCCGATGTGGTGATGAGCGACATGGCCGCGGCGGCCTCGGGGCATAAGGCGACGGACCATTTGCGCATCGTGGCCTTGGTCGAGGCTGCGCTGGCCTTTGCCTTCGATGTGCTGGAGGACGGGGGCACCTTCGTGGCCAAGGTTCTGGCCGGAGGGGCGGAGAATGAGATGCAGGCGATGCTGAAGCGGAATTTCCGCAAGGTGGCGAATGTGAAGCCGCCTGCCAGCCGGTCGGACAGTTCCGAGAAATTCGTTGTCGCGATGGGTTTCCGCGGGCGCGAGAGCGATCCGAGCAGCAGCGAGGCCTAAGCCTTTTCGGGATCTTTCGTGTGAAAAATCTAAGGCGTGAGCATTCTTCGTAGGAAGGCGCTTCGCCCTAACCGGTCAACCGCCCCAATGGCGCACAGGGCCGCAATCCATATGGACAAAGTTCGACCGAGAATAGCGACCGACGCCGCCCGAAGCGCAAGCCTCTGCCGCGCGGGCCATCTGGCCGACCGAGCGGGATTTCAGGCGAAGGTCAGCAGCCTGCCCCTTCATGTGCAGCGAATTGCGCGCCACGCCGCGGGATTTGGACCGGAGCATGGCATTGGTCGCCGGGCTGCGATATCCCGACAGCAGCATATAGGGTTCCGACACATCCATCAGGTTGTGCGCCGCCGCCATGATATCGATCGTACGGGCATCGATGTTGGTGCGGTCATTCGACCGCCAATCGCGCATGAAGTGATTGATTTCTTTCAAAACTTCCGGGATGTATTCGCCTTCGATCCAATAGATCGTGTCAAGGCTTTCGCCCGTGCGGCCTGAATACATGCGGATGCGGCGAATATCGCCCGCCCCGCGCAAAAGGCCGAAGGCGTTGGAATAGGTCGGTGCCGCTGCCACAACAGTTGCCGCAAAGACACCCAGCAATCCCCGCCGCGTGACCCCAAGTCCGTTCGAATTTGCCATTCTGACGTCTGTCCCCGGTAAGTCGTCGCCGCCTTTTCACAGCAGCTTTCGTGCCACTTTTTCCCCAAGCGCCACGAAGTTATGGCACAGGTCGATTCGTCGCCCAAGCGTGGATTGACGCTTTCGAGGGCAGTCTGCGCCCAATCGGCAAATTTTCGCTGAACGGGCCAAGTGCGCTGGATGGAGGCCGCTCGCCCTAGGGTTGCCGGATTTCGAACATGGTAACGACATCGGCATGGTTTCCCGTGGGAAGCTGATGGACTCCCCGGTTCGAATCGAACAAATTGCGAGATATCAAGGATTTTACGAATTTTGAGGTTCGTGATGCGTGGTGATGGCTTGGGTTGGACGCGGGGCCGCAAGGTTGGGGCCGCGGTGGTGCTATCGCTGACCCTTGGCCTTTCACCTGTGGCGGCGCAAGAGGCACCGGCGCCGTTCGCGCAGGCCGTGGCTGTGGCCCTTGGCGGCGATCAGGTGCTTTCGTCCTATTACGCTGCACGCGACCATCGCACGCTTTGGACGGGTCCGCAGGATGCAGCACGGCGCGCGGCCCTATTTTCCGCCTTGGATGGGGCGGCTGCGCATGGCTTGCCCATAGCGCGGTATGATGCGGCGGCATTGCGCGCGGCTTTTGCTGCAGCGGTGACCGAAGGGGATCGCGGGCGGCTAGAGGTGCGGATGACTCGCGCCTTCCTGACCTATGCGTCTGATGTGGCGACGGGGGTGTTGGACCCCGAAAAGGCCGATCCGGGTATTCATCGCACGGTCACCCGCCTTGACCCGCTTGCGTTGCTGGCCGTGGTCGAGGCGGGGGATGCGCAGAAATTGCTGCGCGAGTTGCCGCCCGATGCGCCAGAATATGCGCGCCTGATGAAAGAAAAGCTGCAGATCGAAAGCCAGATCGCCAAGGGTGGCTGGGGGGAAGCGCTGCCTCTTGCGCCGCTGCAGCCGGGGGCGGAGGGGGCCAATGTGGTGCGGCTGCGCGACCGTTTGGTTGCGATGGGATATCTGCGCCATTCGGTGACAGCGGTCTATGATCGTGAGGTGCAGGCCGCGGTGCAGCGTTTTCAGATCGATCATGGGCTGACCGCCGATGGCGAGGCCGATGTGGAGACGCTGGCCGAGATCAACGTCACGCCGGAAGAGCGGGTGAAATCCATCGTCGTGGCCATGGAACGGCTGCGCTGGATGCACGATGTGGAACGCGGCGCGCGGCATATTTGGGTGAATCTGCCGGATTTCACGGCCAAGATCGTGGATCATGGCAAGGTCACCTTCCAGACCCGGTCGGTAATCGGAAAGAACGTGCCCGATCAGCGCAGCCCGGAATTTTCGGATGAAATGGATCACATGGTCATCAACCCGTCT